>CAJTOV010000070.1 GCA_910577765.1 uncultured Lachnospiraceae bacterium
CGCAGTAAATACAATATACGGTAAATCCGTTAAGGGATACCGCCCATATATCCACGCTTTTCAGCGCCTGCAGCATTCCCCCGAAGGCTGCCTGGGCTTTGTTCACCTCCTGGCCGTTTTCGTCCACCCGCTTCTCGTCATTGGGCACAAAGAGCAGGCACAGAACCCCTGCCCCTATGGTAATGGCTGACAGGAACAGAAGTCCGCCCCGCAAAGCTGCCGGCCCCTCTCCCATGATCCGGAAAATCATCAGGGCGCTGGATGCCACAATCACATCCACAACCCCCCGGCCCATTTCCAGAAAGCCGAACATTCTGCCCTGGGTCTTCTCATCTCCCAGAAGCCGGATTGCCTTTAGAAGCACCGGCCAGTAGGTCACCTCTCCCAGAATGGCCAGAACGCCAAATGCTGCCAGAAATCCCCAGTATCCGGGAAACGTGGACAGATAAATCCCAACAATTCCCAAGCCCATCAGAGAACCGCCGATCATGTACTTTTTGCTGAACATGTCACAGATATAGATTCCTGCAATCAGGCCAATGGTCTGCACGATTCCGTAGGCACTTAAGGCGCCGCCGATCTGGGTGTTGGTCAGCCCCATAAACTGCTGCATGGGCACATAAAACATATCCTTCATGGAGGACAGTTTAAATGCAATTCCCCCTGACAGGGTCAGGATGCAGAACACAAACCAGCGGTTAGGGACTGCCTTCATTGCCCTCGCCTTCATCTCGTTACTCATACCTGTAATCTCCTTCCTTTTGCCATTGCGTTTTTCTTTGTTATGCCCTTAGTATACTTGGTTTTAATTGTTATTTCAAGTGCATTTACAGAAAAACAAAGAATTTCAACGATTTTCCCAATTTAATCCAATTGGTTTTGTGCATGTTTCACACTTTTTATTTGGGAAATATTGTGATATAATTTTATTCAAATTCATTCACATCAGGAAAGGAGCGCCCATGCTTGCATCCCAGCGCCACTCCATCATACTGGAGCTTTTACAAAAGGAAGGAACCGTCCATACTGCTGACCTGGTCCGGCGTATGAACGTGTCCTCGGAAACCGTAAGAAAGGATCTGGACAGTCTGGAGCAGTCCGGCCGGCTGACCCGGGTACACGGCGGAGCGGTTCCCGCGGTTCCGGCCGCTTCCCCGGAGGACTCTCCGGCTGCGCCCTCCTATATTTCCTTCCAGACCCGCAATTCCCGGAACCTGGACCAGAAGGCTGCCATCACAGAATACGCTGCCTCCCTGGTGAAGGAAGGCCAGGTCATTGCCCTGGACTACGGAAGCACCAGCCAGATCATGGCCCTGGCTCTTAAGGAACGGTTCCGGAAGCTGACCGTTATCACCAATTCCGTCCAGAATCTCCTGATTCTGTCAGACTGTCCCGGCTTTACCGTCATTCTTACCGGAGGTATTTTCAACAAAGAAGAATTTACCCTGGTGGATGATTCCCCGCCTCTCCTGGACCGGCTGCACATTGATATTTTTTTCATGTCCGTATCCGGGGTGGACCCGGTGATCGGCTGTACCGACCAGGGACTCAGCGAAGCCAGAATCCAGAAGCAGATGATGGACAGTGCCAGCCGGACCATTGTCCTGGCAGATGCCAGCAAATTCGGCCAGGCCAGCCTTGTGAAGATCTGCCCGGCAGAGGCGGCGGACCTGATTATTACAGATTCCCGGCTTCCGGAGGACCAGGCGGAGCGGTTCCGGAAAGCCGGAAGCCGGCTGAAGATTGTGTGCCCCCTTCCATGAACAGTAACGATGCCTGAACCGTCAAAAAGATTCCCTTGACATACCTGGATTATCTTGGTATAATGCGTCCATACCAAGATAATCCAGGTATGTTTCCGTTCTGACCAGGCGGAGCATACCTGCCACACCTACGGAGGATTCTTCTATGGATAAACGGTTTATGGCCTTCGGCACTTCCATGCTGGTGCTGAAGCTGCTGGAACAACAGAGCATGTACGGCTACCAGATCATCCGGGAGCTGGAGCAGCAGAGCCGGCAGGTCTTCTCCCTTCAGGAGGGAACCCTGTACCCGGTGCTCCACAGCCTGGAGCAGCAGGGTGCTGTCACCAGCGTCCAGAAACTGGCGGACAATGGCCGCCAGCGGAAATACTACCAGATCACTGCCCAGGGCCGTGGACTGCTGAGGGAGAAGACCGCCCAGTGGGATACTTACCAGGCAGCGGTCAACCGGGTGATGGGAGGTGTGCAGTTTGCCTGTGAAACCATATAACACGGAACCTGTCCATTGCGGCCCGGAGTCCTTCCCCGGGAAACGGAGCCTGTCTGCCGGCGGCACCGCTGTCTCCGGCTCTGGTTCCTCCAGTCATCCTGCCACCTCCCCGGTATCCCTATTTCTTGACGAGGTGGCCGACCAGATCGCATACCGCCCCCTTCGTTCCTCCCTGTGCCAGGAGCTTAGGGAGCATATCCAGGATCTGACCGAAGAATATGAGTCCCAGGGCATGACCCCGGAGGCTGCCCAGTCTGCTGCCGTCTGCGCCATGGGGGACCCTCTGGCCGTGGGAGCCGGACTCAATGAGGTCCACAGACTCCGCCACAGTCCGGCCCTGACCGCCCTGACCCTGGTCCTTCTGCTGATTGGCTTTGCCTTTTCCGCCTGGATGCAGTGGAGCCCGGAGCAGTCGGCCGGCGGCTTTCTCTACTACCTGCCCGGCACCCTGGTACTGGCATTTACGGCCTGGAAGGGCTGCCCCCTGGCCATCCGCCGCCACAGGCTGCTTCTGATCCTGGCAGGACTTGCCTGTCTGCTGCAGGTTTACCTGACGTACCGGAGCTGCCAGGGCCGCCATATTACTGGCTATTACTCCCTGCTGATGCTGGGTCCGGCCCTGGTTCTTCTGGCGTATAAGCTCCGGCGCTGCGGAGTCCGGACCCTTCTGGGGATCTTTGTCCTGTGCTTTGCCCTGCTCACTGGATACTACTGCCATATGACCCGGAGCTTCGGGCTCTCCGGCTCCCTGGTTCTTGCCTTTACCCTGGCCGCCACCTTCTGGGCCATGATCCACCGGGGGATTCTGGATCACAGGCCGGGAACCTGTTCCAGAAGCGGCTTATATGGGGCTCTGGCAGCAGGAATCCTGCTTATGGGCGGATTTTTCGTCTCCTCCCCGGAGCGTCTGCTGGCAGTCAGAACCTTTGTCCGGCCGGAGGCTTTTGTCCACAGTACCTGGGAGGACTCCTACAACAATGTATTGATCCGGGAGCTGCTGTCCAGAACCCCGGCCATAGGCGGCCTGGACTTAAGTTCCCAGGAGCTGATGGATTACGGCACCGGTGCCTGGTACTTTGCAGACCGGGACCCCTTGCAGATCGGCATGGATGCCACCGGCTTAAAGACGGAGGCAGACCAGGATGCCTTTGACCAGGCCCTGCGGAAACGGAAGGAGGCCGGCGGTTCTCCCCGGTTTATCCACTTTGACCAGTCCAGCGTGACCCTGTGGGACATACTGCCCCAGCATTACCACAACAACTATCTGATCGCTGTGACCATGCTTTTGTATGGCAGGCTTTTTGGGGTCCTGCTGGTGGGGATCATGGCCGGATTCTATCTGGTGCTGTTTGCCTGCATCCGGGCTGTCCGGGGGAAGCTGGCCTTCTCCCTGGCCTGCAGCTGCGGCTTCTGTCTTCTGGGCCAGAGCCTTCTGTATGTGCTGGGGAATCTGGGTTACCAGTATGCAAACTTTACCAGTCTGCCCATGATTTCCGAAGGCCGGATCAGTATGGTATTTAACATGGCCCTGCTGGGATTCGTCTTCTCCGCCTACCGGTATGACCGGGTGGTGGAAGAACACCAGCCCCCCAGTCCCTCCCTGGCCGGCCGGTAAGCGCAGTCTGCTGAAAATTTCCTCTTGCATATTCTGCCGGACTATGGTACACTAAATCCCGTCCGGCATCCGGTCTTTTCCAGCAGACCGGCAGGCGGACCGCAAATTTCCGTATGAAAGGGGTGAAAGGATGTTCAACATTTCCTGCAAATAATGAGAAACCTATATGGCAGTGTATTACACTTTGTTTGTGCTGCCCCCTTTGCAGGAAAGTGATCCATCCTCTCACCCATACCAGATACTGTCAGACCCTCCGGTTCTGGCATCCCTTTCAATGTGTTTTGGCTGAGCCCCAGGAACCTTCTTTCCTGGGGCCTGTTTTTTGTGGACCCGGGGCGCACGTGTATTGAAAGGAGAATTTCCAGTATGTCCATGATTAAAATAGAGAACCTTTCCTTCTCCTACCCTTCAAGCGGTGACCTTGTCTTCGAAAATCTGAATTTCCAGATCGACACCGACTGGAAGCTGGGCTTTGTAGGCCGCAACGGCAGGGGAAAAACCACCTTTCTCAACCTTCTGCTGGGTGCTTATGAGTACAGCGGCAGGATCATTGGCACCGTACCCTTTGACTACTTTCCCTATCTGGTGCCGGACAAAAGCCGGTTTACCGGGGAAATCCTTGGGGAGGTCTGTCCCCAGGCCCAGGAATGGGAGCTGGTCCGGGAGCTTTCCCTTCTTGGCATGGAATCCGGGGCGCTGTGGCGGCCCTTTGATACCCTGTCCGGCGGGGAACAGACCCGGGTGCTTTTAGCGGCCCTGTTCTTAAATCCCGGCCATTTCCTGCTGATCGACGAGCCTACCAACCATCTGGACAAGGAGGCCAGGGATATGGTGTCCGCCTACCTGCAAAGAAAGAAAGGCTTTATCCTGGTGTCCCATGACCGGCAGTTTCTGGACCGGTGCGTGGACCATATCCTGGCCCTGAACCGGACCGGCATGGAAATCCAGGCCGGAAGCTTTTCCTCCTGGATGACCAATTTTCAGCGGCAGCAGGCACATGAGCAGGCCCGGAATGACCACTTAAAGAAGGATATCCGCCGTCTCCAGCAGGCAGCCAGACGGTCCTCCCAGTGGTCTGACCAGGTGGAAGCCTCCAAAATCGGCGCCGCGGACAAGGGCTACGTGGGCCACAAGGCTGCCAAGATGATGAAACGGTCCAAGAATATCGAAGCCAGACAGCAGCAGGCCATCCAGCAGAAGTCCGCTCTTTTGAAAAATGCGGAAACTGCCGAAAGTCTCAAGCTTCTGCCCCTTTCCTACCATGCGGATACCCTGGCTTCCTTTTCTGCCGTTACCATCGCCTATGGTACAGGGCCGGACCAGGATGGGGCTCAGGATGCCGGCCTTTTCCCTCCGGTGACCTTTGCCGTCTGCCGGGGAGACCGGCTGGCTCTGGAAGGCCCCAACGGAAGCGGAAAAACCAGCCTGCTAAAGCTGCTTTTGGGAGAGCCGGTTCCCCACACAGGCACCGTAACCACCGGCTCCGGGATGATCGTCTCCTATGTGCCCCAGGACACCTCCTGGCTGGCCGGCAGCCTGACTGACTTTGCCGCCCGGCGGCAGATAGACCAAAGCCTTTTCAAGGCGGTTCTCCGGAAAATGGATTTTCAGCGGGTACAGTTTGAGAAGGATATGGCGGATTTTTCTGCCGGACAGAAGAAGAAGGTGCTTCTGGCAGCCAGTCTCTGCCAGCAGGCACACCTGTATGTGTGGGACGAACCTTTGAATTATATAGATCTCTATTCACGGATGCAGGTGGAACAGCTGATTCTGGAATTTGCCCCCACCATGGTATTCGTGGAGCATGACCAGGTATTCCGGGAGACCATTGCCACCGGAACCGTCCGTTTATGACCAAGCTCCAAAGCCTGGCCCCGGGCCGAAAATCAGTTTTCCGCCTCCCTTTGGGGACCGGCCGGACAGAAGGGATGCCGCAAACGCGGCATCCCCTCTGTCCAGGCTGTTTTAAAGTTCTGTTTCATCTTTGCTGCCGGCTCTGGCAGATGTCTTTTTGCTGCCTCCCAGCACAAGCTCTGCGGCAATTTTCTGGAGCTTGTGGGCCTCTTCCATCTCCAGCTCCCCGAAATAGTTGCAGGTTTCCGGGGATTCCTGGTACACGGTGGCATAGATGGTGCAGGCGGCCAGGTAAGTACCTGCCGGAGAAGGATGATATCCGTCTGGAGCCCACAGCTCAATATCCGGATACTGTTTCATACAGCGCATGAAGCTGATTCCGGCAGGAATCAGCAGTCCGTTCAGCTCGTCGCTGATTGCCATGTAATTCTCTGCCATTACGGACTGGAGCTGCTCCAGGCTCTGCTTTTTAAAGCCCTCCTTGATACCGTCCCTGGGAGCCCATGTCATGAGGAAGGCGGTCTGCCCTCCCGAAGACTTGACCTTCTCGTCCAGAACCCTGGCATAGGGATACATGTTCTCCTCCGCCGAGTCGGACATGGCCACCGACGAATTCTCCTGGAGCACCACAAAATCCCACTTTTTCCCTACCACGGTCTTGTCAAGCAGGGCCCCTACCTCATTCTCCGTATCCGCGAATTTCTCCAGGGAATAATAGTCCTGGGCCAGTTCGAACACCTCACTCTTATGTCCCATGGTCTGGACAATGTTGATAAAGGTTCCCGGCAGATTATTGTAAAACGTATGACTGTTTCCCACAAACAGGATTCTGGGCCTGGTTCCCACAGCCGGTTCTGGAGCCTTCCACTCCCTCTCGGCCTGGAAGTCCATGGTCTCGCTTCCCGGTCCCCCGGAACAGCCGGCCATGGCAGCCAAAATCAAAAGTATCAAACATATTCTGTAGCCTTTTCTCATAAAAACCTCCATTCCCTTGGCGGGTAACCGGAGCATGCAGGGGAACTGCCGGAGGCCGCTTTCCACGGCCAGTTGTATTCCGGCACACGCCCATACAATCTCCCTCCTGTGCGTTACAAACATCATGAAAAAAGCCGATACCATTGAAAACAGCGCTTGAATCTCTTTCTTTTCATATCCCCCCTCTTCCCGCTCACGGTCCGGGCCTTACCTGCACTTCTGCCGGAATTGCCCTTCTCTCTTATTTCTATTCTACTAATTTCTTAACGATTTGTAAACACCTTAATACAGAATTTTTAGTATATTTAATGTTTTTTCTAATAAGTGACCAATAACTCAAAAAAAGACTGTGAAAAAAGTCTTTTCCATGACTTTTTTCACAGCCTTTCTTCTGCTATTCCAGCTTCCAGATATCCCGGTCGTACTCTGCAATAGTCCGGTCTGAGGAGAAGAACCCGGCCTTGCTGATGTTCACCAGCATTTTCCTGGCCCAGCTCTCCCTGTCCTCATAGTCCTTGTAGGCCTGTTCCCTGGCCCTGGCATAAGACCGGTAATCCAGAAGGGTCATGAACCAGTCCTTCTTAAGAAGCTCGTCGTGGAGACGCTTCAGATTCTCCTCCTGACCGATCTTTAAGAGTTCCTCTCCTACCAGAAAATCCACAGCCTCTTTGATATCCTCATCCTGGTCGTAATAATCCCTGGATACGTAATCCGCCTTGGCATAATGTTGGATCACCGTCTCGCTGGTCTCTCCGAAGATGTAAATATTCTCCTTGCCCACCAGGTCCGCAATCTCCACATTGGCACCGTCCAGGGTTCCTAAGGTCACCGCACCGTTCAGCATAAACTTCATGTTGCCGGTGCCGCTGGCCTCCTTGGATGCCAGGGAAATCTGCTCCGAAATATCGCAGGCCGGGATCAGTTTCTCCGCCTTGGTCACATTGTAGTTCTCCACCATCACCACCTTCAAGTAGGGGCTTACCTGGGGGTCCTGGTTCACCAGCTTCTCCAGGCAGAGGATCAGGTGGATAATATCCTTGGCAATCACATAGGCCGGGGCTGCCTTGGCTCCGAAGATCACCGTAATGGGCGTAGCCGGAACCTTGCCCTTTTTGATCTCCAGATACTTGTGGATCACATACAGCGCATTCATCTGCTGGCGCTTGTACTCGTGGAGCCGTTTGATCTGGATGTCGAAGATGGAGTTCTCATCCACGTCAATATCCTGGGTCTCCTTAAGATACTGCTTTAACGCCAGCTTGTTGTGATGCTTGATCTCCAGCAGCTTCTTGAGACTTTCCCTGTCTGTAAATGCCTCCAGCTCCTCCAGCTTCGTGGCGTCTGTCTTGTATCCGGCCCCGATCTTCTCTGTAATAAAATCCGACAGGGCATGGTTGCAGTGGAGAAGCCACCGGCGGAAGGTGATTCCGTTGGTCTTGTTGTTGAACTTCTCCGGATACAGGTCGTAGAACTTTTTCAGCTCCGTATTCTTGAGAATCTCCGTGTGCAGGTAAGCCACCCCATTGACACTGAATCCATAGTGGATATCCATGTGGGCCATATGGACCAGGTCCTTGCTGTCAATGATGGCCAGCTCTGTATCCTCCACCTTCCGGCGGACCCGGTCATCCAGGATCTCGATAATGGGCACCAGCTGGGGCACCACTTCCTTTAAGTATGCCATGGGCCACTTTTCCAGAGCCTCTGCCAGAATGGTGTGGTTGGTGTAGGCGCAGGTCTTCTTCACGATCTCCACAGCCTCGTCAAAGTCAATGCCCCGCTCCGTCAGAAGCCGTATCAGCTCCGGAATCACCATGGACGGGTGGGTATCATTGATCTGGATCACCGCATAATCCGGCAGGTCATGGAGGGTACAGCCCTTCTTTACGCACTCATCCAGAATCAGCCTTGCCCCATTGCTTACCATAAAATACTGCTGATAGATCCGCAGCTTCCGCCCGGCCTCGTCGCTGTCATCCGGATACAGGAACAGGGTCAGGTTCCTGGCAATCTCCTCCTTGTCAAAGGAAATGCCTTCCTCCACCATGGTCTCATCCACACTCTCCACATCAAACAGATGGAGCCGGTTGGTCCGGTTCCGGTATCCGGTGACTGCAATGTCATAGAGCCTGGAATGGACCGTCAGTCCGCCAAACTGTACCGGATAGCTGACCTCCGTCCGTTTCAGCCAGGTCTTCTCCTCAATCCAGGGATTGGGCATCTCCTTCTGGAGCCCGTCTGCAAACTCCTGTTTAAAGAGCCCGAAATGGTAGTTCAGGCCAATGCCCGCTCCGTTAAGCCCCAGGGATGCCATAGAATCCAGGAAGCAGGCTGCCAGCCGTCCCAGGCCTCCGTTGCCCAGGGAGGGTTCCGGCTCAGCCTCCTCCACCTGACACAGATCCTTGCCGGCTGCTGTCAGCAGATCCCGCACCTCATCATACCATCCTAAGTTGATCAGGTTGTTGGACAACAGCTTTCCTATAAGGAATTCCGCGGAAATATAATATATTTTCTTCTTGCCTTCGTTGCTTTCCTTGTGCTCTGCTTCCTCCTGAACCAGAGTCATCAGTCCTTCATACAGTTCCCGGCTGCTGCACTCTGCCACCGGTTTTTTGCAGGCTCTGACCAGTCTTTCTGAAAGATTCATCTTATACCTTCCTTTCTTGGACGCCGTGCCGGCTTCCTGTTTTCGGCTTTTCTGCCAGGATCGCCCCACGGCTGGACTATGGGAGTATTATATCCGATTTCCTGATTTTTTTCTTGCATTATCCCCGGCAAATATGATACAATCCTATCATTATTATGGATTCTATTCCCGGGAAAGGACGTTTTTATGAATATTATCGAGTACGAAAACTATCATGAACATTTTCCGGAAGGGAATTCCGGCTTTCCCTATCTGACCTATCCCTGCTCCATTCCCCATGATTTCACCCAGGTTCCCCTTCACTGGCATGAGGATATGGAACTGGTCTATGTCAAGAAAGGCATGGGTACCGTGTCTGTGGACTTTATCCCCTGCAAGGTCCGGGCCGGGGATATTATCTTCATCTGTCCCGGACAGCTTCACCTGATTCAGCAGTACCGGCAGGAATCCATGGAATACGAAAATATTATTTTCCCTTTAAGCCTTCTCAATACACGCCAGATGGACGTTTCCTGGGAAAAATATCTTTCCCCTGTGATCCACCGGCAGGTGGCGCTGCCCCTCCAGCTTTGCCCCGGCATGGCCGGCTACCAGGAGACCGCCGCCTGCTTAGACCAGATTGATGCCATCCGCCGCACCTTCCCGGAGGCCTATGAACTGTTTATCAAAGGGAAGCTGTTTGAACTGTTCTTTCTGTTATATAACCTGCACCTGGTCAGCACGCCTCCGTCCCAGAGCAGCCGCCAGAAGACACTGGACCGGATGCGCCAGATCCTGAAATACTTGGAGCAGCACTACGCAGAACCTCTGACCATTCAAAAAATGGCCGAAGCCAGCGGCTTCAGCCAGTCTCATTTTATGAAATTTTTCAAGAACACCTTTGGCATGTCCTTTACCGCCTACCTACGGGACTACCGGCTCACCATCGCCTCCCGGCTGCTGCTGGCCTCCGAGGATACCATCCTGGCCGTGGCCGCGGCCACGGGCTTTGAGAATCTCTCCTACTTTAACCGGGTATTCCGGCAGAAGTTCGGAATGACACCACGGGAGTTTCGAAAACGGCAGTAGCCCTGGTCAAACGCCAGTCAGAAGAAACGCCATGTATAAAGGAATCGTCAGAATCTGCCCGGATCTCCCTACCTGATAGTCCCTTGGGTAACCCTCCGCTCACTCCCTAACCGGCATCTCCGGCGGATTTTCCGGCGGATTTTCCGCCGCCCCTTCCCACTCCCACCGCTTCTGCTCCTTCTCCACGTCCGCCACCATCTCCCCCATCTCCCCTACATATTTATTGTCCGGCGCCACCCGCTGCCACAAGGTATATCCGGAGGTGTTCTTCACATCTCCCCACTCCACACCGTTGCCGGCACAGTAATCGTAGTACACCTCCGCATACAGCCGGGTCATCCGCTCTTTCAGGTCATCAGGCACACCGTGAACCGTCTTCTTCACCTGGTCCTGAATCATCCCCTTCATAAACTCCGGGGCCTCCTGCTGAAAATTCAGCAGAAACGGGTCCTCCATCCCCCGCTCCGCCGCCAGCCTGGCCACATCTGCCTGCCTGGTCTCAAAAGCCATGGTCCCATCCTCCTGCCAGGCCAGATACCCATACTGGCAGGGGGGAATGGCATAGGGCGACAGCACGATCTCGGTGATCCCATAGGCCGCCTCCTCCACCCCGGGAGCCTCCTTGTGCTTCTTGATCCTCTGGGCATGGAGATGGCCGCTGACATACAAGGGCAGTTCATACCTTTCCAGCAGACGGATCACCTGCTGGTGGTTCTCCATGGTACATTCCGTCTTGTACATCCGGCTCTCGGACAGGAGATTGTGGTGGGCCACCGGCACCACCACTGCCTGCTGCTCCCTGGCCAGCTCCAACTGGTCCTCCATCCATTCCAGGGTCTCTGTGCGAATCCGTCCGTTGACCTGGCTCACCTCCTCATACTGGCAGGAATCCAGCATCATCATCCAGTGGGTGTCATCCAGATGGTACACATAGCTGAGAGAAGCCGGGTCCCGGCTTGCCGCCTGGTCATAGCCGAAGGAATGGTAGATTTCCAGAAATGCTTCCCCATCCGGCAGATACTCTGCCCCCTGGCGGGTCTCTCCGAAATAGGTAGCCGCATGGTGGTTGTTGATATCGTGGTTGCCGGGAATCACCAGCACCGGAATCCCGGCATCCTGCACCTTCTGCAGCTTTCCGGCCAGGGCCTGGTGGCTGATCCGCTCCCCGTTAAGGGTAATATCCCCGGTCAGTACCAGGGCCGAGGGCCGGGTCCGGACTGCCTCCTCCACCAGGGCATCCACAATTTCCTCACTGTAGATGCTGACCTTCCCGTCGTCCCGGGTCATCATCTGCCAGAATTCCTTCCCGCCGTCATGGGTGGCACGGCTCATGTAATGAAGATCCGAAGCCAGCATCAGCGCAGGCGGTATGTAAGGTTCCGGCTCCGGAACCTCCTGGGGCTTGTTCTGGGCCTGCCCCGGTCTCTGGCCCAGGCCGCCGGTCCGGTCCCCGCTGCCCTCCGTCTCTCCTGTTTTCTGGGAATCCCCGGATTCCGCATCGTTGCCCTCTGTCTCCCGGGATTCCTCCCAGTCCGAAGGCGTCGCCGGAACCCAGGTCTCCGGCGGCGTCCCGGATTCCGATTCCTGAGTCCATTCTTTCGTGGAATGCTCCCTGCCTGGACCTTCCCCGGCCAGATATCCCACAAGCCAGACGATCCCCATACAGCCCAGAAGCATTCCTATGTAAAGTAACACAATCAAACTTTTTTTGAATCTCATGTATTCTGCCTTTCCTTCTGTCCGAAGGTCATCATAGCACATTTTCGCCCAAAAGAAAAGAGGGCGGATTCTGCTTCCTCCGCCCTGTTACCTACGATGTGTTGCTATACGCTTTCCATTACATCATTCACACAGACTGCCCCATAAGGACGAATGCTCATCCGGTAGGCACATCCTTCTCCCAGAGCCTTCTCCATATAGGCAATATACTCATCCGTAATATCATTGGGCAGCATGGCCATGATCACCCCTGCAAACCCGCCTCCGTGAACCCGGCAGGCGCCCCGTCCCTTTCCGGCTATGTACAGCTCCGTCAGCGCCAGAGCCACGGAAATGCCCTGCTCCTGGTAATTGCTGTTGGTGTAACAGTTCTGCAGCCACTTCCAGGACGAATTTCCCGAAGCGGTAATAAGCTCCAGAAATTCCTGGAACCTGCCTTCCTTTAAGGCCGCCACCTCTGCCTCCACCCGTTTATTTTCCTCAAAGAAATGAAGGGCACGCATAACCGAACGGTCTCCGGCAAAGGCCCGGACCTGGGCCAGATTTCCGATCACCTGCTCTTCGGTCACCTGGGCACAGACCTCCTTGCCGAAGAATCCCGCAACCTTCTTCATCTCGCCGGGAACCGAGGAATAATCCGCGCTGAGATCCGCGTGGCCTCTGCCGGTCTGGACGATTATGAGACTGTGGTCCCGGGATGCGAAATCAAAGTCGATCTTTTCCACCACCGGAGCAGCCGGGTCCTGGAAATCAATGGTAATCAGTCCGCCTACGGCGCAGGCCATCTGGTCCAGAAGGCCGGAGGCCTTGTCCCAGTACACATTCTCCGCATATTTCCCTACATGGGCATAGGCAACCGTATCCATCCGGCTGTCATTAAAGAACTTGTTGATCATGGAACACAGAAGCATCTCAAATGCCGCCGAAGAGCTGACTCCTGCCGAGCTGATCACATTGCTGGTAATGTAGGCATCAAAGCCGCCGATCTTATATCCGTGCTCCGCAAAGCCTTTCAGAAGGCCCCGGACCAGATCCAGGGTTCCGGCCTTATCCCTGCTGGGCTCCAGATGGTTTAAATCAATGGTAAACTTCTGGTTAAAGGTCTCGCTGATGATGTTGACCTCAGAACACTCGTTGACTGCCCCAATCCCCACACAGTCCAGATTGATACTTCCGGCCAGCACCTTGCCGTGATTGTGGTCCGTGTGGTTGCCGCTGATCTCGGTCCGGCCTGGTGAGCTGAAGATCCGGATATCCCGGTCCCCGTAATTCTCCCGGAACTTCCCGATCAGGTCACGGTAGCGGGCCTGGTTGGCCTCCACCTGGTTTTCCCCATATAATCTTGCCAGCACCTTCCTGGCATTCTCCGTTTCCAGCAGCTTTATGGTCTCTTCTGCTCTCATGTTTCTCTCCCTTCTGTCACTTTCCGACAATCTGGATTATAACCGCTCCGGTCCTTCCGGATTGTAAAAAGTATAACACAATCCGGTCTGGCGGGACAATAGAATATTCTTTTATTTTGTTAAGGTTTTGTTAGAGGGTTGCCGTTACTGTCCGTGCCGGTCCCTGATCACGGTTCCGTCGTTCCCGTACACGGTCCCAAAGGAGATTCCCTCCAGATACCGGTAAAACTCTTCCAGGGCCTCCGGCTCCTGATGCATCCGGGTGTAGCCTGCCGAGGAGGTGCCTGGAATCACCCGCAGCTTCAGCTCACCCTCCCGGCCCTCTGCCGGAATGGTCACCTCCAGCAGCATGGTTCTGGGAATGGAGCTTCCGAAGACAAAGTTTCCCAGACTGTAGACCACCGGCTTTCCGTCCAGATACTCGATTCCCTGGAGTACGTGGGGATGGGCCCCTACCACCAGGTCTGCCCCGGCATCCAGGAACTGGCGGCCCAGGGTTCTCTGGTATTCCTGGGGCATCTGGTCCCGCTCGATTCCCCAGTGGACATACACCATCACATAGTCATGGTCCTGTTTCAGCTGCCGGATACGCTCCAGAAGCACAGCCGGGTCATAGGTTGCCAGCATGCCTGCATGGTGGTTCCCGGCTGCCCAGGTGCTGACCGGAATCACCCGGGTAGCTCCGATCACGGCGATCTTTCTGCCGGACAGCTCCAGACTGATCTCCCGGCTGGCCTCCTCCAGATTCTCCCCGGCTCCGGTATGGCCAATCCCTGCCTCATCCAGCACGGCACAGGAATCCAGCAGAGCCTCCTGCCCGAAATCCAGGGCATGGTTGTTGGCCAAAGTCACCCCGTCAATTCCCATCTGTCCGAAGATTTCCACCCGCTCCGGCGGCAGCCGGAAGGTAAACTGCTTATCCGGTGCCTGGACCCCACGGCTGCTAAAGGGAAACTCCTGGTTCACCATGAAATAATCCGCCTGGCCGATGACCTGCCGGTATCCCTCATCCAGCACCCCCTGGATTCCCCCGGCAGCCTCCCAGGCCCCCAGTACATGGTCCGACAGATACACATCCCCGCCAAACAGCAGGGTGATCTCACCGTCTTCCCCGGCCTGCTCCTGGGTTCCGTCTTCCTGCCCGGCCTGCTTCTGGTCCCCGCCTTCCTGGCCCGCCTCCTGGTCCCGGTCCCCGCCTTCCTGGCCCGCCTGCCCATGGCCTCCGTCTTCCTGGTCCCGGTTCCCGCCCGGCTCCCCGATCCGGATTTCCACTGTCTCCGCCAGCGCCCCCGTTTCTCCAGGCAGTCCAATCCGTTCATACTTACCTTGTCCGCAGCCTCCAAGCATCATGGCTGCCATCCCTGCCAAAACCACCAGTGTTCCTATTTTCATATTCCAGATCATCTCCTGCTAAAGCCCTGTTAAAAAACAGCATTTCCGCCCCCAGACCCTGCATACTCTGTTATAATCTAATTTTACCCGATTGGCAAGCAATATTTCCAACACAGGAGGGATTGTATTGACGCATCGTAACAGTTCAGATACCCCTTGAACTGTTACAGCATACAGCCATTCAGAATCGCTGACGCGATAGGCCGTATGCCCGCGACTGCTGCGTTTTCTTACGGTCAGCGCGGTGAACGCGCAGACCTATCTGAACTGTTACGACGCATCTACTACTCATGGGTCCGCCGGGCCATTTCGGTGGTAGTAATAGCTGCATCTCCTTTTGTCGTTCAAAAAATTAGTCAATGCATTTCCCCGCAGCAATTGTTTTGTACTGCCGCTTCTATAATGATATTCTCCATCATAGTTTACCGGAAACTATATTTTGACTTTCTGCCATTTCGTGACCTCCACTTCTAATCTATCTGAAATTCCCCATTTCTCTGAGCCTTGTTTTACTGTCACATGCATAAAAAATACCCGTCACTTTCCCAAACATTATACTTCCCTTTACCAGGCGGACTAGTGCCTTTCATCTGTTAGAACATGAGCCCACCAGGCACACGAAAAAACCGGGGGCTTTCTCTGCCCCCGGCACTGCTCCTATATCTGCTGCTTCTATCCCACTGCCAGTATCACCCCGCCGTCCCCGGCATACATGGTGGCCACCCCGGCAGTCTCCGTTACCACGATCCGGCTGTAGCTGCCCCGCTTCTCCAGCTCCTCCCGGACCTGCATGGCCCGGTCCGGGCAGTTGCAGTGGGCGATAACCGCCACCCTCTCTTCCGGTTTCCCTGCTTTCTTCGTGGCCAGCTCTGCCATCCGGGCAAAGGCCCGGCTGATTCCCCTGGCCTGGTCCAGCTTGACAATGACTCCATGGTCTGCTCCCATCACCGGTTTGATGTTAAGTGCCGTGGCAAAGAAGGCCTGAAGTCCGGTAAGACGGCCATTCTTCCTGAGAGGCTCCAGGGAATCAATGACAAAATAGGTCTGCTGCTGGTCCCGCATGTTCAGAATCCGCTCCGACACCTGGTCAAACTCCAGCCCCTGGTCATACAGGGACATAATCGCCAGGGCAATATTCAGCTCCCCGGAGGAGGCTGACTCGGAATCAATCACCAGAATATTCTTCTTCCCATGCTCTTCTTCGTAAAGCTCCTTCCCCACCCTGGCACTGTTAAAGGACCCGCTTAAGTGACTGGACAATGTAATAACAAACACGTCCTCCTCCGGACACTCATAAGCCTCCTTATATGCCTCCGGTGAAGGGCAGGCGCTTTTGGGACAGTTGGGACTGGCCTTCACCAGCCCGATAAATGCCTTCTGGTCAAAGGTCTCATCATCAGTTACCATATGCTCATCCACCTGCAATGTCAGCGGCACTGTCTGGAAACGGGAATCCTTTTTCAGCGCCTCTGTCAGGTCCAGGCAGCTATCCCCAATAATCTTATAGCCCATGTGTATCCTCCTGAAATATTCCTACCATAATACGTAGTTTTAATTACTACTTATTATAGCATATATTTCAGATAATTCAATATGGAGACAGGCAATAATCGCTGGTAAGGGTTTATCTGGCTGGTATTTTATCTCATTCCGCCAGCATCATCATGATCTCGTTGGTGCGGGCGATAAAGCCGGTCATGCGCTCCGGTGACAGGGTGCCGTGGCTTAACAGCGCCAGATCATACAGCTGCTCGCAGATCTTGCCGGTGTTCTCCCCTTCCCCGTGGGCCAGCACATACTGAACCAGCTTGTGGTTGGCATTAAGCACCAGAGTCTCTCCCATGCCGCCAAACATGGACGGGTCCATGCCGTACATGTTGTACATCTTCATCATATCCTGCATCCGCCGGCTTTCCTCGGCCACAGTCAGCATGGAAGAAATGGTTCCGTTCTTTAACTTCTCCACCTTGATCTCCAGCTTGTCATTGTTCAGGGCCTTCTTAAAGATGGCGGACAGCTCCTCTGACTGCTTCTTGAACTCCTCGTCGTCCTCCTTGACTTCCTCTTTGAAGGTGTCATTGAGATCCGCATCAATCCGCAGGAACTTAAGTCCCTCATTCTTCTGCTCCAGGTGGCCGATAAAGGGGCTGTCAATACTGTGGGGCAGGATCACCGCATCCAGACCCTCTTCCCGGAACAGGTTGATGTACTGGCTCTGCTCCTTCTCGTCCGTCACATAGAAGACCGTGTTCTCGTGCTTCTCCTTGTTGGCCTCCAGACAGTCCTTTAAGGTCAGGTACTTCTTGTCCAGGTTCTTAAAGAGGATGTAGTCATTCATCTTCCCGGCAAACTTCTCATCCTTTAAGCAGCCGAACTTGATGAAGGGAGCAATGTCATCCCAGTACTTTTCATAGTTTTCCCGGTCTGTCTTGCACATGCCGGTCAGCTTGTCTGCCACCTTCTTGGTAATGTAGTCGGAGATCTTCTTCACAAATCCGTCATTCTGCAAAGCGCTTCTGGACACATTCAGCGGCAGGTCCGGACAGTCAATGACCCCCTTAAGAAGCATCAGGAACTCCGGGATCACTTCCTTAATATTGTCTGCGATAAATACCTGATTATTGTATAATTTGATGGTGCCCTCAATGGAATCATACTCCGTATTGATCTTGGGGAAGTAGAGAATTCCCTTTAGGTTAAACGGATAATCCATGTTCAGGTGAATCCAGAACAGAGGCTCCTTGTAATCCATGAACACCTTCCGGTAAAATGCCTTGTACTGCTCCTCATCACACTCGTTGGGATGCTTATTCCACAAGGGACTCACATCATTGACCGGTACCGGGCGCTTTAAGATCTTGTAGCGTTCCTTGGCCGGCTCTACCTCCACGGTCTCCTTCTCCCCGTTTTCATTCTCCTTCTCCTCGGTCTTAGCCGGTTCCAGAATATTCTCAACAACCGTATCCTTGTCTGTCAGCTCTTCCTTGTCAATAGTCTCGTACTGGGGCTCTGCCTTCTCATTGTCCAGGAAAATGGGCACTGGCATGAAGGAACAGTACTTGTCCAGAACCTCCCGGGCCCGGTACTCGTTGGAGAACTCATAGCTGTCCTCGTTCAGATACAAGGTGATGCAGGTTCCCTGCTCCTGCCGGTCCCCGTCCTTCATCTCAAAGGTCAGGCCGCCTTCAGACTCCCAGTGGACTGCCGGGGCATCTGCCTGCCAGGATTTGGAGTCGATGGTCACCTTGTCTGCCACCATGAAGGCGGAATAAAAGCCCAGTCCGAAATGGCCGATGATCTGGTCCTCATTGGCCTTGTCCTTGTACTTCTCCAGGAAATCCTGGGCACCGGAAAATGCGATCTGGTTAATATATTCCTCAACCTCTGCCGCAGTCATACCCAGACCATTGTCCACTACTTTAATGGTCTTGTCGTCCGGGTTCACCAGAACCTGAATCCGGTACTCCAGATCCTCCGGCCGGGTGTACTCCCCCATGATCTCCATCTTCTTAAGCTTGGTAATGGCATCACAGCCATTGGAGATCAGCTCCCTGTAGAAAATATCGTGGTCCGAATATAACCACTTCTTGATAATCGGGAATATGTTCTCGCTGTTAATGGATAAATTGCCTGTCTTACTGCCCATATGACTCACTCCTCACTTTTTCTTAAATAATGATTGTATGAAAAGCTGTTGATTTCTGTGTTATATTGTAAAACATCCAGGAAGGTTTGTCAATAAAAAATTAGCACTCATTTTAAATGAGTGCTAACAGAACGTTACAGTCCGCGGGGCGTGGAAAACTGGACCAAAACAGACGTCAAGCTGGCTTGTAAGACTGTTTTGGTCCA
>CAJTOV010000071.1 GCA_910577765.1 uncultured Lachnospiraceae bacterium
GGCCGACAATATCATCATCCGTGTCATCCTGATTCCTTCCTGCATAAACCACTCCCAGAGCCTTTGTCCGTGCATCCGGCGCCAGAATCTGAATCTCCGGAAAGCCGATGGAACAGCTTCCGGCAAATTTACGCACTACATCATGGGCCTTACGGAACTGGATGATGAATTTCACGTAATCAAAATGCTGCCGGTTCTTCTCAAGGAAGCTCCAGTCCAGCCAGGACACCTCATTGTCCTGACAGTAGGCATTGTTGTTGCCGAACTGGGTGTTTAAAAACTCGTCCCCGGCCAGGAACATGGGGGTGCCCCGGCTCATCATCAGCACGGTGACCGCGTTCCTGGTCAGCTTTCTGCGCAGGGCCAGCACATTGGCATCATCGGTTTCCCCCTCGATCCCGCAGTTCCAGCTCCGGTTGTCGTCGCTGCCGTCCACATTGCACCAGCCGTTGTCCTCATTGTGCTTCCGGCTGTAGGAATACATATCCCACAAGGTAAAGCCGTCATGGCAGTTAAGGAAATTGACCGAAGCATTGTTCCCGCGGAACTGGGGGGCATACAGATCCGGGGAGCCGATGATCCGCTGTGCTGCCACGGCGGCATTGCCGTAATCGCCTTTTAAGTAATCCCGCATGTCGTCCCGGTATTTTCCGTTCCACTCGCTCCAGCGCTTCCAGGCCGGGAAGGTCCCCACCTGGTAGAGACCGCCTGCATCCCAGGCCTCGGCCACCAGCTTTACATTGCCCAGCACCGGGTCAAAGGCCAGACTCTGAAGCAGGGGCGGATTACTCATGGGGGTGCCGTCCTGGTTCCGTCCCAGAATGCTGGCAAGATCGAACCGGAATCCGTCCACATGATAGGCAATGGTCCAGTAGCGCAGGCAGTCCAGAATCATCTGGCGCACAATGGGATGGTTGCAGTTAAGGGTATTGCCGCAGCCGCTGAAATTATAATAATACCCGTCCGGAGTCAGCATGTAGTACACATTGTTGTCAAACCCCTTGAAGGAAAAGCTGGGGCCGTGTTCATTCCCCTCGGCCGTATGGTTGAACACCACATCCAGGAAGCACTCGATTCCATTCTCGTGCAGGGCCCGGATCAGATTCTTCAGCTCATTGCCCTCCCGGTTATACTCGGTGGTGCCGGCATAGCTGGTATTGGGCGCGAAGAAACTGACCGTGTTGTAGCCCCAGTAGTCCAGCACCTGCTTTCCGTTGACCTCCCGGCAGTCCTTCATCTCGTCGAATTCGAACACCGGCATCAGTTCCACCGCGTTGATCCCCAGTTCCTTGAGATAGGGGATCTTCTCCATGACACCGGAAAATGTTCCCGGATACGTGACACCTGAGGAGCCGTGTTTGCTGAACCCTCTCACGTGCAGCTCGTAGATGACCAGATCCTCCATGGGAATCAGGGGGCTGGGCTCATCTCCCCAGTCAAAGTTGTCCTGG
Organism: uncultured Lachnospiraceae bacterium; assembly: GCA_910577765.1. Taxonomy (GTDB): domain Bacteria; phylum Bacillota; class Clostridia; order Lachnospirales; family Lachnospiraceae; genus Brotaphodocola. The sequence continues at coordinate 1,452 of CAJTOV010000071.1, forward strand.
ACCACCCTGGCCTTGTAGAAGCTTCCTTTCCGGTTCTGGGTCCCCCAGACACTCTGTCCGGTAACCGCCTTGGCATAGATATCCAGCAGGATGTTGTTCTTGTCGAACAGAAGCCCTTTGGAAGGATCGTTGGGGCCGTCCAGCCGGTATGCGTATTCGAAGTCCGTAATGTGCAGTCCGAAGACGATCATGGAATACACATTGCCGATGCGGTAGCGCTCGGGAAATTTCAATACGGCATAAGGCTCGTCCTCCATCCGGTGGAACAAAAGCAGCTCGCAGGAGGTGGCGCCCTGGGAATGGATGGTGAAATTCACCCCCACCGGAATGGCCGTTGCCCCGTTCATCTCATACAGCCCCGGCCTGACCTCGAAACCGCTGATCACATCCATGGGTACCATATGGACTGTGCCGATTGAAGTGTTATAATTTGGTTTCTGCATAACAATACTCCTTTGAAAATGTCAGAGACACCGTCTCCACGGTTTCGTCCCTCAGTTGCCTGATAGGTCCATTATAACTGAAACCGGAGAAAAAAGCACCTTTTTTTTGTATAAATGTTACCGGTCCGGCCCGTCCAGCCGGATTCCGGCCAGAGCCCGGGCAAAGGCATTGTTCACCGGCTCCTGGGCTTCCTTTTTCTGCTGGTCCAGATACCGGGCCACGTCCCGTCTGGTCACACCGGCCCCTTCCTTTTTCCTGCGTTCCTGGAAGGCGGACAGCTTCTCCTTGTAACCGCATCTGCACACAAAGATCTGGCCGCCTTCTTTGCCCCGCAGTTCCATCTTCTTGTGACATGTGGGACAGCGGGCATTGGAGGTCCGGGCAATGACCTCCCTATGATTGCAGGCCCGGTCCTGGCATACCAGCATTTCACTGTTCTTTCCCTTTACTAAGAGCATCCGCTTTCCGCAGACCGGACATTTACTGTTCGTTAAGTTCTCGTGGCGGTAGGTGCCTTCCCCGGCTTTGATCTGGGACACCAGATCCGTGGAATAGGACCGGATCTCCGCCATAAAGGCGCTGCGTTTTAAGGTTCCCCGGGCGATCCGGGACAGCTTCATCTCCCACTGGGCCGTAAGCTCCGGTTTCTTTAAGTCCTCGGGAACCAGTTCCAGAAGCTGCCGTCCCTTGGAGGTCAGGAAAATCTCCTGGCCCCGTTTCTCTGCCAGGAAGCCTGCAAACAGCTTCTCTATGATATCCGCCCGGGTGGCCACGGTTCCCAGCCCTCCGGTCTCCCCCAGAGTCTTCACCATCTCCTGGTCCCGGGTCTGCAGATAGGCCGCCGGATTCTCCATGGCTGACAGAAGGGCCGCCTCGTTAAAGGGAGCCGGCGGTCTGGTCTTCCCCTCGGTCATCATCACGGCCAGCCCCGACAAGGTGTCCCCCTTCTTAAGATCCGGCAGCATCTGGCTTCTGATTACCTGGGTGTCGGTATCCCGGCCCGATGGCCTCCCCTCCTGGTCCGGGCCGTATTGAGACTCCAGGTCCAGCTCCTCCTCGTACTGTCCGTCCCCCTGGCTGTCCTCATACACGGCCCGCCATCCTGTGTGCTTTACGATTCTGCCGTGAGCCAGAAACTGCTCCTGCCCTACCTGGACCGTAAGACGGATCTGTTCATATTCGTAAGGCGGGTACAGCACTGCCAGAAACCGGCGGACCACCAGGTCATAGATCCGCCGCTCGTCTATGGTCATGTGGTCCATCTGCACATACTGCTCCGTAGGGATAATGGCATGATGGTCCGTGACCTTTTTGTCGTCCACAAAAAAAGGATTCCGGGGCAAAGGCCTGGCTGCCGCCTGGCCGGCTGCCTTCCGGTAGGGCCCTGTCCCGCAGGCTTTCAGCCGCTCTTTTATGGTAGGCAGAATGTCGCTGCCCAGATACCGGGAATCGGTTCTTGGGTATGTAAGGACCTTGTGGTTCTCGTAAAGCCGCTGCATGATATTCAGGGTTTCCTTTGCCGAATACTGAAACCGCTTATTGGCATCCCGCTGCAATTCCGTTAAGTCGTAAAGCAAAGGGGCCTGCTTCTTTTTGACTGTGGACTTAACACTGGTGACAATTCCCGGCCGGTTCTTAAGCTGCCCGGCAAGGGCCTCCATCCTGGCCCTGTCAAAGGACCGGAGACTGCCGGACTTTCCGTCCTGCCAGGTCAGGGTCAGCTCAGTCCCCCGGGCGCCCCGGGCCTGTGCTCCGGTGATCCCTGCTTCTCCGGTCCGGGCCAGCTCCCCCTTCCACCGGGCCTGAAGGCCGTAGAAGGGCCTGGGAACGAACTCCCGGATCTCCTTTTCCCTGGCAGCGATCATGGCCAGGGTAGGCGTCTGGACCCGGCCGCAGGACAACTGGGCATTGTACCTGCAGGTCAGGGCCCGGGTGGCGTTGATGCCAACCAGCCAGTCTGCCTCTGCACGGCACATGGCCGCGTCGTAGAGACTGTCATACTCCCTTCCGTCCTTTAAGGAGGCAAACCCCTCCCGGATGGCCTTGTCTGTTACCGAGGAAATCCACAGCCGCCGGATGGGCTTGCGGCACTCTGCCTTTTTCAGAATCAGCCGTGCCACCAGCTCCCCCTCCCGGCCTGCATCCGTGGCAATGATGATCTGGCCGATATCCTTTCTGTGGAGCTGGGCCTTTACTGCCTGGTACTGCTTTGTGGTCTGCCGGATTACCTCCAGACGGAAGGGGTCCGGCATCATAGGCAGATCCTCCATCTTCCATTCCTTATATTTCTTATCATAATCCTCCGGGTCTGCCAGGGTCACCAGATGGCCCAGCCCCCAGGTCACTACGTAGCCGCTGCCTTCCATGGCCCCGCCAAGATTCTTCCCGCACTGTAAGACCCGGGCAATATCCCTGGCCACCGAAGGCTTCTCTGCAATTACCAGCGATTTCATCCATATCTCCTTTCAAATACCAGCTTTCACTTAAATATATCAGAAAAAGAAGGCAGGCGCAATGGCCAGGGAAAAGTTACCGTCCGCAAGGAGGGAAGCATGGGTAACCGTTCAAGGGGTATCTGAACTGTTACAAGCATGGGGCATCGCCCGATGTAACAAATTTCACAAAATGAAATTTATTTTAAAAAATCTATATACTTTCTAAAAACATTCTAAATATTTACAGAATTTTTCCCCAATGCTATCATAAATTCACTAGTAAATCATCATGTGCACAAGATGAACGGAACCTGATAACCCGTCTTGTATGCCTGGGAACCGGTGCCGGAGATGGAGCCAAGGCGGCAATGTTCCCGGGAATACATAACCAGCCAAAGGAGAGAAACCATGAAAACATTTATTCAGAAACTGGGCAAGTCACTGATGGGACCCTTATCCATTATCGTGGCAGCCGGCCTGCTTCTGGGTCTGGCCTCCACCTTACAGAATCCCAATGTGTTCGGAAACGCACTGGCAAATGTAAGTCTGGTCAATAACTTTGTAAGCCTGATCAATGCCCTGGCCGGCGGACTCTTCGGCCTGCTGCCGATCCTTTTCTGTATGTCCGTGGCCCAGGGTATGTCCCGGGAGGACAGGGAAATCGCAACCTTTGCCTCCATCATCGGCTTCGTGCTGTTCCACACCACCATCCGCTTCCTGCTCCAGTTAAAGGGCATTACCGCGGACACGGTCAGCGTGGACTACTTAGTGGAGCAGGGCGCCAGCGTCCTGGAGGCTACCCAGGAGAATGCGGCTTATGACACCGTAATGGGGATTTTCACCTACCGCATGAGCATTTTCGGCGGTATCATCGTAGGTCTGTGGAGTGCCATGATCCACAATAAGTTCCATACCACCCAGCTTCCCACGGCCTTCAGCTTCTTCAGCGGCAAGCGGTTTGTTCCCATTATGATGGTGGTGACCATCCCCTTCCTGGCTGCTGCCATGTTCCTGGTCTGGCCCTTATTCAACATGCTGATCAATGGCTTCGGCGCCCTGCTGGCCCAGGCCGGCGCCTTCGGAACCTTTATCTACGGTTTCCTGGAGCGGCTGCTGATCCCCACGGGCCTGCACCACATTCTCAACCAGCTAATCCGCTTTACACCCATCGGCGGAGCTGCTATGATTAATGGGGAGCAGGTGTCCGGTGCCCTGAATATTTTCAATACCCTGCTGATGGAGTCCAACCCGGATATGGACACCATGCGCCAGGCAACCCGTTTCCTGACCCAGGGAACCCATCCCTTTATGGTATTCGGTCTTCCTGCCGCATGCTATGCCATGTACAAAACCGCACTGCCCCAGAATAAAGACAAGGTCAAAGGTGTCCTGCTGGCTGCCGGTCTTACCAGCTTCTTTACCGGCATCACGGAACCCATTGAGTTTTCCTTCTTCTTTATCTCTCCGCTTTTGTGGCTGTTCCATGCCTGCATGGCCGGACTGTCCTTCCTGATCAATACCCTGCTGGGAGTCTGCATCGGCAATGCCGGCGGCGGTCTCATTGACCTGGTGATCTTCGGAATCCTGCGGGGGACCCAGACCAAATGGATTCTCAATGTGGTCATTGGCCTGGTCTATGCCGCGGTCTACTACACCGTGTTCAAGTGGGCCATTGTAAAGTTCAACATCAAGACTCCCGGCCGTGAAGACGAGTCTGACGAAGTCAGCTACGGGGAGGAAGTTACGGAACTTGGCAGGGCCATCATGGAAGCTCTGGGCGGAAGGGAAAATATCCTGGAAATTGACAACTGTATCTCCCGGCTGCGTCTGGTCTTAAAGGATACGGCTGTGGTGGATGACAGCAGTCTGAAAAAAACCGGCTCCCTGGGAATCATCCGGATCAATGAAAGCAACATGCAGGTGGTCTATGGCGCCAAGGTTGAGAAGGCTGCCTCCGAACTGAAACGTGCGGTCAAGTCCCTGTAACATCCGCAGGCCTGCCTGCCACAATCGAAACCAGTTATGAGGAGAAAAAAGAATGCAGACAAGAACAGACCGAATCCAGAAGGATATTGAGACATTAGCGGCCTTTACCGCCACTCCCGGAGAAGGCGTGACCCGGCCCTCCTACAGTAAGGAGGACCGGATGGCAAAGGAATATCTGATCGGGGAAATGAAAAAACTCAGCTTAAACATTTATGAGGACAGCTTCGGAACCCTGTTTGGCCGGAAGGAAGGAACCATTCCCGGGGCTCCCGTGGTAATGTTCGGCTCCCACTACGACTCGGTGGTCCACGGCGGAGCCTTTGACGGAGTTGCCGGAACCGTGTCTGCCCTGGAGGTCATGCGGGTGCTTACGGAAGAAGGCTTTGTCAACGACTACCCCCTGGAACTGATTATCATGAATGCCGAGGAGGGGGAGACCTTCGGTCCCAGTACCGGAGTCACCAATTCCAGGGCCATGATGGGAACCATGACCCAGCTGGAGCTGGACACGGTGAAAAACCGGCTGGGACAGACCAAGGGGGAGGCCATGGCCGCCTACGGTCTGAAACCGGACCTGGAATCTGCCAGAAGGGACCCTGGGTCCATCCGGAACTTTATTGAGCTCCACATTGAGCAGGGACCGGTTCTGGACCGGGAGAATATTGATGTGGGACTGATCCAGTACCTGGCCGGAATCGGGCGCTATACCATCCGCTTCCACGGGGAGACCGCGGATTCCACCGCACCCATGACCGCCAGAAAGGATGCCCTGGTAGCGGCTGCCGGCTTCATCACTGCCTTTGACCAGAAGATCCGCAGCCTGGGACCGGATGTCACCGGCATGGTGGGCCGGCTGGATATTACCCCCAATTCCAACCAGTTTGTGCCGGAATATGTGGAAGGCAAGATCGAGATCCGTACCTTCTCCAAAGAGATCGTAGAAAACGTGAATTTTAAAGACATGATCCAGGGTCTTCTGGAACAGGCCGGACAGAACTACGGCATCCGCACCGAGCTTCAGGAGATCCGCAGGATCAACTACCCCAACCCCACCGGTCCCAGCATCATGAACGGGGACAACGTAAAGCGGATGCAGCGGATCTGCGATGAACTGGGCTACAGCCACCGGACCATCAACAACGGCACCGGCCACGATTCCATGATCATGACCGACTTTGTGGACACCAACATGCTGTATGTGCCCAGCCGCAACGGCGGTGTATCCCACTGCCCGGAGGAATGGACCGATTATGAAAGCATCAAAAAGGGCGCAGACGTACTGCTCAGGCTGGTGATGGAGCTGGCTGGAAAGGAGTCCTGATGGAAGGATTTGACAATATTATCTATACGGAAGTCCCTGCACCAGAGCCTGACTGCACCGGAGTCCCGGTTCTTTTAACGGATGAGACCATGGCGGAACGGTATCAGAAGGTTCTGGACCGGATGGCCGGGGACCATATTGATACCCTGGTGATCTACGGGGACCTGGAGCATGGCAGCAATTTTGAGTATCTGACCGGATTTTTGCCCAGGTTTGAGGAGGCCCTGCTGGTGGTCCACAGGGACGGCCGGAATTTCATGGTCATGGGAAACGAGAATCTGAACAAGGTCCCCTTTGCCAGACTTAAGGCGGTTCCGGTCCATGCCCCCTATTTCTCCCTGCCCAACCAGCCCATGGCCTGCGAAAAGACCATGCTGGAGCTGTTAAAGGACGCCGGAATCCGGGAGAACACCCGGATCGGCATTGTAGGCTGGAAGAATTTTACCAGCCGGCATGAGGACAATTCCCAGCTTTTTGATGTGCCCTCCTATGTGGTGGATGGGATTCGGACCCTGGCCGGAGCCTCCGGGCAGGTCTTCAACGCCACCTGGGTATTTATCGGGGAAAAGGGAGTGCGCTGCCGCAACAATGTCAATGAGATGGAACATTATGAATTCGGCGCTTCCCTGGCTTCCGACTGTATGCTGAAAGCCATGGACCATCTGGATGTGGGAGTCAGGGAACTGGAAACCGGAGAGATTCTCAACGCTTACGGCCAGAAGAACAGTGTCGTAACCATTGCCGCCGCAGGAAAACGGTTTGTGAAAGCCAACCTGTATCCCACGGACCACAGGGTCCAGCCGGGAGAACCGGTCAGCCTGACCGTAGGCTATAAAGGCGGGCTGTCCTCCCGGGCCGGCTACGCCGTAAAGGACGCCTCCCAGCTTCCCCAGAAAGTACAGGACTATGTGGATGTGGTGGTGAAGCCCTATTACCATGCCTATGTCACCTGGCTGGAGCAGGTCCGCTGCGGCATGAAAGGCGGAGAACTGTACCGGCTTATGGATCAGGTACTGCCGAAGGCTGTGTACCACTGGTCCTTATGTCCCGGCCATCTTACAGCCGATGAGGAGTGGATGTCCTCGCCGGTCTATGAGGGCAGTGAGGAAGTTCTGGAAAGCGGCATGCTGTTCCAGATCGACCTGATCCCCTCGGTCAGCGGCTATGGCGGAACCAGCGCGGAAAGCACCGTAGCCCTGGCTGATCCGGCCCTGCGGGATGAGATCCGGCGGCAGGCGCCTGCCCTGTGGCAGCGGATCACGGCCCGGAGGCAGTATCTGGAATCCCGGCTCCACATCCGGCTCCACCCGGATATTCTGCCCATGTGTTCCACCGTGGCCTATCTGCGGCCCCTGCTTCTTAATAAGGGGATGGCCATGGCAAAGAAGACAGATTAAGGAATTGCAGGTCTCCCAGTAATCCCTCTTTTGTTCATGCCGGTACCGGCTGACATAACGGGTTACTGGGAGCCGTCTTTATGATTGCTGTAGTCTATGTATGCGTCATACAGCAGATGAAGCACCAGATGCAGGGTCAGGTAGGAGGAACGGTTGATGTTCATATCCAGGTCCACATGGGTGCTCTGGAAATACAAATTATACTTGGACAAGGCAGACAGCTCATTGTTGTTGAAGCTTGTGATGGATATGATCGGGATGCCCAGCACGCTGAGATTCAGCAGGGTGTCCCGATATTTGTCTATATTGCCCGACCAGGAGGCAATGAACAGCAGGTCCTGGCCGCTCATATACTTTTTCAGAATCTTTAACTCCGTGGAGGACGGGATGATAATGAACTTCCGGTTCACATTGAAGAAGCACCGCGCCACCTCCTGAAGCATCAGCCGCTGCCCGTGTCCGGTGCCGTAAGCATAGATGGTCCCGGCAGTCTCGATCATCCGGCAGATCTCGCGGATGTACTTGTTCTGCTGGAAGAACTTGATGGTCTGGGAGACATCCTGGTTTAAGATCTCAATCATATCAATGCTTTCCGAACCGGCCTTCTTTTCGTCATCCTTGAGAAAATACTTGAATTCACTGTATCCGCTGAAATTCAGCTTCTGGGTGGTCCTGAGGACCGTGGCTGTGGATACATTGCACCGTCTGGCCAGCTCCGCAATGCTTAGGGACACGCAGGTGTGTGCATTCTGCTGGATGTAGGTGAGAATATGCATGTCCACCGCGTTGAGCCTGGAATAATTTTCATTTATAATCAGATCCAGTTTAAAACCCATGGCATACCACCTCCTTATGGGGACCTGGCCGTCTGGTGCAGCCATGTATCAGCCTTTCAGCTGGGACATGGAAAACCGCTTCATCTTTTCATAAAGCTTTTCCGATTCCTCCGCCATCCTGCGGTTAGCCGGCACCAGGGTCAGCCACATGGCTGTGGGAAGCAGAAGCAGAAGATACACCCAGGAAACTGATTTCCAGGGGATACTGGACAAATCCCTCTATGTAAGCCCAGTGAAAGGCTTCCCAGGAAGTCAGTCCCTGCCTTACCAGGGAGCTTATAATATTGACCGCATTCAAAAAGAACCACAAATACAGCACAAATGCCACCTTCCATTTGGGTCCCATGGCCCCGGCCAGAATAATCAGGTGCATCCCGATGCCCATAACCAGGCCCAGTGCCAGTGCCACCGGGGAGATCCTTCTCTGCCACAGAATACCAGCCCGCAGCCCCCAAAGCAGCAGACAGTAAAAGAACAGAAACCAGAACCATTTCCGCTTCCGCTTCTCAAACCGGTCCACCTCCGGATAGTCCCGGTAAAGGGACTTCCTGTATTCCTTACACAGATTCTGTTGTTTTTCCCTGTCGTTCATCTATAGCTTCCTTTCTGTCCGGCTGTTGCTGTTCTGTCCGGACCGTTATGTCTATTTTACAATGTTTTACGGTATCCTGCAAACCCTTTATTATTTTTTTGCATATGCCACCCCATGAACAGTACCTATTTCAAACGGCGGCCCGGGTTACCGCTCACGAGACAGAGAAACCCACACGAATACAAGGAATCTTCTGGCATAAGTCTGGATTTTTCAGACAATGTGATATACAATTGGATTGTTCAGGCAGGAAACCGGGGCCGCCAGTCTTTTTGCTTCATTCTGTGGTCCTTCTGAACCGATACATCCATCATTTAAAAATATACTCCCGAAATCTCACCGTGCCTGATTTTGTGAGACTCCGGGAGTACATAAAATACCCAAGGAGGAAGTTATGAGATTTTTCGTAGATACGGCCAATGTAGAAGAGATCCGCAAAGCCAATGACATGGGAGTCATCTGCGGGGTTACCACCAACCCGTCCCTGATTGCAAAGGAAGGACGGAATTTTAATGAGGTCATCGCAGAGATCGCCTCCATCGTGGACGGCCCCATCAGCGGCGAGGTGAAGGCTACCACCACCGACGCCGCCGGTATGATCGAAGAGGGACGCCGGATTGCCGCCATCCACCCCAACATGGTGGTGAAGATTCCCATGACCATAGAAGGCTTAAAGGCTACCAGAGTACTGGCCTCCGAGAACATCAGCACCAACGTAACCCTGGTGTTCACCGCGGCCCAGGCGCTTCTGGCGGCACGGGCCGGCGCCACTTATGTATCCCCCTTCCTGGGGCGGCTGGATGATGTGTCCACTCCCGGTATCGACCTGATCCGTGATATTGCAGAGATTTTCGGTCTCCATGATATCCACACCCGGATCATCGCCGCCAGCATCCGCAATCCCATCCATGTCATTGACTGTGCAAAAGCCGGGGCGGATATTGCCACCGTACCCTACAAGGTGATCGAGCAGATGACAAAGCATCCCCTGACCGATGTCGGAATCGCCAGATTCCAGGCGGATTATAAGGCAGTATTTGGGGAGTAAAACCATGTAACAAAGGGAGATGGAAGGGGGCGCCTTATACTGCTGGCGCTCAATCCGGGCCAGGGTCTCCCTGGCCGTATCTTCCAGTGTCTTCTCATCCTCCGGGGTCCGGACTTTGAATTCCATGATCACTGCCACATCCTCCGGATTGCATTCTCATCCTCACTTAACTGGATAAAGATAGTCTGTTCATCAATCTCAGTTCCTTCCAGTATCCGTAGACATAAGTCTCCTGAAGGGGAGTATCATACTCATCCGACAGAATAAACACCCGCTTTCCGTAATACCCAAACAGATATCTGGTCAACTGATTCAGCGCCGTCACCGGATCTGCGTCTTCTTGTCCGGCATAGCCGGACAAGAAGACGCCCCCCCGTGAATAGTAACAATGCCCGTAACAGTTCAGATAGGTCTGCGCGTTCACCGCGCTGACCGTAAGAAAACGCAGCGGTCGCGGGCATACGGCCCATCGCGTCAGCGATTCTAAATGGCCGTATGCGGTAACAGTTCAAGGGGTATCTGAACTGTTACCAATGCCCACAGAACACTTATCCGAAATATTTGCGACCGTCTTTACAACCTTCCTTTCTTATGTTACTATAAGCTTAGTTTATAAGGAGAACTAATAATGGACATCAACTACGAATTATATAAAGTGTTCTACCATGTAGCCAACACCCTCAGCTTCTCGGAGGCTTCCAAGCAGCTTTTCATCTCCCAGTCTGCGGTCAGCCAGTCCATCAAGGTCCTGGAAAAGAAGCTGAACCAGACCCTGTTCCTGCGCAGTACCAAACGGGTGCAGCTGACCCCGGAGGGGGAGATTCTTCTCAAGCACATTGAACCGGCCATGAACCTGATCCGCCAGGGGGAGAACCAGCTTCTGGAGGCCAATACCTTAAACGGCGGCCAGCTGCGTATCGGCGCCAGCGATACCATCTGCCGGTATTACCTGATTCCTTATCTGAAGGAATTCCACCGCAGATACCCCAATGTCCATATCAAGGTCACCAACCAGACCTCCATCGCCTGCGCCAGGCTGCTGGAAGCCGGGCAGGTGGACTTTGCCATTACCAACTACCCCAACTCCGGCCTGGCAGGCACCCAGAATGTCCGGATTATCCATGAATTCCAGGATATTTTCGTTGCCAATGAGGATTTTTCAGACCTGAAAGGAAGAACGGTCTCCTTAAAAGAATTAAAAGAATATCCGATCCTGATGCTGGACCGGAAAAGCACCACCAGCGAATTTCTCCACAGCATGTTCCAGCGGCACCAGCTGGATCTGGTGCCGGAGATTGAGCTGTCCAGCAATGACCTGCTGATCGACTTAGCCCGCATCGGACTGGGCATTGCCTTTGTGCCGGACTACTGTATCCCCACCCAGGAGCCAGGCCTCTTTACGGTGCTGCTGGACGAAGCCCTGCCTGCCCGCCAGATGGTGGTCGCCCGCAACGAGGCCCTGCCCCTGTCCCAGGCGGCCAGACAGTTTATCGGTATGCTCTGAACCGGGAGGCCATGTGAGACCTGCCGGGCAGGGCAGAACTACTCCCAGAAATGCTCCAGCCATCCTCCCACCGTCTGCCGGGTCACCTGCCCATAGGCATCCCACTCCAGTGGGAACATCCCCTGGACTTCCGGCCGCAGAAACCGGTCATCCAGAAGAAGGATCACCCCCCGGTCCGTGCCGGTGCGGATCACCCGCCCGGCGGCCTGGAGGACCTTGTTCATTCCCGGATACTGGTAGGCAAAGGTATAGCCGTCCTCCCCCTGCTCTTCAAAATAGCTTTTGAGAATTTCCTGCTCCGTGCACACCATAGGCAGCCCGGTGCCCACGATCACGGCTCCTTCCAGCCGCTCCTCCTTTAGATCGATTCCTTCGGAGAAGATTCCCCCCAGCACGCACAGTCCCACAAAGGACTCCTGGCGCTGCTGCTCAAATTCCGCAAGAAACTGCTCCCGCTCTGCCTCATCCATACGGCTGGTCTGGGTCCGCCACTGGAATCCCTCCGGCCCGGCCTGGCCCAGCTCCTCTTCCACGGCCAGCATATACTGGTAAGAGGGAAAGAACACCAGATAATTCCCCTTGTGGCTGCCTGCCAGTGCCCGGATATAAGCCCCGATCTTCTGGTACTCACTGCGGTTCCTGCGGGTATACCGGCTGCTGACGTCAGTCCCCACCAGCAGCATCCGGTTCTCCCGGGGAAAGGGGGACCTGGCATAGACCGCATAGTCATCTGCCTTCCCGCTGAGCAGCTTCTTGTAATACCCCACCGGCAGCAGGGTGGCGGAGAAAAAGACCCGGCCCCTGCCTTTGTCCAGACACTGGGCAATACACCGGGAAGGGTCGATACAGAACAGCCGCAGAAGGAATCTGCCGTCCGTCTGCATTTCCCCATAGATCCGGTAATGGTCGTCCAGCCCCTCATACATATTGAGAAAATGCCGCAGTCCGAAATAAAACTCCAGCACAGTCTCCCGGTCCGGAAATTCCCTGGCCTCTTCCATAAACGTCTCCAGTTCCCCGAAAAGCCCCATAAGACCTGCCGCCGCCCCGTTGATCTCCGGGTACAGCCGGTATTCGCTGCACTCCCGCTTCATTTCCAGAAGTCCTTTGTTGCACCGGTCCAGACACTTCTCCACCCTGGGGGCCCGGCCCTTTAAGATCCGCTTCACCAGAAGAATGTCCTCCTTGTACAGGCTGGCGCTGAACATCTCCCGGGCCCGGTTCACCAGGTTGTGGGCCTCGTCCACCAGGAAAATATATTCCCCTGTGACCCCCTCCCCAAAATAGCGTTTCAGCCGGGCATTGGGGTCAAACACATAGTTGTAGTCACAGATGATCCCGTCCACCCAGTTGCTGACATCCAGGCAGAATTCAAAGGGACACACCCGGTATCTTGCCCCATATTCCAGGATCAGCTCCCGGGTAATGCCCCGCTCCTGGTGGATGATGTCAAAGACCGCCTCATTGACCCGGTCAAAATGTCCCTTGGCCAGGGGGCAGGCATCCGGGTTGCACTCAGGCCTGTCCATGGGACACAGCTTTTCCTTGGCCGTCAGGGTGACTGTGGAGAAATACAGCCCCCGGGCCCGCAGAAGGCCAAAGCACTCCTGGGCCACCTGGCGGGTAATGGTCTTGGCAGTCAGGTAGAACAGCTTGTCCCCATGGCCCTGCCCCATAGCCTTTAAGGAAGGAAACACCGTGGACAGGGTCTTTCCGATGCCTGTAGGAGCCTGGATAAACAGGTTCCGCCCCCGGATAATGGACCGGTATACGGAAACCGCCAGATCCTTCTGTCCCTCCCGGTATTCATAGGGAAACTCCAGATCCTTCAGGGACTCCTGCCGCCGCAGCCCATGGGTGTAGAGATAGTCTGCCCACTTGACATACTCATGGATCAGTCCTCCAAACCACTGCTCCAGCTCCTCTATGGTCTTCTCCTGGACAAATCTGCGGATTTCCTCGGTCTCCAGATTGCAGTAGGTGACCTGAATCTCGATCCGGTCCTTACCTTTGTCCAGACAGTAGAAATACCCATAGCACATGGCCTGGGCCAGATGGACCGGCACCGGCTCCTCCAGACGGGTCAGGTCCAGGCAGACCCCCTTGATCTCGTCGATGGCAGTCCGGGTATCGGTTTCAATGACCCCGTCGGCCCGGCCCTCCACCAGAATCCGGTACTGGTCCTCCTCCACCACATGGCGCATGACCACCTCGGCCCGGTAGTCTGCTCCCTGGCGCTTCTGGATCTTCCGGTGAATGCGGCTTCCGGCCTGCATGGCATCCAGCTCCGCCCCGGCTGCTCTCCGGTTGTCAATGTCCCCGCCTTTCATGACAAACTCCACCAGATTCCGTACCGAGATCCGGATGGTCTGCCGGGTCTGTGAATGTTCCTCTGCCGCCACTGCCACACCTCCCCTGAACCGTCATATTCTTATAGAAGAAAAGAGCAACCTGCCCGGATGACTTCTTTCTATAAGTGTGCCCCATAGAAAAAACGGGAGCATCCATGATACTCCCGCCTGTCCCGGCTGTAAAGCCGTATCCGTTCCAGCACATCGTTGTACTAGGCAATCAGCTCTTCTTCTGCCGCCACGCTTTCCAGATACCGCTCAAACCCTTCATCCACTCCATGGGCCCGTACATCCAGCACCTTCCTTAAATCCAGGCTCAGCACCCCAAGAATTGATTTGGCATCAATCACAAGATGATTGTATCCTACATCAATGTCAAACTTACACTTCATGGCTTCCGTCACAAATGCCTTTGCATCATTAATGGTCAGCAGTTTAATTTTCTTCACTTTCATAACAGTCGGCCCCTCCATGTGCCAATACATTCCCGCACTGCGGCTTTGCCGTAATATTCTCCTTCATTCTTATGGCATAACTCACATGCATCTACAGTTTCAGTTATATCAGAATTGATTTTTTTTGTCAATTTCTCGTTGGTTCGAATTTTAAAACGCACCTTATCCATATCCTACCAATTCCCGGATTTTTGAAATCGATTTCTATGCACTTTGCTTTCAACTGCCTCGGTTCATGCTTCCACTTCCTCCCAATTCGCTTAAACCGCCGCCAGAACCAGGACAGAATCTGCCTAACTTCCACAATCTTTACAAAATTTTCATACGCAAAAAGGCTGCAAGGCATCTGCCTTGCAGCCAGCAGGGGAAGAGGGGCTCGAACCCCCATCTACGGTTTTGGAGACCGCTGCTCTACCATTGAACTATTCCCCTACAAGAACCCGCTTTTCACGTGCTTTATTATAATAGCACGTCCGGCGGATTCTGTCAACATTTTTATTTGTTTTTTAAATCAGCCCAATTGCCTCACGTATATTGCTGACCCCCCGCAGGGTGATCCTGTCTGTCCGCTTTATCTTATCCAGGCACACCTTAGGCAGAATGCAGACCTCAAATCCCAGCTTCGCCGCCTCATTGACCCGCTGCTCTGCCATGGAGACAGCCCGGATCTCGCCGGACAATCCGACTTCCCCGAAAATGATCGTCTTAGGATTCACCGCCCTATCCTTCATACTGGAGACCAGGGCCATGACAATAGCCAGATCCAAGGCTGGTTCATTCATGCGGACACCGCCTGCGATATTCACATAAGCATCGTACCGGGACATCTCATAGTGGCACCGTTTCTCCAGCACTGCCATCAAAAGATTCACCCGGTTGTAATCTGTCCCGGCAGCCGTCCGGCGCGGCATCCCGTAATTGGTCTGGGCAAGGAGTGCCTGAACCTCCAGAAGGATCGGTCTGGTCCCCTCTATGGAGCAGGCCACCACCGCGCCGGAAGCCTCCTCCGGCCTACCGCTCAGGAGATACTCGGAAGGATTTTCCACCTCCACAAGCCCCTGCTCCTGCATCTCGAAGACGCCAATCTCATTGGTGGAGCCAAAGCGGTTTTTCACCCCCCGCAAAATCCGGTAGGAAGCGTTGCGCTCTCCCTCAAAGTAGAGAACCGTATCCACCATATGCTCCAGCACCCGCGGTCCGGCCACTACTCCCTCCTTGGTGACATGTCCGATAATAAAGACCGTAATCCCCATCCCCTTGGCAATCTGCATCAGGATGTTGGTAGACTCCCGCACCTGACTGACACTTCCCGGTGCCGACGTGATATCCTCCCGATACATAGTCTGGATAGAATCAATGATCACAATCTCCGGTTTCATCTCCCGGATCGCTTCCTCGATATCATCCAGACTTGTCTCACAGAGAAAAAAAAGCTCGCCGGAGATCTCGCCGATCCGGTTGGCCCTCAGCTTGATCTGCCGCAGGGATTCCTCCCCGGAGATATAGAGGACCCGGTGTCCGTCCCGGCCCAGATTGCGGCAGACCTGCAAAAGCAGGGTGGATTTGCCGATACCCGGATCCCCTCCAACTAAAACCAGGGAGCCGGCTACAATGCCGCTCCCCAGTACACGGTCCAGCTCCTGGTACCCGGTGGATACCCGGTCCTGTTCCCTGACAGACACCTCCGAAAGTTTTACCGGCTTCACATTCCTGCTCTCTGGGTCCCTGACCGTGCGTCTGGCAGAGGAGCCCTTCGCTGTAGGCTCCTCCACCATGGTATTCCATTCCCGGCAGGCAGGGCACTGCCCCATCCACTTGGCAGATTCATATCCGCATTCCTTGCAGAAGAATGCAGTCGCCTTCCCTTTCGCCATATGTAATCTGCTCCTTATCGTTTTACCACCTTCACATGGCATACAGTACCTTCACTGAGCTCCACACTGAGATTCAGCTTGCCGCTCATGTTGGTCTTCATGCCGCCTACAGCTGCATCGTCCACAAACACTTCATACTCTGTATCGTCGTCCAGCTGAACGGTGATCTGCGCATCCTTGTCACCCTCCACACAGAACGCGACCCCGTCATTGGTCACTGCAAAATTCTCCACAGCCGTCCCCGGAACCGACTCATAGACAAAAGAACCATTCCGCTCCAGCTTGGTGATCTCGTAAAAGGTCTTGATCTTATACAGATCTCCTGCATGCTCAAAATCCTGCAGCTTTGACTTCTTATCCAGCTTATAATTTCCAAAACTGATGCTTCCGTCTGTCTCAGAACGGATTAATGATTCTACTACTGGCATAACTTTGTCCTCCTGATGTTATATCACTGGTTATTCTGACCACAACAGTTCAGACACCCCTTAAGCAGCTGCATCTGAACTGTTATCAGTATAGCATGTCCCTGGAAAAATATCCAGTATATCATTGCATGAATTATTGCTGTTCATTGGGTGCATCGCAACAGTTCGGATACTCCTTAAATTGTTACGGCGCACCTTACTGGCCGGAGGGAGTTCTAAAGCGCGTCTGAAAATTCATTCCCGGCATCTGCACGCCCCACTTTGC
>CAJTOV010000072.1 GCA_910577765.1 uncultured Lachnospiraceae bacterium
AGCAGGCAGATGCATACCGGTCCGTGCTTCCCCTGATGAAAAACCGGATACGCTACAACCGGGTTCTGGCAGAGACCGGTCTTAAGGCCCTGCTTCCCTGGTCCCTGCTGGACCAGTGCCGGAAGCATGTCTGCTATGGGGAGGATGTGATCACCGGCAGGGTGGATTATGACCGCAGAATCCACAGGGAGAACGGCCTGATTCTCTCCGGAAGCCCGGACTGGGCCCTGGAGCAGGCAAAGAAGGAGACCAGGGCCTTTGCCGCAGCCCCGGCTGTACCGGGGGAGACCATATCCATTCTGGCAGGAGCAGACACGGATCTGTCTGCGCTGGGGGAAGGAGATGAAAAGGAGTTCCTGGTGGATGGTGCTGACGGGCCGGGCTGCCGGTGCAGGTCTGTCTCCACGGACTACGGGACCGTGTACCAGGTTCTGGAACCGGGAGAGGCGGGAAGGCAGGCCTATCTCCGGCTGCTGGGAAAGCTTAAGGGAATCGTGTATTCCCTGAACTCGGAATACCTGGCAGGAAATCCGGCAGGTCTGTGGGATGTTTCCTGCCTTCATGGGGATACCCTGTATACCTTTCTCAGCCAGGACAACCGGACCTTCTACGGAAGCCGGGAATTTAGGGAACTTCTGGAAGTGTCCCCGTTTCTGCTGGCCGGGGAACACCGGATCTTTGAGAAGCTGGAGCTGGCCGGGGCAGCCGGTCTTGACCGGCAGCAGAGGGACTGGATCTCCGAACCGGCAGAGGGGGCATACCTGCGGACCAGTCTGGTGTCCTGGCTGCTGAAAAAGGAAAACATGGCGGAGACAGAGAAGGGGGGAAGCGGATGGATAAAAAACTGAAGAAGGTGCTGAACCTGCGGCCGCATTTTAACATAGCGGATTCGGTTCCGGTCTGTTCTGTGGCCGGGGACGGGACCATGGAGATCGCGGAGGGTCTGTACTCCAGGACCTATAGGGTCCAGGATATTAATTTCGGGACAGCCAGAAGGGACGAACGGGGGGCAGTCTCCAGGAAATGGGCAAATGTGCTCCAGTCCATTGACCCGGCCTACGACCTTCAGGTGTGTATCTACAACCACAGTGTCAGCATGGATTACCTGTCCGATGCAGTACTGCTGCAGGAGGCAGGGGACGGCAGGGACCGGCTCCGGGCAGACATGAACCGGATCATCCGGCGGAACATGCTGGAAGGAAACAACGGAATCCGCCGGGATATCTACCTGACCCTGACCGTTCCGGCAGACAGTCCGGCCCTGGCCGCCCAGGCCTTTGCCGGGGCCGAGCATGACATGCTTTCCATTCTCCGGTCCATCCGGGGCTGCGGGGCAGTTCCTTTAAAGGCACCGGAACGCCTGGAACTGCTTTACGGCATGTACCGGGGAGGGGAGGAAGGCGGGACAGGGAGCCGGGGGACGTCTGGGGAAGGCGGGGAGGGCGGCTGTCTGGAGGATCTGTACCGCAGCGGTGTGACGGTGGTGGAACTGGTCCAGCCGGAAAGCATGGAATTCTGCCAGGACCATTTTATCCTGGGCGGAGTCTGGGGAAGGGCCTTCCACCTGGCAGGCCTTCCGGCAGTGGTGACGGATTCCTTTATGCGGGAGTTTTCCTCCATGCCCTTTAACCTGCTTCTGACTACCAGCCTCCACCAGCTGGATGCGGTCCGGGCCTTAAACCTGGTAAAGGCCCAGAGGACCAATGCCTCCGGCTCCTATGCGGAGGCCCAGAAAAAGGCCAGCCAGCAGGGATACAGTGCAGACCTGGTGAACCCGGACCTGGCAAAGAATTACCATGCCGCAGACAGCCTTCTGGCAGACATGGAGCGGAGGGACCAGAAACTGTTTGAGACAAAGATGCATGTGGTGGTTTTCGCCAGGGACCGGGAGCAGCTGGACCGGAACTGTGAGGCTTTCCTGACCCGGTGCCGCTCCAGAAGTGTACAGTTCCGGGTGTCTTACGGACTCCAGGAGAATGCCCTGGTATCCTCCATGCCCTTTGGCCTGGACAGCACGCCTGAGTTCCGTACCCTGACCACCGAGTCCCTGGCCGTGTTTGTGCCCTTTTCCTCCCAGGAAATGTCCCAGAAGGGCGGGACCGTCTACGGGCTTAACAAGGTCACCCACAACATCATCACCTTTAACCGTATGCTGGCGGACTCCTACAACATGCTGGTTCTGGGGTTCACCGGTTCCGGGAAGTCCTTCTTTGCCAAGAAGGAGATCCTTAATACCTGTTTAAACAGCAGCTGTGACGGGGATGTGGTGGTCATTGACCCCCAGGGGGAATACGGAAAGCTGTGCAGGGCCGTGGGCGGGGAGGAGATCCGCATCAAGGGAGCCGGGGAGCACCATATCAATCCCCTGGATATCAGTGCCAGCTATGATGACAATCCGGTGGCAGCCAAGGTGGAATTCATCCGCTCCATGTGTGCGGAAATGCTGTCCTATGCGCCGGATGCCACCCAGAAAACCGCCATTGCAGTGGCAGCCAAGCGGTGCTACGATACCTGGCTGGTATCCGGGGATGACCGGGATATCCCCACCCTGGAGGACTTTTACCTGGCACTGTGTGACTACTACAACAGCGGGGACGGCGGGCTTCCGGCCATTCTGGATGTGGTGAAAGCCGTGGAATTCTATGTGGCCGGTGTGGATACCCTGTTCCAGGGCCATTCCAACACCAGCACCGGGGCCTCCTTTCTCTCCTACAATATTTCAGAGCTGGGGGAAGGCATCCGCCCCCTGGCCATGCTGGTGATCCTGGATTCCATTCTCAACCGAATGGGCCGGAACCGGAGACTGGACCGTCCCACCTTCATCTATATTGATGAGATCCACCTGCTGTTCCAGAAGGAGCAGACGGCCCAGTGGATCAAGAAACTGTGGAAGACAGCCAGAAAATACCGGGGCTGCCCCTGCGGCCTGACCCAGGACCTGGAGGATCTGCTGGCCTCGGATACCGGGCGGGCCGTGCTTACCAACACAGCCTTTGTGGTCCTTTTAAAACAGCAGGCCATCAATGCCGGTGTGCTGGCAGAGCAGCTCCAGCTTTCCGCCCGCCAGCTGGAATATATCACCGATACCCCGCCAGGGGAGGGACTTCTGTATATCCAGAATGCTTCCCGGTTTACCGGCGGTGTGATTCCTTTTGAGGACCACTACCCGGAGGACTCCCTGCTGTTTGAAATCTGCCAGACCGACCATGCCGGTGGGGAGGAGGCGTAACTTTGAACGGCCAGGGGAACCGGACAGATACCATGGGAAGGAGGGAACTTATGGAGGCAGGGAACCGGAGGCATTCTGACCGGACAGAAACCCTGAACCGGAGGCTGGAATCACGGGAGTTCACAGGAAAGTATGTCCTGCATCCGGCTGGCCGGATTCTGGAAACGCCTTCCCGGTATCTGGGGCAGGCACTGGCCAGGGAGAAGGATGAAGAAGCCGCAGGTGCCGGGAGGGTCCTTGCCCATACCCGGACAGCCGGGATTCTCCTGGGAAACCGGGCGGACCGGGAGCGGATGAAAAAGGTGCTGCGGGATGCAGGGTCCCTGGACAGGTGGCTGGAGGCCGGGAAGCTTTTTGAAAAGGACGGCTTCACCCAGGCAGGGGCCATCTTCCAGGAAGCCGGGAGATACAGTATCCCTGACCCGGAGAAGGTGACCAGGGGGGATTTAAAAGCCTTCCACTACCAGATGGACCATCCGGATGTGTCAGTGGAGGAACTGCTGGAAATCCGCAGGAAAACCAATGAACGGCACAGCGGCGGAGGCAGGACCGGCTATGGAAGGCTGGGACACAGCAGCCGCCTGCGCAGGCAGGCAGACCGTCTGGTGGATGTGGCGGAGATCCGTGCATTTATGGACTATGGCCGGAAGCTGGGAGACGAAAGGCCGGATCTGTTCACCCCGGCACAGAGAAGTCTTCTGCGACGCAGGGGAAGCTTTCTGCGGGCAGGCAGTCCGGCAGAGCTGGCAGCCGGTACGGCCCTGGTCCGTCAGATTCTTGGGGCAGTGCCCATGGATGGGGACCTGTCCCGGCTGGACCCGGAAGGCCGGATGTCCCCGAAGGATATAGGCAGGCTGCTGGATGGCCGGATACCGGGACTGAAACTGGTAAAGGCCAGAAAGGCAGAGACGGGGGCAGGTATCCCCCAGGGAAAAAACAGCGGGGGAATTCTCCTGGGACCGGAGGAATACCATCTGTTCCGCGGCGGTCTGAAAGCAGTCCAGTGGAGCCAGGGGGCATACATAAAAGCAGAAAGGCTGCGGCAGAAGCTGGCTGTCCGTGGAGGCGTGGGGAGGCTGGCCGCAGGCAGCCTGGAGCAGGAAATGGGGGAGGATGAGACATTTGCGGCACTGGCAGCCTGGGGAGACCATGCAGTCCCACTGGCTGTATCCAGTGTCCGGGCGGGAGCCGGTGGGGCAGAAGCCACAGCCAGGGCAGCAGACAAAGCCGCCTGGGCAGCCGGAAAGGCAGTTACCACCGGACTGGAGGCTTCCGGGAACCAGGTGGCAGCAGAAGCCGTAAGGGCGCTGGGGGAGGGGATTGCCGGGACCAGGCGGGCGGTAAGAAACGGGGCAGACCAGGTGCTCCACGGCCCCGGACGGCTGGCCCGGAGGGGTGGGGAGCAGGTCCTGGCAGCAGCCGGGGCAGGGGCCAGGAAGCTGGGACGCAGTGCCGGGAGACTGGGCCAGCGGGCCGCAGCCACGAAAGCAGGCAGGACAGTGGCCCGGAATCCGGTATCCCGGACTGTGAAGGGGGCAGGCAGGACTTTGTTCCATGGATTCCGCATGGGAAACCGGGCAGCCGGGGCACTGCTGCGGTTCTCCGGCAGTCTGGCGGATGGGGTGGGGCGGGGAATCATCCGTCCGGCAGCCCTGGTTCTGGGGGCGGTTCTGGTATTACAGCTTGTGATTGCAGCAGCATCCGGCGGGGCAGGGGGAAGCCTGGCAGTTACGGTGGCAGTCTTCGACACACCGGAACATTTCAATAGTCCCGGTTACACAGTGCCGGAGGAAATGGGATTCCAACAGCAGTATGAACAGTCCCAGGCCAGGTTCCAGGCGCAGATTGAGGGAATCATCCACGGGCTGGCAAAGACCCTGGACCGGAAAGGACGCCAGATCCCCTATGGCGTCAGCCATGGGGGAGACCAGGAGGGGGGAGCAGGCAGCAGCTATGCAAACGGGGCTGTTCTCCATTTTGACGGAGAGGACAGTGATAACCTGGAGGATATCATCTCCTGCCTTGCCGTGGTGATGATGCAGCAGCAGGCAGACCACCATAAGGAAGCCCTGGATCTGGCTGACTGCTTTTACCGTTCCTCCCACACCTATGATTACACCGAATCCCCCTTATATGACTGTGGGCTGGGATGTGAGACCACCCGCTATTTCTGCAATGAGGCCAGGGAAGGCTATCCGGGGACAGATATGCGGTTTGCGCCTTACCTTCATGAGGAACTGGTAATTCCGGGAGAGAACCAGGCCTGCGAAGTGGACCGGAAGAATCCTGCCCTGGCCTGGTCCGGCTATGCAGGATGCACGGTCACCGGGACCTGCTACCACAATTCCGGTGGTAATGGG
Organism: uncultured Lachnospiraceae bacterium; assembly: GCA_910577765.1. Taxonomy (GTDB): domain Bacteria; phylum Bacillota; class Clostridia; order Lachnospirales; family Lachnospiraceae; genus Brotaphodocola. The sequence continues at coordinate 5,590 of CAJTOV010000072.1, forward strand.
GATAATTTCGGCCGCAGAAAGCCACCACATGGTACTTGTTCCAGGCCGGAGGCCTACCAGGACTGTAAGCACAGCTGTGACCGGGAAACCTGTTCCCATGACTGTTCCGGGTCTGCCACCGGATGCGGCGGATACTGGTACTGCGGGGGCCATGACCACTTTGGCTGCCCGGAGGGCCATGATGCCAGGACCTGCTCCGGCCATGTGAATCTTGAGATGCATATCCGCATGAAGTCCATGGAGGAGCTGTTTGGGCTGGGAGGCATAGGGGACGGGACCGGAAGTTTTCTGCCGCCATCCGGGGATTCCGGGGACACTGGGGACGGACAGCCAGCCGTGGGGACCGGGTTTGGAATCGAGAACATCCACGGAGAGGAAATCTGGATGGGCTGGACAATCTTTGAATCAGGAAATGTAGGGTATGCCCAGGCCGGAGGTGACGGGGGCAGGGCCTATGGCCGCTACCAGTTTGATTACCGGTACGCCCTGCCGGATTTTCTGGGGTACGCCGTGGCCCGGGCCCCGGATACCTGCTCCATGCTGGCGAAATATACCGGCCTGGGGGCAGGGGACCAGGGACTCTTAAGCAGTGCCGGCCTGGGGGCTGACTGGGTAAGGGCCTGCCATGCAGACCGGGAAGGCTTTTCAAGACTCCAGGATGAATTTGCCTACAGCCGCTACTATATACCGGCCAGGAATGCCATGGCTGCCCGGGGAATCGACCTGGATGCAGTGGGGGACCCGGTGGTGAAAGGAACCGTCTACAGTCTGGCTGTCCGGGACGGGGCCACGGACAATGGGGTCCGGGCTGCATGGCAGTCCTATGCCCCGGAAGATGACATCCGCAGCTGGCTGGACAGAATGTACGGACTGGAGGCACAGCGGCATCCGGGCCAGGCAGAGCGCTGGAGCCGGGGACAGAAGGCGGCGGCCCTCAACGGCGCCACCACCGGGTATCTGGGGGACCTGGGTTCCGTGCTCAGCGCAGACGGGACAGTGTACCGGGACTTTGTGGGGGAATGGATCAGCCGCTACCCGGAGCTGTCAGGGGCCTTCCGGGAATCCGGGGGATGGAGCCGGGACAACCGGCAGTGGGCCATGGCCCTGCGGGGAGCAGGAGACTGGCAGGAACTTTATGGAATCCGGGGAGGAAGCCTGGACTTTTCCAGCGCCACCTCTGGGGGAATATCCCTGGGGGACCCGGAGGAATGTGCAGAGTCCCTGGTGATTCCGGATAATGGAGGCAGCATGCCGGTGGTTTACATGGCCCAGGGCGGAGGCCAGCCCTGGAGCAGCCTGCCATTTGGCGGCGGGACCGTGGCAAGCTCCGGGTGTTCCGTGACCTCCCTGGCCATGGTGCTGTCCTATTTAAGGAGTGGTGCGGATTCCGGTGGATGGGTGTATCCATCGGATATTATCGCATCCATTGCAGGCAGGTATGGAACTTACAATTATTTCTATACCGCAGGCGGACAGAGATGGGATATCTTTCCGGCAGTGGCCAGTCTCTACGGGGTTACATGCAGGCAGATCAGTCCGGCAGTTATTGGGAAGGAACTGGCGGCAGGCCATCCGGTGGTGATGAGCTGCAGGCCCGGGGAATTCACATCAGCGGGGCACTTCATCGTGCTGACCGGGCTTACGGACGACGGATATGTGGTGGTCAATGACCCTAACCCGGCCCATGCCTCCTACTCCTACAAAAAATATACAGCTGCCTACCTGGCAGGCTGCGGAAAGGGATGGTGGTCATTTTCCGGTGAAGGAAACAGTAACGGGTACTGACCATGGCAGGCAGGAAGTGCCGGAGGGAAAATGGGCAGGGCAGTACCGGGATGGAGGACAGACAGATGGTCAATAAAGGAACTACCAGGCAGCTTCTGAAACAGCTGAAGAAGCATAACGGATGGGGATATGCCCACTCTCTCCGTGTGGGAAACGGTGCAGGAAAGGCGGGGGTGTATCTGGGACTGGGGGAAATGGCTGTTCAGGAGCTGGTTACGGCAGCACTGCTTCACGATATTGGAAAGCTGCTGGTACCGTCCGGAATACTGGATAAGCCGGGGCCCCTGACAGATACGGAGTACCGGGCCGTGAAACGGCATACAGAGTATGGCTACTGGATTGTAAAGCTTCTGGGATACCCGGATGCAGTCTGTGATGCGGTCCGGAACCACCATGAACGGTATGACGGCAATGGATACCGGAAACAGAAGGGGACCAGCCTTTCTGCCAGGATCATCAGTGTTCTGGATACCTGGGATGCCATGGGTTACAGCAGGCCCTACCGGAACGGAATGGGGGAAGATGCCATTTACCGGGCCATGAAGGAGGGAGCCGGAACCCAGTTTGACCCGGATGTGTGGGGTGCCATGGTTCCGGTTCTGTTTCCAGGCAGGGATATGGGGACACATGCCCAAGAGGAAAACCGTTCAGCCTACTGGGCTGTCACGAAAGGAGGACATTCATGAAAGGAATATGTTGGAAGAAAAGGGCAGTACTTGTATGTTCCATTGCCTCGCTGGCAGCCGGTATAGTCTCCGGCCCGGTGCGGGCAGATACTTTTGATGCGGAACTGTCCGGGAATTTTACACCAGGACACAGAATCACGGCACAGATCCCGGAATCTGCAGCCGGGGATGGTTTTGAGGGAACCTATAAATGGTACCGGACCAGGCTCAGCGGCAGCCAGGGGCCGGAAGTGCTGGAGGAAGGGGAACAGCATGGCAGATTCAGTACTTATGAAATCACCGGGGAGGATGTAGGGTGGTGTATCGGCTTTTCCGCAGAAGGAGAAGGAAACTATATGGGAGACTATGTGGGTTCCTTCAGTTACTATGTATATCCCCTGATCCAGGTGGAGCTTTCCCCGGATGAATATGGCCATCCGGGGTATGTGGCCACGGTCAGTACTCCGGGCTATGATGTGGAAACCACAGACAACTGGCTGCTGTTTACCTGTGACTGGTACACCGGTGACAGCCGGGACGGGGATTATACCTGGTACAGTGGAGACGAGACAACGGAAACCAGGTACCGGCTGGTCCTGCCGGACGATATAGAGGCCAGGTATCTGAAAGTGCAGGTGACCCTGGACTGCGGCGGGAGTATGCAGGAGACAGTGGCTGTGGTGGAGCTTCCGGAGAGGGACAGTGGCGGTGGTTCTGGTAATGGCGGCGTAATCGGCGGAGAAGATGGCTCTCCAGATGGCAGTGACCACGATCCGGACCAGGGGGAGTCTTCTGGAAATATGCCAGGACTGCCGGAGAAACCGCAGGAACCTGATACACCGGGAGCGATGGTACAGCCAGCGACTCCGTCCGATGCACAGCAGCCACCCAGGGAGGATTCTGGAAATGGAGAGGAAGAAGGAAAACCGGCAGTTCCGCCGTCACACGAAAATGTGGAAGGAGGCAGTCAGGAAGATACTTCTGGTTCCGATGACCAGGAGCCAGGGAAGCAGCCAGCGACACCTTCAGACGGGGAAAATTCAGACGGGAACAAAACCACATCCGGTGGAGGAAGCAGCAGAAGGAGTCACAGCAGTGGAGGAAACGGTGGACCGGCAGAAGCGGCAGCACCAGTCAGCCCGAAGCTGCTTCCACCGGAGGAAAATAGGGAACAGCTGGGTATCTTTCCGGTACCTGAAGCAGGGGCCAGTGCAGAACGCCTGCCTAAAACCGGGGATGACAGAAATACGGAGCTTTATCGGATCGCCCTTGCAGTATCCCTGATGTCTCTGGTGCTTATGGTTTTAAATGGGCAGAATGTCCAGGAGCATGGGGGGCAGGAGAAAGGGCGGAAGCGGAAACGGATGTTTTTATCACCAGAGCAGCGGCTGTACCGGTCAGGGAGGATGGGCAGCAGATGAAAAGAGATGGGAAAAGGTAATGACTGTCAAAAAAGGTGTAACAGAAAACCTTTGAAGTATTACAAAAAGGTACCAGAAATGGTGCCTTTTTTTTCCGCAAATAAAAAAAAACATGGCCTAAAATACAAAATTTTAACTTTTTTTACATTATCTTCCAAGATTCTGTTATATTTGCCCTTTCAAAATCGTATAACGTATAGAAACAAAAAGGGAAAGGAGGCGAATCCCATGTCATCATACTGACCATACAGCTGAAAGAGAACCAAAAAGAATCAAAGGAGTAATGGTATGAAAAAGAACAAAGCATGGAAAAAACGTCTGGTGAGCATCCTGCTCTGCGTGACCATGACGGTGCCCAGCATGGCGCCGATCCTGGCAGAAGCAGCCACTGCCATCGGAAACCAGCCGCGGCGTGTGGACTTTACACGTCCCGAGGCCCTGCGGCTTGATGACCTTGGAATCAGTACAGCCACCGGGTCCAATGCACCCACGGCAGCGGGAAACAGGGAGGAGAACGCTGCCACAGCCACCGGATCAAATGCATCCGGTATAACCACAGCAACCGATTCCGATATCCGGGAGCCGGAGGAATTCTACGAGCTCCCGTCAGACGAGCCGGACGGAATTCTCGTTCAGTTCGATGAGACACGCAACATCCGCACCTACCAGCAGGGCGAGACAGAGTTCGTCACGGTGATCGGCGGATATTCGGGACTTTACCGGGATGTGGACGGGAAGATCCGCAGCGTGGACAACCGGATTATGAAAACAGGCGGGAACCAGGACGGTTCCGTTTCCATAGATGACGACGACGAAGATGATGACAGCTTATACGGTTCCGGGGATGTGGAACTGGTCAATGACCTTACCTTCGACATTCCCTCGGAATCCAGCGGGGTCCGCAGGGGCCTGGCCGGGGAGGCCATAGACGAAGACCGCCTCCTGCCAAGGAAGGCCCTGTCCCGGAAGGAAAAGACGGAAGACAGACAGAGTGAACAGAATACACCAAAAAACGGGGCGCAGAAATTCCGCACAGCCGTCGGCCCGGGGGAAAATCCTGGAAAGAAGCTCCATGAGATGATCCAGGCCAAGAAGGCCGCTGCGGAAGAAGCAGAAGGAGCAGAAACAGCCGGAACATCCAGGGCCACCGGCAGCAATGCGGCCCCTGGCAGCGGAAACAGTGCGCCTGGCGGCACCGGTACATCCGGCACCACCACTTCCGGCGATGTATCCACCGGAACCATTACCTCCGGCACTGGAGGCAGCAAAAAGGCAACCCCGTCCAACGCGGAGACCGCCACCGGTGAGGCCTACTACAACCAGTCCGGCCCCCTGGACCTGTGCCTGCCGGAGAAGATGGACCGGAAGGAAGGCTACACCATCTCTGACCGCCGGGATGCCCTGGAGGTCATTCCCTTAGAGGGCGACTACTCCCGCAGCAGCGCCTCAGGCAACATGGTCCGCTACAGCAGCGTCTTCCCGGGTGTGGACGTCCAGTACACGGTTCTGGGCAGTACCGTCAAGGAGGATATCATTCTTCTGGACCGCCAGGACAGGAATGCCTTCAGCTACCAGTTAAAATCCGGTACCCTGAAATTTAAAAAGGACGGGGAGACCCTGCTTGCCTACCGGGACACCTGGCACCGGCCCAAATTCGCCCTGACCGCCCCGGTGATGGTGGACGCGGAGGGGAACACCAGCACGGCGATCCGCCTGGTCTACCGTTCCGCAGACAGGACCATCACCTACACGGCCGACAGAGAGTGGCTGGACGCCCCGGAACGGGCCTACCCGGTGCGCCTGGACCCGGCAGGTGCGGTGCTGGTGGACTACAGCGCCTTCACCCTGAACATGGTTTCAAAAGGCGGTCCCCACCTGGGAACCCCTGATGCCAGCGGGAAATACTTTGGCACCAGTCTGAACCCCATGGCAGGATTTTCCGAAGACTATGGCTACTGCCGCGCCATGATCCAGATAAACCCTGCCTGGGAGACCCTGATGGGAAGCAGCAGTGCAGGCCAGGATTCCGGCAGCGGCACAGACAGCCAGGAGCCAGGGGGCGGAGATACGCCCGGTGGCCCGGATTCGGACGGGGACGGGGTCAAGGACGTGGAACTGGTCCTTCACACAGTTACAAAAGACGCTACCAACAACACTGCTTTTGCCCTCTTTGTGGCCTCAAAGCCCTGGGACCCGGCCACAGTCACCTGGCAAAGTATGAAACGGGACGGCGTAGACACGGGAATGACCCAGACCGGCGACCTGGCCCTGTCCTCCGCCAACGACAAACAGAAGCGGGAGATGACCTTCAATGTCACCGACACCTACTACCGGTGGGTGAAGGAACCGGCCACCCGCACCGGATTTGTACTCCAGGCCTACGTGGAAGGAGGGGACCAGGACTATATCCCCGGCACCAGCGACGTGGGCAGCGTAAGCTGGGCAGAGACCTTCTACAACCATACCGGCGGCACCGAGTTCGGCCCCTGCCTGCGTGTGGCATGGCAGGGACGGCTGGAAAATGCCAATCTGAAGACCATGGAGATGAGCGAGTTCGACGTGGATGTGGACCCCGGTATGGCAGAATCCCCGGCCGGTGGCAGAACCACACTGGGGGTTGTGGCCCATGGTGTGTCCCAGGAAGGCTCCACCATTGAATACCGGTTTGTGGAGGAGGAAGGCGGTGCGGAAGCAGACGCCGGGGAGACCAGCGCCGGAGGCGATGCAAAATATGCGGATTTCACGGCAGTGGATTCATCGTGCCTGCCAGCCACCCATCTGGACAGCAACTGGCAGTCAGAACCGGCCACCATGGTACAGCCGCCGTTGGAGTTCAATAAAATCTACTATGTGGAGGCAAAGGGAACCGGCAAAAATATCGAGGAAGATGAGGAAGGAAACTTAAAACAGGGGGACGAGACCGTGGAGACGGAATGGATACGGAAGGAAGAAAACCGTTTCCTGCTCTACGAAGTCCAGGCCACGGACATCCTGCCCCGGATTGCCCGCCATTACGGGGTGGATACAAAAGTACTCCAGCAGGACAACCAGTTCGGTTACCAGCTTGTGGAAGCCGGGAACATCCTGTTTATCCGGAACCCCGTGACTGATGAGCCCTACACCATGCCCCTGGATGCGGCAGCCATGGAAGAATTTATAAAGTACTGCCTGATGCATGACCTGGACCCCCGGTGCATGGTGGGCGGCGAGCCGGTGAACCTTTCCACCGGCGGCTTTTACATGGAGCGCAGCGACGCGTCCTTAAAGGACCTGGACGGGGAATTTGCCATCACCCGCAGCTACAGCGGCCTGCATCCCTACTTCCGGTCCGAGTTCGGCATGGGGTGGAACTCCCCCATTGGGGAGCGGATCATGGTCCTGCCGGACGGCACCATCCTGTACACCACCGGGTCCGGGAAAGGAATCGTGTTTGAAAAGGACGGAAACTCCTACAAAGCCCCGGAGGGATACGACTATGAACTGAAAGCCGTGGACACCGTGGATTACCCGGAAGGCTCCGGCACGCCGGAAGACGTTGAGGAAGAAGACGGAGAAGAAGCGGAAAGGCGGAAGCTGGCTGCCAGGGCAGCAGAAACTGCCAGCAGCGCAGCAGCCGCAGACACCCCGGACAGTGAAGAGACAGACAGCGGGGAATCCGCCGAAAAAGTCTCCCCTTCCGACGGCTGGGAGATTACCGAGCCCGACGGCACGGTCCGCACCTTCAACCACTACGGCCTTCTTCTCACAAAGAAGAACCGCAAAGGGCACACCACCTCCTACATTTACGACAGTGATTACCTCCTGACCGAGATCACCAGCCCCTCCGGCAAATCCTTCGGCATCACCATGGAACCGGACGGGAAGATCACGGAGATCGTCCTGCCTGACGGGGGCACCCTGGCCTACGAATACGATGACAGCGACAACCTGACTGCCTTCACGGACCAGGAAGGCGCCACTATCCGCTACGAGTATGATGCGGACCACCGGATGACCGCCTGGTACGACGAGAACGGAACCCGGGTCATTGAAAATGTCCTGGACAGCCAGGGCCGCGTGGTGGAACAGACCGATGCCCTGGGCAGCGTCATGGCCTTTACATACTCCGGCACAGAGACCGCAGTCACCGACAACAACGGCCATACAACGGTCTATAAGCAGGATGACCAGATGCGCAACGTGGCCGTTACATATGCCAACGGCGACCGGGAAAGTTCCGCCTACTCGGAGGACAACCGCCTGGAAAGCCGCACCGACGCAAACGGTGCCACCACCCGCTACACCTACGACAAAGCCGGGAACATCCTTTCCGTCACCAGGGACGACGGAAGCCGCGCCACCTACACCTACAACGAGTATGCCCAGCCCCTGACCGCAAAGGACTACGAAGGAAATACCACCCGTTTCTCCTACGACGAAAAGGGCAACCTCCAGTCCATGACCGACGGGGAAGGCAGCACCACCCGCTATGGCTATGACGACTTAAGCCGTATCGTCTCCATGACCGATGCCGACGGAAACCGGAGCCGCTTTGCCTACGACGGGGAAGAGGCTGTGGTAAGCGCCTACACCGACGGCGCCGGGAACACCAGCCGTTTCACCTACGACGCCATGAACCGGGTACTGACCGAGACCGACCCGGAAGGAAATACCACGGAGCACACCTACAACGCAAAAGGCTGGGAGACAGCCACCACGGCTGCTGACGGCGGGGTCACCGCCTACGCCTTCAGTCCGGCAGGGGAAGTCCTCTCCATCACCGACCCCATGGGCGTGGAGACCACCTTCACCTACGATGCCCAGCACAACATTCTCTCCGGGGAAGATGCCCTGGGCAACACCCTGGCCTACGAATACGACGGAAACTACAACCGGATTTCCGAAACCAATGCCAAAGGCGACATCACGGCTTACCGGTACGACGAACGCAACCGTCTGGTGGAAACCACCGATGCCCTGGGAAACAGCACCACATACACCCTGGACGGTATGGGGAACACCACCAGTACCACTGACCGCCGTGGAAATATCACCGTATCTGCCTACGACCCGGTACTGAACCTGCCGGTGTCCGCCACGGATGCCCTGGGAAATGAGACCGGCTACACCTATGACCGGAACGGGAACCTGACGGGAATCCATTACCCGGACGGCACCTCCGTCTCCTACGCCTATGACCGGGCCGGGCGCCTGGCAAAGACCGTGGCCCAGAACGGCCTGGAGACTGTGATCACCTACGACGGCAACGGAAACATTGTACGGGTCACCGACGATGAGACCCGTGTCTACCGTTTCACCTACGACGGCTGTAACCGGCTGGTGGAGGCCGTGGACCCCCTGGGCGGCGTACAGACTTACGCCTACGACCGGGCCGGACGCCAGGTCCGCACCACAGACGAGAACAGCCATGAAACCGGCTACACCTACGATGCCGTGGGACGCCTGAAAGAGATTACCGATGCCCTGGGCGGAACCATTTCCAGGGATTATGACTTAAATGGCAGGACCCTGTCCGTGACAGACCAGAACCGCCACACCACCACCTGGCATTACGATGTGCTGGGCCAGGTGCTGGCAGAAGTGGATGCAGCCGGGAACATCACGGCCATGGAATACGACTCCCTGGGCAACGTGGCGAAGACCACTGACGCCCTGAAGGGAGAGACCAGCCTGGAAGTGGATGCCTTAAGCCGCACCACCCGGATCACCGATGCCCTGGGCGGGGAATACACCTGCCGGTATGATGAGGAAGGAAACCTGATCCTGGTTATTTTCCCCGACGGGGATACAATACAGATGTCCTATGACAGCACGGGCCGCATGACCCACCACCAGGACGAGGCCGGGGTGGTGACCACCTATGAATATGATTCCATGGGCCGGATTACAAAGGCAGAAGACAACATAGGAAATGTAATGCATTATGAGTACGATGTCTGCGGAAACCTGGTAAAACAGACCGACACCATTGGCCGCGATGCGGTCTACGTGTACGACCGGTTCAACCGCCTGGCCAGCGTTACCGGCACAGACCAGGCCACAACCGCCTACACCTACGATGTTCTGGACCGGCTCACCAGCGTAACCCAGGCAGACGGCACCGTAACCACCTATGAATACGACCCGGCAGGAAACCTGGTGAAGACCACGGAACCCGGAGAGGCCGTGTGGACCTACGCCTATGATGCCATCAACCGGCTGACCGGAAAGGTGAACCCCCTGGGGGCAGCCACCACCTTCCAGTACGACCCCAGAGGCAACCTGACCGGATCCACCGACGCGGAAGGGGCAAAGACTGCCTATGTCTATGATGCCATTGACCGGCTGACAGATTTTACTGACGGCAGGGGCAATGAAACAGTATACGAGTACGATGAACTGTCCCGCCTGATTGCCCACACCACACCGGAAGGCAGCCGGAGCGAGTACCGCTATGACGCCCTCAGCCGCCTGACAAAGGCAAAGGACCCCAACGGCCTCATTACCGAATACCAGTATGATGCCATGGGCAACCGGATCGCCAGCATTTCCCCGAAGGGGGCAAGGACCACTTACGACTATGACCGGCATGACGAGCTGGTGCGGGAGACCGACCCGGCAGGGAATGCCACCACCTACACCGTGGATTTAAACCGCCGGGTGACGGAACTGACCCAGAAAAACGGGGCAAAGTACACCTACACCTACGATGCAGTACACCGGCTGACCGGCATCACCACGCCCCTGGGATTAAAGCGGGAACTGTCCTATGACGTGGCCGACAATGTCATCAGGGATACTGACAGCCTGGACCGGACCAGCACCTATGAATACGACATCATGCACCGGATGACGAAATCCGTCAATGCCGAGGGCGGGGTTACCACCTACGGCTATGATATCCGGGGCAACCGGAACCGTCTGGATGATGCCCTGGGCTACACCTGGAATTACCGGTACGACCTGGTGGACCAGCTGACAGCCAGCGTGGACCCGGAAGGAAAGGCCACAGAGATCGCCTATAACCTGGTAGGGGAAATCAGTGCCATCACAAAACCCGGAAACCGCAGGACTGACTTCCAGTACGACCGCAACTACAACCTGACCGGTCTCAGTGACCCCAAAGGCTATATTTATGAATACACATATGACCGGGACAACCGCCTGACCGGGACAAAGAATCCCCTGGGCGAGACAGAAACCATTGTATATGATCCCGGAAACCGTGTGACTTCTGTCACAGACCGGATGGGACTGGTGGAAAGCTACACCCATGACCCCCATGGAAATGTCTTAAGCGTAAAGGCCACCGACGGACTGGTAACCCGGTTCAGCTACGACATCCTGGACCGTCTGGTGCAGGTGGACATGCCGGGGAACTTAAAGACCACCTATACCTACGACGCCATGGGCAGTGTCACCAGCACCACGGACACCATGCTGCGGACCACCCGCTACACCTATGACGCAGAAGGGAACATGACCTCCCTGACCGATGCGGAGGGGCGCACCGAGCAGTGGGCCTACGATGCCGGGGGCAGGCAGACCGGCTACACCAGCAACGGCGGAAACCGGATCTGCTATGACTATGACCGGCTCAATGACCTGGTGGAGAAATCCTACGGGGATGTCCGGGACCCGGAGAACCGGGAAGGGGTGCGCTACGCCTATGATGTCATGGGACAGAGAGTGTCCATGACAGACCGCAGCGGCTTATCCTCCTACGAATATGACGGCCTGGGCAGGATCACAAAGGTGACCACCGGCTCCGGGGAAGTGACGGAATACCGGTATGACGGCTGTGACCAGCTGGAGAGCATCACCTATGCCGACGGAAAGAAAGTCAGCTATGAATATGACAGGAATGACAACCTGACTACAGTCACGGACCGGACCGGCGCAAAGACCACCTATGTCTATGACGCCATTAACCGGGTGACGGAGATCCACCGTCCCAACGGTGTCAGCACCTACAGTACCTACAATGCCAGGGACCAGATCGTGTCCATGAGGAATGTCTGCGACGACTGCGGCTGGGTCATCAGCCAGTATGACTATACCTACGATGACCGGGGCTTTATTGTGGGCGAGGCAGCCACCGAATCCCTCTACGGCTATGCCTGGGATGACAGGCATGACGGGAAACACGAAAACGGGCGCCATGATGACCAGTACCCCCATGGAGGACAGCATACCAACAAGCACGGAAAGGACGGGAAGTACAACTTCCAGATCATAGAAACAAAGCGGGCCTTTGTGTACGATGACAACGGAAAACTGGTGGAAGCCACAGAGGACGAGGAACGCCAGGGCCGCTATGTCTACAGCTTCGGCTATGACGACATGGGCAACCGGACCTCCTACCGGAAAACCCGGAACGGAAAAGTCCAGGAAAGTGCGGAATACACCTACAACCTGGCCAACCAGCTGACCGCGGCAAGGCTCTACGACGGAAAACATTATAAGAACGTGGAATACACCTACGATGCGGACGGCAACCGGACGCTGCGGGAAGAGGTCAAGGACGACGGGACCCGGAAAGTGGAGCAGAGCTTCCAGTACACGGTGGAGAACCGTCTGAAAGCAGTCCGTGACGGAAAGGACCTGCTGGTGGCCATGGCCTACGACGGGGACGGAAACCGGATCTTCCAGCTGAACTACAACCTGCACACCGACGATGACTGGAAAGGCAACTCCGGAAACGGGAACAACAAGGACAACACCGGAAGCGGAAACAGCGGAAAGAACAGCGGCAACGGGACCGGGAGCA
>CAJTOV010000073.1 GCA_910577765.1 uncultured Lachnospiraceae bacterium
CAGACGCACAGCTGACACGAATATCAAGCACTATTTACTTCGGGATTAATGCAACAATGTACTAGTATGCCGGGTATGAGTTCGTTAATTAAATCACATCATACTTATTGTTATTTTCTCACAAATATGAAAAATAGTCCAGCATTTTTTGCAGATTGATGGGGAAAATGTTACGGCTCTGGTAACAGTTCAAGGGGTATCTGAACTGTTGCACGGCTCTCTGCTCGCCTGCAAGGCAGCACCGGCTTCCTCCTCCCGCAGCTGCCCAAGCTCCTTCAGTATCCCTGCCACCACCACCGTGGCCAGCACAAAGGTCAGCATATCCGCAATGGGCTGGGCAATCTGAAGGCCGAAAAGTCCAAACACCTTTGGCAGCACCAGCAGCGCCGGAATCAGGAACAGTCCCTGCCTTCCCATGGCCACAATGGAGGCCCGGAAGCCGTAGCCGATGGACTGGGTCAGCATGTTGACCATAATCACCCAGGCCTGGAAGGGCATGGTCAGAACCTGAAGCCGCAGCACCAGGGTTCCGATCTCAATAACCTGAAGGTCCTCCCGCCGGAAGGCCGTAATAATGGGACGGCTGAAACAGAAGGCCACAATGCCAAAGGAGGTCAGCATCACCACAGCCACCTTCACACAGAACCAGAATGCCTCCAGAACCCGGTCATAGCGCTTTGCGCCGAAGTTGAATCCGCACACCGGCTGGAAGGCCTGGCCAAAGCCGATGAGGCTGGAATTGATGAACATCATAAACCGGGTCACAATGGACATGGCCGCAATGGCCGCATCCCCAAAAGGACCTGCCGCAAAATTCAGCACAACGGTGGCCACACTGGCCAGCCCCTGGCGGCAGAAGGAAGGCAGTCCCGCATGGAGAATGCTTCCGTATATGGCGGCTGTGGGACGAAATCTGGAAATCTGGATCTTGATACAGTCCTCATGGGAATTGCACTGGTACAGAAGAATCCCGAAACTGACCATCTGGCTGACCATGGTGGCAATGGCTGCCCCGGAGATCCCCATGTGGAATCCGAAGATAAACAGCGGGTCCAGAATCATGTTGAGAATCCCGCCGGTGGTGATGCCGATCATGGCAAAGAGGGCGCTGCCCTGGGCCCTTAAGATATTATTCATCACAAAGGAGGTCAGCATAAACGGAGCGGCAAACAGAATATACCGGGCATAGTCCTGGGCATAAGGCGCAATGGTCTGTGTGGCCCCAAGGAAATACACCATCTGCCTGGAAAACAGGGTGCCAAACAGGGTGATCAGGATTCCGATGATCCCTGCCGTGTAGAATGCCACTGCCGCAAAGACCCCGGCCTTCTCCTCCTGCCGGTCCCCCAGGGCCCGGGAAATATTGTTGCCGCTTCCCATTCCCAGGGTGAAGCCGATGGCCTGGATCATGGCCATGGCCGAGAAGATCACCCCCACGGCCCCGGAGGCGCTGGTGCCGATCTGGCTGACGAAAAAGGTGTCTGCCATGTTGTAGATGGAAGTCACCAGCATACTGATGATGGTGGGAACCGCCAGGGACGGAATCAGCCTGTTCACCGGAGTCTCAATCATCTGTCTGAATTTTTCTTCTTTTGTCATTGCCTTTGTCATGGCTGTCATCCCTTTCTCTGTTTCACGGCTTCCAGACGCCCCAGGGTCCAGATATAATAGGTCACAAAGACAACTCCCTTGGTCACACTGGTGATGGTCAATGCCCACCAGATTCCGTCCAGCCCCAGGACCGTGGCACTAAGCACCAGGGCCACGGGAATCCTGGCGGCTGTCAGGACAATGGTGATCACGGAGCTGGACAGGGTCTTGCCCAGGCCCTGGAGAGCCCCCACGGTCATAAGCTCCAGACACATAGGCATCTGGCCGCAGCCCAGAATAAACAGGTAGCTGACCCCTGCCGGAAGAATCTCCGGCTCCCGGATAAAGATCTGGAAAATCGGCGCCGCCCCAAAGACCAGCAGCAGGGAGGTCATGGTTCCCCAGATACCGGTGACCGCCAAGGCCACCCAGTAGCTTCTTCTCACTCGGCCATAGAGCCTGGCGCCAAAATTCTGTCCGGTAAAGGCATTCATGGCAGCCCCAAAGCCCTCTGCCATAAACCAGGAAATACTCTCCACCTGGCCACCTACCCGCTGGACCGCAATGGCGGCATCCCCCCAGGACGCCACCATTTTTGTCAGAATCATGGACATGCTGCAATAGAGCATGCTCTGAAGGGCCGAAGGCAGGCCCAGGGCTGTAATCACCCGGAAATACCGCCAGCCAGTGCCATGCCATATTCTGATCTTATCAAATAAAACCGAATCCTGCAATGCCCGCAGAACCAGAATCAGGGTCACCACGGCCTGGGCCGTCACCGTAGCCACCGCCGCCCCCACGGTCTCCAGCCTGGGAAACGGTCCCAGCCCGAAGATCAGCACCGGGTCAAGGACCATATTGGCCACCAGTCCGGTACTGTTGGCCAGAAACGGCGTCCGGCTGTCCCCGATGGCGGTGTAGAGTCCGGTCATGGTCTGGTTCAGAAAGGAAAACAGAATCAGGCCACCTGTAATCTGGAGATAATGCCTGGCATCCCGGATGGTTCCCGGACTCTCCAGTCCGAAAAAGCCGATCAGGCGGCCTGCCCCAAAGAAGGTCACCGCAGAAAAGCCCAGGGCCAGAAGGACTGCCAGCTGAATGGCGCCTCTGCCGTATTCCACCGCGTCTTTACTGCTTCCTTCCCCCAGGCTGTGGGCCACCTTTACCTGGCCGCCCATTTTTGCCAGAGTCACCAGACCGTTGGCCAGCCAGGTGAACATGCCTGCCGCCCCCACTGCCGTAAACGCATGGCTGCCCACTCTTCCGATCCAGGCCATATCCGTCAGATTGTAAGCCATCTGCACCATGGAAGTCGCCATGATCGGCACTGCCAGCCCGGTCAGGGACGGCAGAATCTTCCCATGCAGCAGATCAATATGTCTCGTTCCCATGGTATCCGCTTCTTTCCCTTACGCTTCTTTGCCGGACAGCCAGGCGTGGATTCCCTGGGCCCCATGTTTCCCGGCCTCCATGGCCAGAATCACCGTGGCTGCCCCGGTTACCGCATCCCCGCCGGCAAATACTCCCTGCCGGGTAGTCTGCCCATTTTCCGCTTCCGCGATTATACATTTCCGCTTATTGGTCTCCAGCCCCTTTGTGGTGGAGGAAATCAGCGGATTGGGGGAGGTGCCCAGGGACATGATCACCGTGTCCACCTCAATGGTGTAATCGGAACCTTCAATCTCCACCGGTCTTCTCCTGCCCGAGGCATCCGGCTCTCCCAGTTCCATTTTCCGCACTACCATGCCCTTGACCCAGCCCTGGTCGTCGGTGAGAATCTCCACCGGGTTGGTCAGCAGGTCAAAGACCACACCCTCTTCCTTTGCGTGGTGGACCTCCTCCACACGGGCCGGCAGCTCCGCCTCGCTGCGGCGGTAGACAATATGTACCTCCGCTCCCAGCCGCAGGGCGGTCCTGGCCGCATCCATGGCCACATTGCCGCCACCTACCACAGCCACCTTCCGGCCGGCCACAATGGGAGTGTCATAGTCCTCCCGGAAAGCCTTCATCAGGTTGCTTCTGGTTAAGTATTCGTTGGCGGAAAATACTCCGTTGGCATTCTCCCCGGGGATTCCCATGAACTTAGGCAGACCGGCTCCGGAGCCGATGAACACCGCCTCAAAGCCTTCCTCCTCCAGGAGCTCATCAATGGTCACCGATTTGCCGATAATCACATCCGTCTCAATGGTGACTCCCATCTTCTTCACATTCTCGATCTCCGTGCGGACTACCGTCTCCTTGGGCAGACGGAACTCGGGAATCCCGTAGGTCAGTACGCCCCCCGGCTCATGAAGGGCCTCGAATATGGTCACCTCATAGCCCAGCCTGGCCAGATCCCCGGCGCAGGTAAGGCCGGCAGGACCGGAGCCTACCACGGCTACCCGGCGGCCGTTTTTCTCCGCGGTTACTTTGGGCACAAATCCGTTCTCCCTGGCCCAGTCTGCCACGAACCGCTCCAGCTTGCCGATGGATACCGGCTCCCCCTTGATGCCCCGGATACACTGTCCCTCGCACTGGGTCTCCTGGGGGCACACCCGCCCGCAGACTGCCGGAAGGGCAGAAGCCTCTGCGATGACACTGGCAGCCCCTTCAAAGTTGCCGGCCTCCACCTCCCGGATGAAGCCGGGGATATTGATGGATACCGGGCAGCCGCCCATGCATTTTGCATTGTTTTTGCACTTGAGGCACCTGGCTGCCTCTGCCATGGCCTCTTCCTGGTTATAACCGTAGCAGACCTCGTCAAAATTGGCTGCACGGACCTTTGCATCCTGCTCTCTTACAGGTACCTTTTTCAATACGTCCACTTGTCTTTGTCCTCCTGATCTACTGTATGTTTCCGGTTATCACCCGCACATGCCGCAGCCCCCGTGGTGGGTGTCCCCTTCCTGGGCCCGCAGCATGGCCCTGCCTTCCTGGGTCTTATAGATCTGCTGCCGCTTCATGGCCTCGTCAAAGTCCACCAGATGGCCGTCAAACTCCGGCCCGTCCACGCAGGCGAACTTCACTTCCCCGCCTACGCTGAGACGGCAGGCGCCGCACATGCCTGTGCCGTCCACCATCACCGGGTTCATGCTGACGATGGTTTTCAGCCCCAGCTCCCTGGTCAGCAGGCTTACGAATTTCATCATGATCATGGGCCCGATGGCCACACAGATATCATAGCGGATTCCCTGGTTCTGCACCAGGTCCCGGATTACCTCGGTCACCATGCCCTTGCGGCCATAGGAGCCGTCATCGGTGGTGACATAGAGATTGCCGGCCACCCCTTCCATCTCCTTCTCCAGAATCAGAAGCTCCCGGTTCTTGGCGCCTATGATCACGTCCGCGGCGATTCCGTGCTCCTTCATCCATTTCACCTGGGGATATACCGGAGCCGTGCCTACGCCGCCGGCCACAAACAGATACCGGCGTCCCCGCACCTGTTCCAGATCCTCTTTGACGAATTCCGAAGGCTGGCCCAGGGGGCCCACAAAATCCTGGAAGGCATCTCCTTCCCCAAGGCCTGCCATCCGCCGGGTGGAGGCACCTACGATCTGGAACACAATGGTCACGGTCCCCTTCTCCCGGTCAAAATCGCAGATGGTCAGGGGAATCCGCTCCCCCTTCCGGTCCATTTTCACAATCACAAATTCTCCCGGCTGGCAGGACCTGGCCACCCGCGGGGCCTCCACGTCCATCAGGAAAATCTTCTCTGCCAGCTTCCTGGCTTTTAAAATTTTGTACATGTTTATCCTCCTGCCTTTTTGTTTATTCATGGCACCCGTTTCTGTACCCGTCACGGCTGCCGTTCTTCCTCTGTGCCCGGCCACAGCCCCACCGCTTATGCCTTGGCGCTCCGTTCATAGATCTGGTACGTATAACAAAGATTGAAATACGTCTGCTCCCCGCTTTCCTCCACCAGTTTCCACTGCCCATCCTGCTCCAGGTCCGGAAAATACGTGTCCGCCTGGTAGGCAAAATCTATGGCAGTCACAAAGGCACGGCCGCAGTAAGGCAGAAACTGCCTGTAGACCTGGGCTCCGCCTATAACATAAATATCCTCATCCGAAAAGCTCTTCAGCTTCTCCAGAGTCTCCGCCACACTGTGGCAGACCAGGGCCCCCTTTACCTGATAGTCCGGGTCAGACGAAAGCACCAGGCTGGTCCGCTGGGGAAGGGGCCGGCCCCCCGGAAGGCTCTCCAGGGTCCTGCGTCCCATAACCACCACCTTGCCCAGGGTCATGTCCCGAAACCGTTTCTGGTCCTGGGGAATCGCCACCAGAAGCTGGCCGTTTTTCCCAATGGCCCAGTTTCTGTCTACTGCTGCGATCAGATTCACGCTGTGCACCCTCTTTCCTTGTAACAGTCCCGCTCCAGGAGGCCTTTGGGGACCTGCCCTTTCCCCGGTACTGTCTGGTCTTTGTTTGCTAACTAATCTGCCTCCGGTTCCTCTGCCATGATCAGCTCCCGTCCATAGGGCAGTCCGGCGATCCAGTCGCAGAAGGTATGCCACTCCTGGAGCTTGTGGCCCCGTCTTGCATAATAGATATTGACCAGGGTCTCATAATTCATGGTGCAGGTTCGCATCTGGTTGTAGCTGGAGGGAAGAAGCTGGATCATGTCATACCAGTCTTCCTTTGCCCTGGTCTCCATATACTTAAGACGGATCTGCTCCAGACGCTCCACCACGGTCTCCATGTAGGCCAGAGTCTCCCGGGTCATATGGTCATGGCTGAAATCATCCAGGCAGAAGGGCCTGCTGTGGATCTTATGCATGGTACTAGTGGAATTGGCCACTGTGGCCACCTTGTAGGTATCATACTCCTTCCACCAGTAAAGAGGCGCCGTAATATCCACGGAAACAAAGATCTGGCGGATGAACTTGCGGTGGTCGCTGCCTGCCAGCCGCAGCCGTCTGGCCAGTCCCAGGTCATTGGGCCCCAGCACATAGTTTCCCGCCTCATCATAGCTGCTGTCCATCCGCTCCCAGCTGTTCATGGGATTGCGGGCACCACGCATGGCATTTTCCAGATTCATGACACTGGTGCGTTCCAGTTTAATCATATCTACACTCCGTTCTGTTTCCTTATAAAATACAAGATGGCACCACTGCCATCCTGTTTATTATAGCGAAACGAGTCCCATATAGCAAGTCAATTTTAGGCCCCCGTAAACAGTAACACCTACAGCACCACATTCCCCAGAAATACCACCAGCGGAATGGTAAACAAGGACAAAAGCGTGGTGATGGCGAACAGCTCCGACGCATAATTGCTGTCCCGGTTGTACTGAAGGGCAAACATGGTCCCCATGGCGCAGGTAGGGCAGGCAGACGCCACCAGCACTGCCAGCTTCACCATCAGATTCACCGGCACAAAGGCCAGAATCAGAAGGGCCAGCAAAGGCTCTGCCAGCAGCTTTAAGAAGCTGATCCAGTAGGTTCTGGGACGCTTCAGGGCAGAAAGCAGGTTGCTCTCCGCCAGGTTGCAGCCTGCCACCAGCATGGCCAGGGGGGTATTCATGTCCCCTACCATCTTCATGGGCTCTGCCACAATGGACGGAACCTGAATCCGTGCCAGAAAACAGACAATCCCCAGGCCGATGGCGATGGTGGCCGGCTGGATAAACTGCCTGACCACGGTCTTTATATCCGCACTTCCCGTCATCAGGGCCAGACCGTGGGACCAGATGATCAGGTTGAACACGGTAATATAGGCCGTTATGTAAAATACGCCCTCACTGCCCAGGATTCCGTTGATCAGGGGGATTCCGATGAATCCGCAGTTGGAATAGATGGCGCTGAGCCGCTCGATCTCCGCATTGGCCCTGCCCTTGTCCGGGACCAGAAACTGGATCACCACAATAGCCGCCACCATGCTGGCCACTCCCAGGGCCGCGGTCAGAACCAGTCCCAAAAACCGCTCCTGCCGGAATTCGATCTGGTAGGACATAAACAGCATGGCCGGACAGATCACCTGCAAAAGCAGCCCGGACAGACGCTTGTTGGTCTGGTGGTCGATAATGTCCACCCGGAAGGCAATCACCCCTGCAAACAGAATCAGAAACATTTCCACAATCTTTTCAATGGTTATCAGAGTCAGTTCCATGGCATCTTCTCTTTCGTGTCAATATCCTCCAGTTCCTTTGGGTTCCTGATCTCATGCCGGTACAGATCCTCCGGGTGGCGGCGGATCACCGCCCTGCCGCCCCGGTCCCCGGACAGCATCAGAAGCTCCGGTTCATAACACCGGGCAAACAGGGCCGGATTGCCGTCCACCCCGCCGCAGCACAGGCAGGCAAGGCCTTTGCCGCTTTTTCTCCATCCGTCCATCATGTCCAGAATGGTCTGTGCCCGCAGCCAGGGCTGGTCGCAGACCGCAAAGCACACTGCATCCTCCCGCCCGTCCATCTGCTCTAAGGCCAGCCGGATGGAATGGGAGATCCCTAAGCGGCTGTCCCGGTTCTCCACCGGTTCAAAACCTGCCTGGCCCAGATCCGCAAGAATCCGGCTGTACTGGCTGACCACCAGCTTCCGGTAAAAAAAGTCCCCGGAAACTGCCTGAATCTTATCTGCCAGATGCCGGTACATAGGCTTTGTGTCTACACGGGCCAGAAGCTTGTTGCCTCCGAAGCGGACACTGTCCCCGGCTGCCAGAAGTACCAGCACAACCCTGGCCCTCTCCCCGGGCTGCTCCAAAATCCCGTTAACTGCTGCATGTCTCTCGATATTCATGACCCAGTATGGCCTCCAGTACCCCTCCGCCAATGGCGCTTGCCTTGTCCGACACGGTAAAACAGTGGTTCCGCTCACATCTGGGGTCCACATCCCCGGCCTTCATCCCGGCGCTGACCGGCACCCCGTCCTGGAGCAGTCCCCGGACCACACCGCTGATCCGGGCGGTCACGGGAATCTCCCCGGGCTCCACAAAGCCAACCACCTGGCCGGCTTCCACCTGGTCACCGATCCGGACAACTCCCCGGAAGATTCCGTCTGCCGGTGCCCGCAAAAGCCGCTCCGTCCCATAGCCGCCGATCAGGCCCGGTACCCCGGTGTTGGCAATGGCGCTTCCCTGCCAGATACAGCGGCCCAGATAATGGCCCCGCTTGGTCTCCACCACACAGTGGCAGTCCACGCCTGCGGTAAATCCCGGCCCCACGCCGATGACAGTCCCTGCATCGGTAATCCGGGTGCCCAGATTCTTCTTGGCCAGAATGGCATCCACCACCACATCCGGCTTCCAGGCCAGCCCGGTGTCTGCCCTTTCGTCTGCCAGTACCGGAATCTTTCCCTGGGCCACCAGCTCCTCCAGCTCCTGCACACTGTGACAGAGGGTGCCGGTCACGTCCTCCACCTGCACGCTCCCCAGATACACTGCCGGGGAAAATGCCACTGTCCGCCGCACGGTGGTGGGAACGGGTATTTCCGTCATGGCCACGGCAAAACCGCTGCGGTGCAGCCGCAGGGCAATGCCGCTGGCCAGGTCCCCGGCTCCCCGGATCAAGACCTTTTTCTTCATGGTTCTCTGTGTCCTTTCTCCTGTGATATCCTGTAGGCCGTGGCCACACACCCGGACTGCATGGTCCCAGGCAGCGCCGCCAGCACCTGGGCTGCCTGCTCCGCCTGCCCTCTGCCATCCATCTGGTTCAGCACAATCCGGTAATACCTTCCGGCCACCTGCCTGCGGCTGCCCCGCTCATCCATAAGAATCAGGGCCAGGTCCTCCGGCTCCATCACATCCTCCGGCCTTCTGCGCAGCCATCCGCCTGCGGTGCCAAACCGGAAGCAGGCATTTCCGAAGGTCTGCCCCAGGGCACTTAAGCCTGCGCAGGCGATCACCATCCCGGTCTGGGGGATGATCACCGGTTCCCAGGCCTCCGGGATCTTGGCCGGAAGCAGCCTGGCTCCGTCCGCCTCAATCAGCACCACATCCACAAGGGACATCAGCTCCTCCATGGCTTCCGGGTCGCCCAGGCCGTCAGGCATGGCAAGTTTGCCGGACACCGGGGTACTTCCGGCTTTCCCGCCATCTGCCGGGGAGTTCCCAGGGATGGCGTCCCCTTCCAGGTCCGCTCCGGCACTCCCGGACTGGGGGCCGGTGTATTTTCCTACGGTCAGAATATTCCCTTCCCAGGAGATGTCCTTCACCTCCCGGATATGCCCGATCCGGGCCCACTGGCCTTCCCCCTCCCGGGGACGGCGGATGTGGGTGCTGGTGGTCACCAGGACCCGCTTTCCCTGCTCTGCCAGCTCGTCTGCAAGCTGGTACATGGTGGTGGTCTTCCCGCCGGCTCCCACCAGGGAAATCACCGCCGGAAGGCTGCCGGAAGGCATCAGCGCCCGGACCAGGGAAGGCTGTTCCGCCCAGGCCCCGGGCTGGTGCCCGGCTCCGCATTCCCCGGGGCAGGCTGCTTCCCCGCCGCTGCCGGGCTGCTGCCCGGCTCCGCATTCCTCGGGGCAGGCTGCTTCCCCGCCGCTGCCGGGCTGCTGCCCGGCCCCGCATTCCCCGGGGCAGACCGCTTCCCCGCCGCTGCCGGGCTGCTGCCCGGCCCCGCATTTTCCGGGATTGGCTGCCGGCGCATCCTCCCAGGCATACACCGACAGCAGCCGGTTTCTGCGCTTCCAGAGCCGGACCTTTCCACCGTACAACTGTCCCAGACCCATAAGCTGGTAGATCCGGTCCACCTCCCGCTCCGTGTCCGGGGCGGCTTCTGTCAGAGGAATGTAGAAAATATCGTACTCAATTCCAAACAGCCGGCTCTTAACCTCTGTATGCCGGCAGCCGTGCCTCCGGTAGAACCGGATTCTGCGCATGCACACCTGCTGCTCCGCCTCATCCGGCGCCCCGCACACGCTTTCCGATTCCAGAAAGATTCCCTTTTCCCCTGCGTAATATTCCCGCAGTGTCTCCAGAAACTTTCCCCCATATCCCTTGTCCCGGCAGCCGGAGCTGACGGCAAAATAGTCCAGAAGAAAATAACCGCTGTCCGGCTCCCGCACCAGGCAGGCATAGCCTCTTTGCTGCCCGTCCTCATACATGCCCAGGCACTCATAGGTTCCCTGGTCCATCATCTGCTGCATCATGGCAAGAGGCTTTAGCCCATGCCCTTCAAAATCCTCGGTCATACTGGTCTCATAAAGACCGGCAAACTGCTGTCTGTCCAGCAAGGCCGCTGTAATCGCCATAAAGTCCTCCTGTCTATATTCATATACTCTTGCCTATACTTATTCTCCGTTTTGCTCCTGCTCCCGCTTTGCCTGGCTCTGCCAGTAGGCCTCTTCCCGTGCCAGCCTTTTTGCAATCCGCCTGCGGATCACCAGATAGCTGACCACATGGGCCAGGAAGGTGACAGTCCAGGTCACCGGGTAGGACAGATACAGCGTCCCCAGGGAGCGGTAGCGGACAAACACCGTAAACAGCCACACAATCCGCAAAGCGCAGGCCCCGGTCAGGGACACGAACATAGGCGCTACCGAATACCCCATGCCCCGCAGGCCGCCAACCATGGTATCCATAAGGCCGCACACGAAATAAGGCCCGCTGACAAATCTAAGCCGCTGCATCCCGTAAGTAATTACCTCCGGGTCAGAGGAATAGATTCCCAGCAGCTGGGGGCCAAACAGCACCGCGCCGCCTCCCATGACCACCCCAATGGCTGTGACGATTCCCAGACAGTACAGAAGCACCTTTGTCATACGCCCGAATTTCCTGGCGCCAAAGTTCTGGCTGGTAAAGCTTAAGGCGGTCTGGTACACCGCGTTCATGGCCGTGTACACAAATCCCTCAATATTGGCCGAAGCCGTACTTCCCGCCATGGCCACAGAGCCGAAGGAATTCAGGGAAGACTGGATCAGTACATTGGAAATGGAGAAGATAGCTCCCTGCATCCCTGCCGGCAGCCCGATCCTGGCAATGGCCCCCAGCTTGGCCGGTGTGATCCGCAGCCGGTCCAGCTTCAGCTGGTAAGCTGCCTCTGTCTTCAAGAGACACCGCACAATCAGCAGTGCGGAAATGGTCTGGGAAACCGCCGTAGCCAGGGCCACTCCTGCCACCCCCATGGAACACTGGATCACGAAAAACAGGTTCAGCAGCACATTGACCACACCTGCAAACAGGAGAAAATACAAAGGCCGCTTCGTATCCCCCACTGCCCGCAGAATGGCGCTTCCAAAGTTGTAGACCAGGGTCGCCGGCATTCCCAGAAAGAATATCTTCATATATAATACGGAAAGGGGCCGCACATTCTCCGGAGACCCCATCAGGGTCAGCATGGGATCTGCCAGGAAATACCCCAGGGCAATCAGGACACATCCCCCCACCCCGGCCAGCACAATGGCCGTGTGAACCGTATCCTCCAGATCTTTAAGCTTCCGGGCCCCATAATACTGGGCCACCAGCACATTGGCTCCGATGGAAAGGCCGATAAACACATTCACCAGCAGATTGATCAGGGACGAGGTGGAACCCACCGCTGCCAGGGAATCACTTCCCGCAAACCGCCCCACCACAATAATATCCGCAGCATTAAACAAAAGCTGCAAAAGCCCGGACAGAATCAGCGGCACGGCAAATGCAATCAGCTTTGTAAATACCGGTCCGTTACACATGTCCATCTCATAGGATTTCCGAGTTTTTCTCTGTGCGTCCATGCTCCTACCCTTTTCTAATTTTTGAAATAAAATGATACTGGTTTCTTTTAAGCTCCTCCACACAGATATAAAGACCGTGTTAAGGACACGGTCTTAACTATAGCACGTTTCAATTGTAAAGGCAATAGTCCAGGGGCTTTTCAGAAAAAGCATGCTTTTTCATGAAGCCGATGAAAAATCCATAAAATAATTAGGCCCTTTGGGGCTATAATCATAATAATCCTTGATAATAAGGAAAAAATCCCTTATGTCATCTGGAAGCGGAAATGCCATATAGCCCCGGAAAACCTGATTCCTGACAAGACATAGGGGAAAATCATACATCTGTTGGCTGCCTGCTTCCAGATTCAGATCCACATAGCTCCTTCTTCCATCAGGAAACGCCAGCAGAAGTTCCGTTGCCAGCATCAAACAACTGTCAGGCAGATCAGCATTACCTGCCATCTGGGTACTAATATCAAAAAAGGCATATCTTTGATTCCGTAATATACGGATCTCTGCCCTATGCACAGTCACATGCAACCCATTTTCCAACCGCAGAATCTGGTCCATTTGTGCCGGAATAAAATTCTCCCGCTTCTGGTAAAGATTATTTCTATGTATGAAAGGAATGTTTGCCAGAACCCTCACAGCATCCCGGTACCCGGAATAGATACGCTGGGCATTCACCTGGGGAGAAAATGATAATACCTGGGTGAGACCGGACTGAAAAAGCTCCCGTTGCCTGGGTGTAATCAGATAGAAATCCGTGTCCGGAAACTGGTCTTCATCAATTTTCCCATCCGGGTCCAAATCTACCACAATCATTTTGCGGTAGCCTGATTCATACAGGGGCCGTATAGGCACATTGTCCCTCAGTCCGCCGTCATAATACGGATGTCCATTTAAATGAACCGCGTCAAAAGCCAGCGGTATTGCTGATGACGCCAGGAGAATAGATGTAAGCCGTTCAATATTCAACTCCTTCAGTGAAAAATATTCCGGTTTAAAAAGCGGAAGCTGACAGCAGCAGGCAAACAGTTCCAGTGGTGATGACCATAGCCGCAGCAGATTTACATGCTGACTGATCATCTGTTTTACATATGACTGAGACAGCACACCGGATTTAAATACCATATTCGGTTTGAAATAGCGTGCTATAGAGTGAATCTTCTGAGGTGCCGCAGCCGCAGTCAGAACCGCCAGAAACCCAGTCATCACTTTCTGCATATCCAGATGAACGATGTCTTCCGTGGACAGACTGGTCCACAAGTTCACTGCACTGTGAAGATCCCCCTGGGCATATAGTGCCGTATTGAGTGCACCTACTGAGGTTCCGGACACTCCGCCAATCTCCGGCTCCAGCTCCAGATCACGCAAAGCCATCCATACTCCGATTTCATAACTCCCCTTTCCGCCGCCTCCGCCTAAAACAAGTCCCATTTTCTTCATATATGCCCGCCTCCTATATCCAGCTATGTACTTTCCAAACGGTTTAGACTCCTTCCTGGAACCTGCAAAATCTGATACATTCAATATCAAAAGGAAACAAAATTAATATGTTCAATCAATTTCCCCTGAGGGCCAGTGGGTACATCCCCTTTCACTGTCCACCACCGGTAGTAGCACCCTCCTTGCCCCACAGAGACTGTATGACCGCACGGGAGTGTGATGACTGTCTTTTGCGGACCGTTTCCCAGGGTCTTCCTGATGGTCTCATATTGTCTGGGGGAAATCCTATAAAAATACTCCGGGCCCATGTACATAAACTTATCCGGGTCCAGCCGGGTATCGGCTCCGGCTTTACACACCGGACACTCGACTATGTGATTCTCCCAAAACGCTTTTGTGTAAGCGTATGAATGGACACTTTCTTTATAGTGTTCAAAATCAGATAACTCCTCCAGGATTTCCCGCTGGTCCTCATCCTCAGGGGCAAGGACAGAAAGCCTTGATCTGACCTGCGCAAGCATAAGTTCAAAATCTGCCCTAAGAAGGAAATCCGGCAGCATGGCCAGCTTCTGCATCTTGTTCACCTGCTCATAGGCCACTGTGTTTGGATCTGAATTTGAGTGAAGGCGTAAAAGCTCCCTGGCCTGAAATTCGGTAATCTGCGGCAAAAACGATTCCTTTTCTTCCGGTGTCAGGTATCCGGTTATGTCGAATTCCCAGTCCCCCCGCGCATTTTTCACAGGCTTTGCCACATAAATGTCGGGACACTGGTTCCTGTCCTGCCGGAATATCTGCGCAAGAGAAAGCAATTCCCCATATGTCCACCATGACGCGGCATAGTCATCGGTCTGGTAGATCCAGAAGCTGTTGCAACGCCGGATATAAGACTCTGTTACACTTACAATCTCAAAACGCCTCTGCCCGGTCATAAGCTGAAGAGATATTTTCCCCGGGGGAAAATACAGAATTTCGGCTTCAGTTGTCTGCCGGTTCCAGGGAACCGCTTTCAAACGCTTCCTCCCTGGATGCCCGCTAACCTGGGCGATGGTTTCAAACAATGTCTCCACACAGGGAGCGTCGGTCTGCCCTTCTGCGTACTCTCTGGAATATCTGCTCAGATAGCTGACGAATGCATGGGCCCTATATACCATCCGGGATTGGGAGTCCGACATCAGACGCCGCTTAATCTGTGTGATCTGATCGGCATTTCTCTCATAGGCACTTTCCGGCAGGTTTGGTTTTACTTTCCGGGGCAGTTCCAGATTCTGGTTTATCATTACATCCAGAAGCCAGTCCAGAATTTCCCTATTACTCTTTTCATAGCAGTAACGGGTAGTACTTGTCATAATGAACTGAGGTGCACCGCCCTTGCGCATTCCCTCAAAATTGTATGGCAGCATGGTTCTGGAAACAATCAGAACATGGTCCAGATACTTCATCAGTTCAATAGCCCCATAATACTGCCTGTTTTCCCCATCCTCAACAGAGCCATCGAAGATAACCAGATCAGACTCCAGACAAGCCCGGATGGCCGGCATCATCTTATATTCCCTCTCTTCTATGAGCTTTACCGGAAGGCCTCTCAGGGTACGCCCCTCCAAAGCCTGCTTCACATCCCTGAAAAGGCCGTGTCCTTCTGGACTAAATGCCTGAAAAAAGGAAATAGTAATCATTTTTGCAGAATGATCCGTCACAGTTACACTCCTTTCTGTGTGCATTTGATCTCAATTGTAAAAGCTAACCCTTCAGGCTAAAAACAGCCAGAACAGAATAAAGCAGCAATAACGGCAGATAAAATCCCAGCTCCGTGATGGAAAACAGACAGTCCAGATAGCGGTTCTTTTTGCTGTTGGATCTGACTGCCGCAGGGTTCATGGAAAAGTCAATTTCCTGAGGCTTCCGGACACGGACGTAATCATAAAGTTTTCGAAACAACCGTTCCTGATGCAGATAGAAAGCATCCATACCCCAAAAGACAAACAGGGGAATATATGCGCCTAAAAAGAACAGGCGATTGCTGTCTTTATCCGATAAAACAAAAATCCCTGTCATCAGGGTGACTGTCCAGCCTTTTAGCAGGAAAGAATTGCCAGACATACGGGTAATCGTATTCTGTAGCATTTCAAGGTGTTTTATCTTATTTTCCATCCATAGATCTCCTTTGCTGTAATGCCGTTTTATGCCCTCCCAATCATCACCCTGTTCCCGCAGAACGCAAACCCGTATTTCCGAATCCGCTCCCTGGCCACGCCTTTCTCTACAAGCATGGTTTCATACTGTTTCTCTTCGATCTGGACCAGCGCCGCCTTCACCGTATCCGCAAGCTCCTTTTCCTCTTCCCCATCCTGCACCTTAAATTCCAGAATGATCCCGTCATCCTCCTGCCTCCGTGGTTCCAGCATCACGTCGTATCTGCCAAACCCGCTTTCCCGGTTGGATGTGAGCACATACCGGTCTGCCAGCTCCACCATCAGCCCCAGCACAAAGCCATGATAGAAGCGTTCCGGCTCCGCCCCGGAAGGACGGTTTCCCGTATCAAAATAGCTGAACGTGGTCAGGGCGACTTTGTTCATGTAGACATTCATGGCCCTAAGATCGTCCATCAGCAGAGCCTTGATAAAATCATTGTAGATAATACCCGCACCGGAAAACCATTTCCGCACCATATTCCGGAACATCACCCTCACTTCAAAATTGGTTATCTCCAGCTCATACTCCTGCTTCCATTCACCGTAATCTGTGGTATAGGTCTGCAAACGCTTCACCTTCAGATACCCGCTGGCAACCAGAAGGCTCCACACTGCCTGTTCATCCTGGTCCAACTGGTCATAGACAATCTGTTCATCCATCTCGGTTGTAATGGTTTCTCCCCGCAGAAGCTGTTCAAAGGTGGTTTTCAGACCTTTGCCGCCCCTTTGAATCAGCTTTCCTGCCAGACTGTTGGAGCTGGAATTGCTCCAGTAAGGCGCCAGTTTTTGTACATCAAGATAATTCAGGATCGACCAGGGATTATAAATCTCTGTCTGGTTTCCAAAGGTAAATCCATCATACCACGACTTTACCTCCTGTTTCCGTTCCGACAATCCGTAAGCATCCAGAGCTGTAAATACTTCTTCTTCTGTAAATCCAAAACAGTCTGCATATTCCTCAGATGTAGCCGTCACCACCTTCAGATTATTCAAGTCAGAGAAGATAGACTCCTTGCTAACCCGTGTAATCCCCATCATAACCGCCCGCTCCAGATAGGGATTGGTTTTGAAGGTGGAATTGAACATACTCCTTGTAAAGGCGACCATCTCCTTCCAGTACCCATTCACGTAGGCTTCCTGCATGGGGGTATCATACTCGTCCAAAAGAATGATCACCCGCCTGCCATAATACCGGAACAGATGCTTTGACAAAGTCTTAATGGCACCAGCCGCCATATAGTCCTCCATTTCGGCGGAAATACCCTGAAACTCCCGCTTTTCCTGCTCATTTAGCAGATCTCCCTCTGCCAGGAAGCGGTACTGCCGGTAAAGGTCCCGGATAATACTGCACAACTGCTTGCGCGCCTGGGGATATGTGTTTTCCTTTACATCCGCAAAACTGATAAAGAGCACCGGATACCCCCCTTGCAGCTTACGGAACTTTTCATGCTCCCACACCTCCAGCCCCTGAAACAGTTCCTCCCTGCCCGCATATTGCACGGAAAAGAATTTCTCCAGCATGCTCATATTCAAAGTCTTGCCAAATCTCCTGGGGCGGGTAATCAGAGTCACACTGTCCCCTCTCTCCCACCACTCCCGGATAAACCGGGTCTTGTCAATATAAAAATACTGTTCTGTCCGTATTACCTCAAAATCCTGATTCCCGATCCCTACTGTCTGTGCCATGTGCTGTTTCACTCCCTTTTAGACGGTCTGCCGTGCCTATGCCATACCTGGCCGTGTCAACGTTCTATCTGGATGAACGTTTACTTCTTTTATTATAATGTATGAAAAGAGTGAAAGCAAGGGATTTGCTTTTTGTACTGTACGTGTCAGGAAAACATTTATATAAGAGCGTTTTTGGGTGGCCATGGAATGTTATGTAAGTGCCTCAAAAGATGGCGTAGTGGTAAAGCAGTCCATGTTCTGCTATACTACCGATATCATCTCTTGAGGCACTTCTTGTCTCTGTGTTTTAACCGGCATTCTTCCGGCAGCTCTGCCGACCACGGCAGGTATTGATTGATGACCTCCGGGTGTTCGGGATGACGATTATTTGGCATCTCCGTCAATAAGTACTTTATGTACCCATACACGTCCAGACCGTTGGCCTTCGCGCTCTCCACCAGTGTGTAGAGTACCGCGCTGGCCTTCGCTCCCTTGGGGGATCCGCAAAGAGCCAGGCCCACCTCGCGGTCGCAAACGGTCTGATATGGCTCTCACACAGGTTGTTGGTCAGTGGCAGCCTTCCATCCTCCATAAAGGTCTCCAGGTACTTTCTCTGGTTGGATGGTAAGTGCTTCAAAAGATGACGTACTGTAACGTCCTCCCTCTTTCTGCTATACTA
>CAJTOV010000074.1:0-17919 GCA_910577765.1 uncultured Lachnospiraceae bacterium
CTCGCTTTTGTTTGCATAAGCGCTTTCTCACAAGATTTGGTATCGGGCTGACGCCTGAAGCTTCTTGTCCCCGAAGCTTTTCGGGGGCAAGAAGATGCCCCGTCTGAACTGTTACTATTACTGGTTACAAGGCGGTACCTTATCCAAGTCTTTCTTGCACCCCCTCCCAAAGTATGCTACAATGCAGGCAGGCATAGATGCGTTTTAGGAAAGGACCTATATTATGAAAAATTTATCTTATCAGAGTACAAGAGGCGGGGAAAGCGGCCTGACCGCATCCCAGGCAATCCTCAAAGGTCTGGCAGACGACGGCGGTCTGTTTATGCCGGACCGGATTCCGGCACTGGACGTGCCGGTGGCCAGACTTGCCGGAATGACCTACCAGCAGGTTGCCTATGAGGTGATGAAGCTGTTTCTGACCGACTACACGGAGGAAGAGCTTAAGTACTGTATTGACCATGCCTACGACAGCAAATTCGACACAGAGGAAATCGCCCCCCTGGTGAAGGCAGACGGCGCCTACTACCTGGAACTGTTCCATGGCAGCACCATTGCCTTCAAGGACATGGCGCTGTCCATTCTGCCCTATCTGATGACCACTGCCGCAAAGAAGAATCATGTGGAAAATGAGATCGTGATCCTGACTGCCACCTCCGGCGACACCGGCAAGGCAGCCATGGCAGGATTTGCCGATGTGCCGGGAACCCGCATCATTGTTTTCTACCCCAAGGGCGGCGTCAGCCGGATTCAGGAGCTGCAGATGGTTACCCAGAAAGGGGACAATACCGCGGTGGTCTCCATCCACGGCAATTTTGACGATGCCCAGACCGGTGTGAAGAAGATCTTCGGGGACCGGCAGTTTGGCGCAAAGCTGGCAGAGAGAGGATTCCAGCTTTCCTCCGCCAACTCCATCAACATCGGCCGTCTGGTGCCCCAGATCGTCTACTATGTATACGCCTACGCCAAACTGGTGGAAGGGGGCCAGATCACAGACGGAGACCTGGTGAATATCACGGTTCCCACCGGCAACTTCGGCAATATCCTGGCTGCTTACTTTGCAAAGCAGATGGGACTTCCGGTGAAGACCCTGATCTGCGCTTCCAATGACAACAAGGTGCTTTACGATTTCTTCCGGACCGGGACCTATGACCGGAAGCGTGACTTTATTCTCACCAGCTCCCCGTCCATGGACATCCTGATTTCCAGCAATTTGGAGCGTCTGGTCTACTTAAGCGCTGACTGCGACACGGAGCAGACCCGCCGGCTTATGGCAGAGCTGTCCGCTGACGGCGCTTACCAGGTGACCCCGGAGATGCGGTCCCGGATGGAGGATTTCCGGGGCGGCTACGCCACGGAAGCGGAAAATGCCGCCGGCATCCGGCACGTATACGACCAGACCGGTTACCTGATCGACACCCACACAGGGGTGGCCTCCACCGTGTACCGCAAGTATGTGGAAGCTGCCGGCGACCACACCCCCACAATCATCGCCTCCACCGCCAGCCCCTACAAGTTCTCCCACAGTGTAATGGAGGCTGTGTCCGGTGACCAGAAGGACAAAGACGAGTTCACCATTATCGACGACCTGTGCAGGGCCTCCCGTGTCCCCATTCCCCAGGCAGTGGAAGAGATCCGCAACGCCCAGATCCGCCACAACCGGGAATGTGACCCGGACCAGATGGAGGCGGTTGTGGCAGAAATCCTGGGACTGGATGCATAGTCTGTGAACGGGAAGTAACAGTTCAGACAGGTCTGCGCGTTTACCGCGCTGACCGTAAGAAAACGCAGCGGTCGCGGGCATACGGCCCATCGCCGCAGGCGATTTTAAATGGCCGTATGCTGTAACAGTTCAAGGGGTATCTGAACTGTTACAACGGGAAGTAACAGTTCAGACAGGTCTGCGCGTTCACCGCGCTGACCGTACTATAACGCATTGGCCGCGGGCATACGGCTCATCGCCGCAGGCGATTTTAAATGGCCGTATGCTGTAACAGTTCAAGGAGTATCTGAACTGTTACACAACGGGAACTATCTTCTTATCCAAAATTTGAATTTTAACTATTCAAATTGCCTCAAATGTATTATAATAGACACAACGTGCAGCCGGTCTCCCATGCCAGGGCTCCGGCAGCAGAATCAATTATGAAACGGAGGATTGCGATATGTTAGTATCTGCAACAGAAATGCTGAAAAAGGCAAAAGAGGGACACTATGCAGTAGGCCAGTTCAACATCAACAACCTGGAATGGACCAAGTCCGTTCTTGCCACTGCGCAGGAGCTGAACTCCCCGGTGATCCTGGGCGTATCCGAGGGCGCAGGCAAATATATGACCGGCTTTAAGACCGTGGCTGCCATGGTGAAGGCCATGATCGAAGAGATGAACATTACCGTACCGGTGGCCCTGCATCTGGACCACGGCACCTATGACGGCTGCTACAAGTGCATTAAGGCCGGCTTCTCCTCCATTATGTTTGACGGCTCCCACTATCCCATTGAAGAGAACGTGGAGAAGACCAAAGAGCTGGTGAAGGTTGCCCATGCCATGGGTCTGTCCATTGAGGCAGAGGTAGGCTCCATCGGCGGCGAGGAAGACGGGGTTGTAGGTATGGGCGAGTGCGCAGATCCCGACGAGTGCAAGGCCATTGCAGACCTGGGCATTGATTTCCTGGCAGCGGGCATCGGCAACATCCACGGCAAATATCCGGAGAACTGGCAGGGACTGAGCTTTGAGACCCTGGATGCCATCCAGCAGAAGACCGGCGATATGCCTCTGGTTCTTCACGGCGGTACCGGAATCCCGGCTGACATGATCAAGAAAGCCATTGACCTGGGCGTAGCCAAGATCAATGTAAATACCGAGTGCCAGCTTTCCTTTGCGGCAGCCACCCGTGAGTATGTGGAAGCCGGCAAGGACCAGCAGGGCAAGGGTTTTGATCCCCGGAAGCTTCTGGCACCCGGCGCAGAGGCCATCAAGGCTACTGTGAAAGAGAAGATGGAGCTGTTCGGTTCTGTTGGGAAGGCTTAAGCCCCTTTTAAGAGGGAAAATGGCGGCGTTTACTTTAGAAAATAAGGATTTTACCGTCACTCCCGTGGTTTCGGAAAAAAGCGCTTGCAATTTTGGGCTAAGTAGTTTATCTTATTAAAGAGCGATGGTGTTCTTCCAGCGAGGAGGAACACCATTTTTTTACAGAGACTGATTTTTCAAAGGGAGAGGAAGGAAAGTCTATGAGTGAAGTGATAAATGTAGCCGAGATTTTTGGCAGGAATGTGTTCAATGAGACGGTCATGAAGGAACGTCTGCCAAAAAGTGTATTCCGGAAGCTGAAAAAGACCATTGAGGACGGTACGGAGCTGGACCCGTCCCTGGCAGAGGTGGTGGCCCATGCCATGAAGGACTGGGCCATTGAGCGGGGAGCCACCCACTATACCCACTGGTTCCAGCCCCTGACCGGCGTCACGGCAGAAAAGCACGACAGCTTTATCTCGGCGCCGGATGCAGAGGGAAAGGTGATCATGGAGTTCTCCGGCAAGGAGCTGATCAAGGGAGAGCCGGATGCTTCCTCCTTCCCGTCCGGAGGGCTGCGGGCCACCTTTGAGGCCAGAGGCTACACGGCCTGGGACTGTACTTCCCCTTCCTTTCTGCGGGAGGATGCTTCCGGTGTGACCCTGTGTATCCCCACGGCCTTCTGCTCCTACAAGGGAGAGTCCCTGGACCAGAAGACCCCGCTTCTGCGGTCCATGCAGGCCGTGGACCGGCAGGCACTTCGGATTATACGGCTGTTCGGCAATACCAGGGCCAGACGGGTGGTTCCTTCCGTAGGCCCGGAGCAGGAGTATTTTCTGGTGGACCGGGAAAAATATTTGCAGCGGAAGGATCTGATCTACGCGGGGCGGACCCTGTTCGGAGCCATGCCCCCCAAGGGCCAGGAGCTGGAGGATCATTACTTCGGCACCATCCGGGAGCGGATCGGCGCTTACATGAAGGATCTCAATGTGGAGCTGTGGAAGCTGGGCGTCACGGCCAAGACCCAGCACAACGAGGTAGCGCCTGCCCAGCACGAGCTGGCGCCTATCTACGACCAGGTGAACCTGGCCGTGGACCACAACCAGATTGTCATGGAGACCATGAAGAAGGTAGCCGGACGCCACGGCATGACCTGCCTGCTTCACGAGAAGCCCTTTGCAGGAGTCAATGGCTCCGGCAAGCACAACAACTGGTCCCTGATCTCCGACGACGGCGTGAATCTGTTAAGCCCCGGGGAGACACCCCACGAGAATGTCCAGTTTCTGCTGGTGCTGGGCTGTATCCTGAAGGCCGTGGACGTCCACGCAGATCTTCTGCGGGAGTCGGCTGCGGATGTGGGCAATGACCACCGTCTGGGCGCCAACGAGGCGCCGCCGGCCATTATCTCCGTGTTCTTAGGGGAGCAGTTAGAGGATGTGATCGACCAGCTTTGCAGCACCGGGGAGGCAACCCACTCCAAGCAGGGAGGCACCTTAAAGACCGGTGTGGCCACCCTGCCGGATCTGGATAAGGATGCCACGGACCGGAACCGGACCTCGCCATTTGCGTTTACCAACAATAAGTTTGAGTTCCGCATGGTAGGCTCCAGCGATTCCATTGCCCCGGCCAATGTGGTGCTGAATACCATTGTGGCGGAGGCCTTCAAGGAGGCAGCCGATGAGCTGGAGGCAGCGGAGGACTTTGACTCTGCGGTTCATGACCTGATCAAAAAGCTTTTGCGGGATCATAAGCGGATCGTATTCAACGGCAACGGATACTCTGAGGCCTGGGTGGAGGAGGCCGAAAGGCGCGGTCTGCCCCATCTGCGTTCCATGGTAGAGGCCATTCCGGCCCTGACCACAGAGAAGGCCGTAAAGCTGTACGAGGAGTTCGGCGTGTTCACCCGTGCCGAGCTGGAGTCCCGGGCAGAGGTGGAGTACGAAGCCTACTCCAAGGTCATCAATATCGAGGCCAG
The DNA here is from genome assembly GCA_910577765.1 of uncultured Lachnospiraceae bacterium. Lineage (GTDB taxonomy): Bacteria > Bacillota > Clostridia > Lachnospirales > Lachnospiraceae > Brotaphodocola. The sequence continues at coordinate 4,981 of CAJTOV010000074.1, forward strand.
AACCATGATCGACATGGCCGGCAAGCAGATCATCCCGGCAGTGATCCGTTACACCACCCAGCTTGCCACCTCCCTGGGCGCGGTAAAATCCGCCTGCCCGGAGGCTGACACCAGCGTCCAGACCGAGCTGCTGACCGAAAGCTCTGCCCTTCTGTCAGACATGAAGGTGGCTCTGGCCGCCCTTACGGCAGTTACGGAGCAGTGTGCCGCCATGGCCAGCGGAAAGGACCAGGCCCACGCCTACCATGACCAGGTGGTGCCTGCCATGACAGCCCTGCGGGAACCGGCAGACCGGCTGGAGATGATTGTGGATAAAGAGCTGTGGCCGCTGCCCAGTTACGGGGATCTGATTTTTGAAGTATAAAATACCGTCATTCCGGAGAAAATAGCAGACGATTGAGTCTGCTATTTTTTATTGGAAATCTTAGGGAAAGGATGATGGTATGAAAAGAAAATGGATTGTAACCGCCACTTGTCTGCTGCTTCTGTGGACCTGCCTGGCGGTTCTGGCTTTAAGCGGCTGCGGCCGCGCCGCCGGGGGAAGGCGGATCGTGCGGGTGGCCCTGGGCCAGTCGGAGACCCACCCCCAGTATCTGGGGCTTCTGGCCTTCAAGGAGACGGTGGAGGCGGAGCTGGGAGACAAATATGAGGTACAGATTTTCCCCAATGAGATTCTGGGGGCCACCCAGAAGGCGGTGGAGCTGACCCAGACCGGGGCCATTGACTTTGTAGTGGCAGGTACGGCCAATCTGGAGACCTTTGCGGATGTGTACGAGATCTTCAGTATGCCCTACCTGTTTGACTCGGTGGAAAGCTATTTTGCCGTCATGGAGGATGAAGAGACCATGGAACAGATCTACACTTCCACGGACAAGGCAGGCTTCCGGGTGCTGACCTGGTACAATGCAGGCACCCGGAATTTCTATGCCAAGGAGCCTGTCCGCACCCCGGAGGACCTGCGGGGAAAGAAGATCCGGGTCCAGCAGAGTCCGGCAAGTGTGAAAATGATGCAGGCCTTTGGGGCAGCCGCCTCCCCCATGAGCTTTGGGGAGGTCTATACGGCCATCCAGCAGGGCGTCATCGACGGGGCAGAGAACAACGAACTGGCCCTGACCAGCAACAAGCACGGGGAAGTGGCCAAATATTATACTTACAACATGCACCAGATGGTGCCGGACATGCTGGTGGGCAACTTAAAGTTCCTGGAAGGCTTGTCCCCTGAGGAGCTGGAGGTCTTTACCCAGGCTGCCAGACGGTCCACCCAGGTGGAGCTTGCCGCCTGGGAAGAGCAGGTGGCCCAGGCCAGGGAGGAGGCCAGGAGCATGGGGGTGGAATTCATCCAGGTGGATGTGGAACCCTTTAAGGAGAAGGTTCTGGACCTGCACCAGGAGATGATCGCAGACAACCCGGATATTGCAGGCATCTACGGATATATCCAGAGCAGAAACCAGCAGACAAAAGCATGGCAGGAGCGGAAGGAGGCGACGGATATTGACCAGGGATGAAGTAAGAACGGCAGGCCGCTTACGGCTCTGGATGGACCGGTTCCTTAAGTGGGCCAATGGGTTCCTGTTTGCATTTATGGTGGTGCTTGGCACCTATCAGATTCTGGTGCGGTATCTGTTCAACCGGCCCAGCACCGTGTCGGAGGAGCTTCTCACCTACTCCTTTGCATGGCTGTCCCTGCTGGCGGCTTCCTACGAATTCGGGAAACAGGGCCACATGCGCATGGGATTTCTGGCAGACCGGCTCAGGCCCAGAAGCCGGTGGATACTGGGCATAGGGGCAGAATGCCTGACCATGGCATTTACGGCAGTAGTCATGGTCTACGGGGGCATCCGGATCACCATGCTGACCATGACCCAGAAGACCGCTTCCCTGGGGATTCCCATGGGGTATGTGTACAGCATTGTGCCCCTGTGCGGAGCCCTGATTCTGGTGTACAGCGGCATGAACCTGGCCGGGGAGCTGGCGTCGGGAGAAAACGCCTCTGCCCATGGAATAAACGGAAGAAAGGGGAATGAGAAATGAATATTGCATGGCTGGCCGGACTGATCATTCTGGCGGTTCTGATGATCCTGCTTCTGGCCGGAGCCCCCATTGCGGTGGCCCTGGCCGTGTCCTCCATCTGCGCCATCCTGCCGGTTCTGGAGCTGGAACCGGCGGTTCTTACAGGAGCCCAGCGGATCTTCTCGGGAATCTCGGTGTTTAACCTGATCGCGATTCCCTTCTTTATTCTGGCGGGAAATATCATGAACAAAGGCGGCATCGCCATCCGGCTGATCAATTTCGCCAAGATTCTGACAGGCCGGATTCCTGGAGCCCTGGCCCACACCAACATTGTGGCCAACATGCTCTTCGGGGCCATCTCCGGCTCCGGCACGGCGGCGGCCTCGGCCATGGGCTCCATCATCGGGCCGGTGGAGGAGGAGGAAGGGTATGATAAGAATTTTTCCGCCGCGGTGAACATTGCCACGGCGCCTACGGGCCTCCTGATCCCGCCCAGCAACGTGATGATCACCTATGCCCTGGTCAGCGGCGGCACCTCCATTGCGGCCCTTTTTATGGCCGGGTACATCCCCGGGATTCTCTGGGGGCTGGCCTGCATGCTGGTGGTCTTTGTCATGGCAAAGAAGAAAGGCTACCGCAGCAGCGCACGTCTGGGCGGCAGGGAGAAGGGGAAAATGGCCTTGGAAGCCATTCCCAGCCTTCTGATGATTGTCATCGTCATCGGCGGTATCATCGGCGGCGTGTTTACCGCCACGGAGGGAGCCGTGGTGGCGGTGGTGTACAGCCTGGTGCTGTCCCTGGTATTCTACCGGTCCATCCGCTTAAAGGACCTGGTGCAGATCTTTCAGGACAGCGCGGAAACCACGGGCATTATCATTTTTCTCATCGGTGTTTCCAGTATCATGTCCTGGGTTATGGCATTTACCGGGCTTCCCTCTGCCATCTCCGGGGCCATGCTGGGCATCAGCAGCAACCGGTACGTGATCCTGATGGTCATCAATATCCTGCTTCTGATCATCGGAACCTTCATGGACATGACCCCGGCCTGCCTGATCTTCACTCCCATCTTCCTGCCGGTGTGCCAGGAGATCGGCATGCATCCGGTCCACTTCGGAATCATGATGATCTTCAACCTGTGTATCGGCACCATCACCCCTCCGGTGGGCACCACCCTGTTCGTGGGCGTAAAGGTGGGACATACCCGGATCGAGGATGTACTGGGGCCCATCCTATGGTACTTTGCCGCCATTTTCGGGGTGCTTCTGCTGGTCACCTATATTCCGGTGCTGTCTATGGGACTGCCGTCTCTGCTGGGGTATGTGTAAAAGGCCCCCTGGCTCACGAAAAAGAGGCTGTGAAAAAGTCGTAACAGTTCAGATACCCCTTGAACTGTTACGACTTTTCTAAAGGATTTCCATAAATCTATGCCACAAACGCATACATCATGATATAATGACAGAAGCTGCCGCCCATGACAAACAGGTGAAAGATCTCATGGGACCCGAAATGGGGGAACCGGCGGTTGAAGATGGGCAGCTTTAAGGCGTAGATAATACCGCCCAGGGTGTAGATGATCCCTCCGGCTAAGAGCCATCCAAAGGCATGGGAGGGCAGGGCCGCAATGATCTTCTGGAAGGCCAGGACACATACCCATCCCATGGCAATGTAGAACAGGGATGAGAACCACTTGGGGCAGGTGATCCAGAGGGCATTGATGATGATTCCCACAAGGGCAATCCCCCAGACCAGACCTAAAAGCATCCAGCCGGTGTGGTCTCCCAGGACTACCATACATACAGGCGTATAGGTTCCAGCAATCAGGATAAAGATCATCATGTGGTCCACCTTGCGCAGAAGCTGGTTGACCCTGGGCGAAATATCCAGGGTGTGGTAGATGGTGCTGGCTGCATACAGAAGCACCATACTGACGATGAAGATGGCCAGGGCCAGGATATGGGTATACCCAGGTGCCTGGGCCGCCTTGATCAGCAGGGGCGTGGCAGCCCCCAGGGTCAGGAACATGGCAATAAAATGAGTCAGGGCACTGCCCGGGTCTTTGATTTTCAATGACATGGAAACAACCTCCTTCTTAAAACAAGGACACGGAAACTATTATATGTAGTTTTGAAAACTACATCATGCTTTTATTTATATAATATACACTGGAACCGGAAAAAATGCAAGGGAAAATTAAAAAAACATAAGGAGACACTGATGCATATTTTATACGAAGACAGCCACATCCTGGTAGTCTGGAAGCCTGCGGGCATGGAATCCCAGGAAAGCCGGGGCCTGGGGGCCGACATGGTAAGCGAAATCCGCAAGTTTATCCACAGCCGGTCCCCAGGTCCGGAAGTGCCCTATGTGGGAGTTATCCACAGACTGGACAAGCCGGTCAGCGGCATACTGGTGTACGCCAGGACAAAGAAGGCGGCAGCTTCCTTAAGTAAACAGCTTGCCGAACAAAGGGTGAAAAAGGACTATTTGGCAGTTTTATGTGGAAAACCTGTGGATAATGTGGATAAGTTTGTGGATTACCTGTTGAAGGACAGCCGGACAAACCGGTCCTCCATTGTGGATAAGGGGATAACCGGGGCAAAGCGGGCAGCGCTTTCCTATGAGATTCTGGAAAGCCGGGTGGTGGAGCCTTACGGAGCGCTGTCCTTGGCCCGGATTACCCTGGAGACCGGACGCCACCACCAGATCCGGGTGCAGATGGCAGGCCACGGACTGCCGCTGTGGGGGGACCGGAAGTACCATCCGGGCGGGAGTTTCTCTGCCGGGCAGAATCTGGCCCTGGCTGCCTGGAAGCTGTCCTTTGCCCACCCTGTGACCGGTAAGCAGATGAACTTTGAACAATTGCCGGAAGAAGGTATTTTCCGGCAGTTCCGGTTTGTGACCCCTTGCTAAGGAACAGAATCTGCGCTATACTTTTTGTAATAAGGAAAGAGCTGTGGAAAAGCAGTAACGATAAATCCCAATTTCCAGATTTATCTCCCCCACAGAGCCAAAACGGCATACATAATTCCATCCATCATGGATACACTAGTGATTGTACAAAAGAAGTACAAATCAGGAATAGGTGAGTCCATGGGTAAGCCGAATAAGAAACTGAAGACAATTTTACGGATTATAGGAATTACAGGGGCAGTGTACGGAGTGTTTCGTTTCCTGCTGCCTCTTGTGGTTCCTTTTTTACTTGCCTGGGCCACGGCCATCCTTCTGCGGCCCTCTGCCTGGTGGATCGCCGGGAAATGCCGGGTCCGGGCAGGAAACCGGTGGCTGGGGATACCGGCAGGCTGTGCGGCCATTCTGGAACTGACCGTGCTGTTTGTGGTGCTGGGATGGGGCATGTACCTGGGATTTCAGAAGCTTTGTGTGGAAATGACCATGTTCCTGGAGGCGGTTCCGGGCTGGGTCAGGGCCCTGGATGTGTGGCTGACCCGCCTCTGCCACATGATGGAAGAAGGGCTGTGCCTGACGCCGGACTGTATGGTATACCTGATGCGGGAAATGCTCCGGGGACTGATGGATGCCGGGAAGAAGACCGCCATGCCCTACCTGATGACCAACTCCGCCGTGGTGCTGCGGAAGGGGACCAGCCTTCTGATTGTCAGTATTATCTACGTGGTGTCCGTAGGGCTGGCTGTCCAGGAGATGGACCAGTGGAAGGAGCGGTGCCGCCGCTCCCGGTTTGCCGGGGAATTCCGGCTCATTGGCCGCCGTCTGGCCATTGTGGCCAATGCCTATATTAAGACCCAGCTGGTGATCATGATCCTGACGGCCATTCTCTGTACCCTGGGATTCTGGATGCTGGGCAATCCCTATTTTGGTCTGGCAGGCATCGGCACCGGAATCCTGGATGCCCTTCCGGTGTTCGGAACCGGCACCGTGCTCTTTCCCTGGGCAGCCTTCTGCGTGGTCCGGGGCCAGTGGGGCAGAGGGCTCTTTCTCATGGCCCTCTATGTGGTCTGCTATTTTCTGCGGCAGATTCTGGAGACAAAGATGATGGGGGACCAGGTAGGGCTTTCCCCTCTGGAGACCCTGATTACCATGTATGTAGGGCTTCAGCTTTTTGGTCTGCCTGGCTTTCTTCTGGGGCCTGTGGGCATCCTGCTGATCCGGGATCTGCTGGAAGCGGCAGACGATTCTCCTTAAAGACCCGGATCATCTCATGGGTCAGGCTTGCGTGGCTGTCATCCTCCAGGGGGATATCCTCCCGCTCAAACCACTGGGCCAGTGCCAGCTCATTCCGGTCCAGGCGGATTTCATCCGGGGCTTCCAGATCGCAGAAGAACCCTACCAGCAGTGTGTCCGAGAAGGACCAGGGCTGGTTCTTATAATAGCGGATGTTGGTGACCTTAAGGCCCACTTCCTCCATGACCTCCCGCTTCACCGTCTCCTCCAGGGTCTCGCCGATCTCGGAAAATCCTGCCAGCAGGGCGTACCGGGTGTACTCCCTTCCCGCGTACTTGGACATAAGCAGGCGGCTGCCGTCAGTGACGCCGATGATCACCGCCGGGGAGATCTTGGGGTACTCCATCTGATGGCATTTGTCGCAGTACATCATCCGCTCCTTTTCGTCCTTGCGCAGGGGAGAGCCGCAGCGTCCGCAGAACCGGCGGCTCCGGTACCAGAGAAACAGCTGGTATCCGGTGATTCCGGCAAAAGCCAGATACCGGGGGGCCCCGCCGCGGAAGAACTGGATATTCTCCATGACACAGCCCTCCGGCAGCGTCCCGGCAGGGCTTTCGCCCAGAGTCCCTGGAAGTCTCTCAGCCAGATAAAAGGTCTCCTGGTCAATGGAGAAAAGATACGTATATGTAGAAATGCCGCTCTGCCCCTCTGATTTTCCCGTCTTTAAAATCCCATCCTCCAGATCCCTAAACCGGAGAAAATCAAAGGTATCCCCGGTCCTCCGAATCAGGGCAGTCCGGTCCTTATAGTAGAGAACATAGCTGTCCGGGCAGGGCGGCTGGTTGTGGTAGACATTGTCAAATTTATGCGGTGCAATATCCTGGATCATGGAAAATCCCCTCCCTCATATTGTAAAAATGTAACAGTTTCCATAAGGCGTCTTCCCTGCCCCAGGAGAGTATCTGAGGTGATTAGCTGCCGTCGGAACTGCTATCTATTATAGAAGAAACTGTGGGAAATGGCAAGAAGCATCGGGCGTCCGCCCGATGTGGAAAACTGGACAAAAACAGTCTTACAAGCCAGCTTGACGTCTGTTTTCGTCCAGTTTTCCCCGCCCAGAGAACTGTTACAACTGAATAGTAACAAATTTTCCGGAAAACAAAAAAGCGATTGACATCTGTGAGGGATAGGTCTATACTAAGAACATAAAATGACATATCAACATATAGACATGTACATCGTATAATAGAAACAGAAACGGAGGATATGGAAAACATGACTCAGAAACAAAAAGGGATTTTATATATGATTTTGTCCGCATTTTCATTTGCAGCTATGCAGGTGGCGGTGCGTCTGACGAAAGAGATTCCTACCATGGAGCAGATATTTATGCGCAATCTGTTTATACTTTTTGCTGCATTCTTTATTATCCGCCGGAAGAAAGGCTCCCTTTTCGGGGAAAGGAGCTACCAGCCGCTGCTGTTCGGCCGTTCCTTTTTCGGGTTTTTGGGGCTGATTACGTTGTTCTACGCGTCCAGCCATGGCGCTCAGGGCGATGTTACCATATTAAATAAGCTGTCTCCGGTTTTTGTGACCTTGTTTGCCGTCCTTTTTTTGAAGGAGAAGATGTCGCCCATACAGGTTCCGGCTTTGATTCTGTCGGTCTTAGGGGCCTCCATCGTGTTCCGGCCAAGCTTTGAGTCTGACCCGCTTCCCCTTGTTATGGCACTTTTGTCGGCTGTTACCTCAGGGATTGCTTACACGTTTCTGGGCTATTTTAAGGACAAGGTGGACGGGATGACGGTGATTATGCACTTTTCTACCTTCAGTGCGGTGTGCTCCCTGCCGTTTATGCTCAGGGGTTTTGTGATGCCAGATCCGGTACAGTTTGCGTTTTTGATCCTGATCGGAGTTTTCGGATCTCTGGGGCAGGCTTTTATCACCTATGCCTACCGTTTTGCTCCGGCTTCGGAGATCAGCATTTATAATTATTCGGGAATTCTGTTCAGCCTCCTTTTAGGATTTGTGGTTCTGGGGGAGACAGTAAAAATAAGTTCTATAATAGGAGGTGTACTGGTTGCCGCAGCATCGCTGATGGTATACTTTTATAACGGCAGAAAAATATAATTGCCCCAAAAAGCAAGCCATGCTATAATATACATTAGCATGGAAACAGAACTCTTTTTAGAATGTTTGGCAACTTATCAAACTGAAATCCAAAATTCTAAAGGAGTGTTTATCATGTGGACAAAGAAAGAACGTTTACTGGCAGTATTAAATGGGGAACTGGCGGATCGCCCACCGGTTTCGGCGTGGAGGCATTTTATTGAGACAGAACATGACGGCGCCGAGCTTTTTGCAAAGTCCATGCTGGACTGGCATACTACTTATGACTGGGACTATGTGAAGCTGCAGCCCAGGGCCTCCTACTATGAGGAGGCATGGGGAGGGCAGTTTGACTTTGGCAATTACGAGGGTGTACTGCCCAGGTGTGTGAAGGGACCGGTTGGATGTGCGGAGGATCTGGAGAAGATTACCGTGCTTCCCGGCGATCAGGGACCCTTTGGAGAACAGATCCAGGCAGTGAAGCTGGTGTGCCAGGGACTTACGGATGACGCGCCGGTCTTCCAGACCATGATGTGTCCAACCAGCATTTTGCAGAAGCTGTGTGCGGTCAATCCCATAGGACGTTACCGTGCGGCCAGCAGGGAGGACCTGATGGTTACGCTCATGAAGCAGCAGCCGGAGCTGGTACACCGCACCCTAAGGAACATCACTGCCACCATGGCGGCCTATTCCCGCTGCCTGATTGACAATGGGCTGTTTGGCGTATTTTACGGCGCCACAGGGCTTTCCCGTTCCACCTACCTGACAAAGGAGGAGTGGGAGGAGTTTGTAAAGCCCTATGATCTGGAGATGATGGATGCCTTAAAGCCCTGCAGGATTATGGTACATGCCTGCGGGCTGGAGGTCAATCCCGAATATTTTGCCCATTATCCCATCGACATTCTCCATTGGCCAGAAAGCGCTATCGGGAATCCGGCTCTTGACAGTGCACCCCAGTGGCTTGACGCTTCCATCACGCCCATGGGCGGATGTGACGAGCGGCTGTTCGGACAGCATAAGGCCCAGGAGATTGCCGCTGCTACCCGGAATACGTTAAAGCGCATGAAAGAGATTCCCTTTGTGCTGGCTCCGGACTGTTCCCTGGCTTTGAATACTTACGACGATGAGCTGAGAGCATTTATCCAGGCATCCCGCGGGTAAGGCGCGCTTTTCCACTTCTTTCTTTCGCCCTGTTTTCTGTGCTGCAAAATTGCTGCCCATTTTTTGGCATGCAGAAACTCAAAGCAGATCGTGAAAGAAGGAAGATAAATGATTGCTGAAAATAATGCTTCTTATGTTCCAAAGTATGTTCAGATACAGAATTATATTTTGCAGAAGATTGAGGAAGGGGCCTATTCGGCGGGAGACAGGATCCCATCGGAGGCGGAACTGTCCAGACAGTTTGATGTCAGCAGGATCACTGTGAACACAGCTATAAAAGAACTGTCCAGCAGCGGAATCGTGGAGCGGATTCAGGGAAAGGGGACGTTTGTACGTGAGGTCCGTCAGAGAGGAGAAAACCAGTCCATGGCTTTTTCCGGCGGTATCAAGATCCCGTCCCAGCAGGATTTGTCCAACAAACCCCATAGGCTGGTGGAACACGGGATTATTCAGGCAGGTCTTGTGCTGTGCAGGAAACTGGGCCTGGAGGAAGGCGCGTATGTCTACAAGATTCTGCGCTCCGTCTCGGCAAAGGACCATCTGGACGAGCTGGACTACAGCTATATTCCTCTGTCCGTGTGCAGCAACCATACCTTTGACCAGGATGCCCTTGAAAAGATGTTTCTCCATGACTATATATGCAAATATTTTACGCCCAGCCCCAGCCATTTAAAGATTTTTATCCATGCGGCGTGGACAGAGGATATGGATATCAGCCCATTCCACAAGGATAGGCAGGATGAGCAGCTCTTCACATGGGATACCTTTGTGTATGGGGAACAAGGAATCCTGGGGCTTACCACCACGGTATGCGTGTCACAGACAAACCGGTTATTTATGAACCTGGAATTATAAAAAGCAGGAATCGCGATGATTCCTGCTTTTTTCCTAATATGCCATGTCCACTGAGGGTACATACACCAGTGACATATTTTCTGGTTTTATCTGAAACAACTGTCAGAGGCAAGGTCTTGCCGCGAAAACCGTCAAAATAGACAAATAAAACGGGAATAAATGTACAGTATCACGGAAATAAAAATATAAGTTTACTTTCATAAAAAAATAGGATATAATAATGACAGGTTGATAAGTTGCTAATACATATAGTTGTCATGTCAATATTATAGCGTGTGTAAATAGCAAAAGATTTTGGGAAATTTAAGGAGGAGTATGAGTTATGACTTTTCAGGCGACACTTACCTGCGTGATTTTTTTGATTGTAGTGATCCTTTTGATCTGGCAGCCAGTTCATATGGTGATCCTGGGAGCAGCCATCCCTGCCGTTCTTGCAGTATTCGGATTAATTGATGCCGGCAGTGCGTACACAGAGTTTGGCAATACCACCATCGTGTTCTTTATGGGACTGGTAGTTGTTGGAGAGGCATTTTTTAAGACCGGACTGGCGGAATTTATCGGCGGTAAGATTATTGGCCTTTTGGGAAAGACAGAGAAGGGCCTGATCCTTGGGACCGGAATCGTAGCCGGAGGTTTGTCGGCATTTTTAAATGACACCGGCTCCACGGCCTGCCTGATGCCCATTGTAAGCTCCATGGCTGAGAAGGCCCATGTGCAGAAATCCAAGCTTCTCATGGCGCTGGCTTACTTTGCTTCCCTGGGAGGAACCATTACCCTGGCAGGGACTACGCCTCACATTATCGTAAACGGTGTGCTGAAGGATTCAGCCCTGCGGGAATTTGGGTTTTTCGAGTACACCAGGATAGGCCTTCCGCTGCTTCTGGTGGGAATGGTATATATGTGCTTTGTGGGCACCAGACTTCTTCCGGTCAAGGATATCACGATCAAAGGGGAAGGGCGGAAAAGCAGTCATGACCCCAGGAAGATGACGGTTGTGGCGCTGATCTTTATCGGGGTTCTGGCCGCTATGGCTACCGGCATTATTCCGATGCACATCGCGGGAGTCATTGGTGCCATTCTCGTTGTGCTTACCGGCTGCATTTCCATTGAGGAAGCAATCAAAGCATTTCCGACTTCCACTATTTTCATTGTAGGCGGAATTTTTCCGCTCAGCAAGGCGCTGGTAAGCACAGGTGCTGCGGAATACCTGGTAAATAAACTGAGTCCTGCGTTACAGAATCTGCCGCCTGTCGTCCTGCTGGGTGGAATTACATTCCTGATGCTGCTTATGACGCAGTTTTTGATGAATTCGTCAGCCACGGTTCTGATGCTTCCTATAGCGCTGATGCTTTGTCAGGCAGCAGGAATCAATCCACTTGCAGGGGCCATGGCAGTCTCGGTTTCAGCGTCAGGGGCATTTACGACTCCCTTTGGAACGGCTCCCAACCTTCTGGTCTGGGAGGCGGGAGGATATTCCATGAAGGACTATTTTAAATGCGGCTTTCCGCTCTGTATTCTTTTTTGCCTGACCACGACCATTCTTTGTGCAGTGTTCTATCCGTAATGGAGGAAAGGAGTTATATAATTATGAAAAAACGTAACAGTTCAAGGGGTATCTGAACTGTTACGGAATGAAAGGGACCAATGAGGAAATCATTAAGATCATGATTGGATACCAGAATTCATAAGAAGATGGGGCGTATATGGAATTTGCTTCAAAGAAAGCAAGGGACATATGCGTCCCATCCTTTTTGTCTGGTTTTCCCTGCCTTATGCTGTAACATATCTGTAACCAGTACAGGGGTTATCTGAAGATCGTCCAGAAAGCAAAATTGTATTGGCTGTCTTTTTATGATAAGATAGAAAAAGGTAATAGGGAATGCCGGAAACGCACTCTAGGAAAGGAATGCAGATATGGGAAAATATTTGAACAGCAGAGTACCGTTTGAAGCATACAAAGAAATTGCCGGAACACGGTTTTTTGTGGATAAATCCCTGCTTCTGGAAGATATCTTCAATGCGGTGGGAGTAGACGGACAGAAATATCTGTGTATCACAAGACCGTGGCGGTTTGGGAAAAGTGTCATGGCGAGCATGGTTGCTGCGTTTTTTGGAAAGGTGGCAGATGCCGGGAATTTATTTGAACGGCTGGTGATTGCCGGGAATGAATATTACAAGGCTCATTTGAACAGACACAATGTTGTTTATATTGATTTCAGCGAGGTGCCAAGGGACTATACCAGTTACAGACAGTATATTGCCCGTATACAAGATGGGATTAACAGCGATCTTGCCAGGATGTAAGGGATGATATGGTCCTGATGGTGTCAGGGGAACCGATTCCCATTGTTCTTCAGGGGTATGCGGTCACGGGGACGGAGCTGAAAACCAAAAACCAGATTTATTCGGTTATGGTGGTCTACGGACTCTTAACCTATGAGAACGAGGGTGTAAAAAATTTTGTGTCTTTGGAAGTCCATGCTTCCCTGGATAAGAGTTCGATATGTAGAAATTTGTTGTCGGTTTTAGGAATTTTCTGCTGTCGAATCTTCCTTCTGATTTTACTATAACCAGAATTCTTTTGTTTATACACCCTGAGTGAATTTTTTGCATGGGAAATAAGACATTTGCGGTCGCCAGATAAGGATGTTTTTATGTAGGATACAGTGT
>CAJTOV010000074.1:17929-18157 GCA_910577765.1 uncultured Lachnospiraceae bacterium
GCAGATAAATGCCAGAACCGCCTTGCTCTGGTATATTCTCCAGAACAAAGCGGTCCATTCAGGCCAGGAGTCAGAATCCTGACTTATACAAGATACTGAAGCTCCCACAAATTCAATTCCGAATGCTTATGGGGCACTCATGTCTTTGGCTTATTCCTCAGCCTCACCCAGGTTAACTACGGGTGCGTACACGTGATCATCATCGCTCCATGCGCTATTGTCGTTATA
>CAJTOV010000075.1 GCA_910577765.1 uncultured Lachnospiraceae bacterium
TAGTATAGCAGAAAGAGGGAGGACGTTACAGTACGTCATCTTTTGAAGCACTTACGCTCCTGAATCTCCTTTCCATGGAAATTAACATACAATACATTACTCAGGTGCTCCAACTGCTCAGAACTGATGTGTGGCGACATTTCATTAATAATATTTTCCAGTATCTTCTCCATCATGATTTTTAAGCCCTCCTTTACGTCTATTGTAAAGCAGAGCCGCCGATCCGCGCCAGGACATAATAAAAAGAGGGTTGAATCCCCCTCCCAAATGTGCTATATTTTAGGCATAAGGAAAGCAACCGCCCACAAAGTGGTTAGCCTCCCGGAAAAGCAATAAGCCTACCTGGAACCTGCTAAGTACAAGGTAGGCTTATTTATTTTGGCTTGTTGTTCCTATCTATGTAGGCAAGCAGTGTGATCAAAAACGTTCCAAACAAGATCAGATCCTGAAATGAAAACATCTCCATCTGCACCACCTCCCTTCTTTTTCAAGTTAGGGAGGCTTACCACCTTGTAACACGGTTGTTTTCCTAACACAAATCATACCACAGTTTCCAGAATTCGACAATACCCATTTTTCACCACTCAGTAATATAGTGATTTAGCAGGCGAAAGCTATACCGGAGATATTGATGATGCAGTAATAACTGGTCTATATTGGTGCACAGTTAAGCATACAACCAATAGGCCAGTAGATGGAAATGCTGGATCGTTAATTGTTATATCGTCACCGAGTGATATCGATCATTTGTATGCGACGCAATTATATGTATCCGCATCGGATAAATGCTTCATTCGGATTCGTTCTGCTGGGGATTGGCGCAATTGGATAGAACTTGCTGCCAAATAAATTGCTGTAATGGTATAGCAGTTATTTTACAGTATCATAAAATGACTGTAATCCTAAACGCAATTCTCTCTCCGACAGCTACATCTTTATTGAGCTGGAATCTATATCCTTCACGAAGTGCGCAGGCTCTCGCCCTTTCAGAAGAGTTCGAAACCGGAATCGCAACTGTCATCAGTGTGTATTTCGTATCGCCATGAAAGCCGTCTGGAAGCTGGAATAATTTGTCTGACCATGCTGTATAAGTTTTGGTTGCGGTAAAATCAACGTATAAAGATATTACATTCCCAGCCCGCTTCACATATGAATCGGGGTAAATGTCCCGTAACTGGAAACTGGGATTCCGTATCTAATGGCTAAATCATTCTGCCAGGGTATGGCACCGTATACCGGCAGGAGGGGAAGACAGTATATCTGCCAGATGACGGCAGCTGGTCTGGAGGGGGATGGAGCCACTGGACCATGTTTATTCTGGGCGGTATGTGTTTTATATGTCTGGGGCTGATCAATAAGATCATCCTGTGGAATATGCCGCTGTGGCAGCAGACGGCTGCCGGGGCAGGGATCATCACTGTCCTGGAGTTCGTCACCGGCTGCATTGTTAATCTGTATCTGGGGTGGGCAGTCTGGGATTACAGCCGGATTCTGGGCAATATCCTGGGCCAGATATGCCCGCAGTACTGCGTTTTATGGCTTCCGGTGGCCCTGGCCGGCATAGTCCTGGATGACTGGCTGCGGTTCTGGTGGTTTGGCGAAGAGGAGCCACATTACAGATTTTTTAAAGGTAGTTAAAACGACTTAAAAAAATCTGTAATGTGGTGGCGAAATTTAATGGTAAGTTTGTTTTTTCAAAGAAAATGAATTTGCCATTCTTTGTGACGTTTTTTGCCATTTTTGATGGCGGCATACAGCTGAACAGGGCTTATCTTTACGGAGAGGAAGAAGGAAATATCAATGACAAAGAAGAAAAATGAAACAATCAGAATCAGGCAATGGGTATTCTGGCCGCCGTTTCTGGTGCTGGTACTGGTACTGGGCTTTGTATCCCAGAACACTTTTTTAAATATGGTTAATAATGTAAAAGCGTGGATCTGGGGGAATTTCAGGTGGATGTTCTCGGGCTACGGCATGGTGACAGTGCTGGTCTGCTGTTATGGCAGTATTTACAGGTGTTGGAGGGGCCAAGACTCTGGCAAGCATTGGAGGCTTCCCCTCCATGTTCCTGCAGATAGCCGCTTGTGCAGCGCTGATTAAAATTATGCATAATCCGGACAAGTATGATAAATTTGCCGGAAAGAGCGAAACTGTGTAGGGGAATGGGGCAAACACATTCTTCCGGAAAAGACCTTTCTGTCACTTGCAGACTGGTTGGGCAGGCGTCCCGCAGCTTACCCGGTACACCTTGATGGTCCTGTCATTCCGGCTGGAAAAGTAAATATAATCCCCCTTGTGGCTGTAGATGGGATGGGGATGGGCATCCTGGCCCAGCCAGTCGCTTTCGTGGCGGCACAGGGGCTGCCAGTGCATAAGCCCTTTCTCCCATTCCACATTCTGGATGGAGATGTAGGCGCCGTCCTTCTTGTGGGGGTCCGGGCCGTTGTCCGTGCTGTTGTCAAAGACCGCCTTGATCTCCCCGGGAAACTTGAAATACCCGTCGCAGACCAGATGGCCAAAGTGGTCCATGGTGAAATGGCCGTAGGCATCGTAGTCCTCCGGAAGGGCAATCTCCCAGTAATCGCGGGTCTCCATGTCCACCTTGCCCACAAAGGCCGGTCCCTGGTCATAGGCGCCGTGGTAGATCACGGCTTTGCCGTCGTCCTGCCACATCTCGTGGCAGACCCAGTCATTGCGGCTGCGCATGTGGCCGTTGTGCTCCAGGCCCTCGGTGCGGACCCGGGAGATCTCGCCGGTCCGGTGGTCGTAGAGCCAGATCCGGCGGATGCCGCAGTCAAAGCTGGACCACTCATGGTTATAGAGAATCTGCTCCCTGTCTGCGGGATTGAACTGGACATGGGTGATCCAGCAGTCGGGAACCTCTTTCTCGTAAACCAGGTCACCGGTGGCCGTGTCGTACACACAGAGGTAGCTGCTTAAATGTTCCTCCTGGACCCGCCCGTCAATATCATAGACAGGCCGCTTGTCCAGACCGCTGCCTTCGGTCTCCGGGTCATAGTCCAGGCAGCGGCCGTCGGTCATGGGAACACACAGCCGGGTACCGTCTGCGCTTACATGGGTAAAGGCAGTCATACGGCCCTGGGGCACGGTATTTAAAACCCGCTCCTTTCCTTCAAAATCAGAACAGCAGATCTGACGGTCCTGAATGTAATAGATCCGGTTCCGGTCGCAGTCCAGACAGACGCTGGCCTTGCCCAGGCCATAGTCCTGGGTGTTCTCGAAATATACGTAGCTCTTTAAGGTGCCGTGGATATTGTGGGTCAGCTGCATTTCCTGGCCGGTCTCCAGATCATGGCGGAATACGTTGGGCACGCCGGTGCGGTCGCTGATCAGGTAGAGATAGCGGTCGTCGGCAGACAGGGAAGAGCAGGTAAAATACAGCATCTGGGTGTTGTAATCATCGCTGCCGGAGATCAGCTCCCGGAGGTTTAAAGGTTCAGACATGGTGGGAATCCTCCTTGGTGTGAAAGTTTCGGGTAACGCTTCGGACAAGAACTGTGCGCACTGTGGCGCACAGCGGCCGGAAAGCAATTTTCAAACACGTTTTAGTATCCGAACGCCAGTGTGCCGCCGTCCATGGCATAGTCCTGGCCGGTAATGTAACTGCCGTGGTCGCCGATCAGGAACAGGGCCAGGGCCCCTAAGTCCCGGGTGTCCCCGAACTGGTGCACCGGCATCCGGGAGAGAATCTTCTCCCTTCTGGCCGGGTCCATAACGTCGGTAAGCATTTTGCTGGCAAACCAGCCCGGAGCAATGCTGTTGACGCAGATATTGTCCTGGGCCCACTCTACGGCCAGCCCCCGTGTCATGCCGCAGACGGCTGCCTTGCTGGTACAGTAGGGCACTACCTCCGAAAAGCCTAAATGGGCGCTCATGCTGGAAATGTTGACGATCCGTCCCTTGTGGGCGCTGGCCTTTAAATAGGGGTAGCACAGGGTGCTGAGCTTGAATACACTCTTTACATTGACCTCCATAATCCGGTCAAAATCCCTGTCGTCAAAGTCCTGGGCCCGCTTCTTGGCAGTAGCCCCGGCATTGTTCACCAGGAAATCCAGGGTGCCGTTGTGGCTGGCTGCAAGGTCTGCGATCATGGCTTTCATGGCATCGTAATCCGTTACGTCCCCTTTTTTGTGGACCACGTTAGGGTGGGAAGGAGGCATGTCCTCCTTGACAGCCCCTGTGCGGCTGATGACATAGACCGTGGCTCCGGCCCCGGCCAGAGTCTCGGCAATGGCATAACCGATTCCGCTGGATGCGCCGGTGACGATACCGGCGCGGCCTTTTAATTCTTCCATTCTCTATTCCTCCTCTGCTTTCAGAATCCGGTGGCTGCGGCAGCTTGCCTGGATCAGGTCCCAGTCAAGCTCCATGCCCACGCCGGGCTTGTCCGGTACATAGATACGTCCCTCCCGGATGGGCATGGCTCCCTTCATGGGAAGCTGGTAGTTCTCCTCAGGTACAAAATATTCGAAATACTCACAGTTGCGGATGGCGCAGCTTACGTGGACATTGACCATATCCATGTAGTTCATGGTGGTGGTGTGGATCTCGCAGTTGATGCCGAAGCCCTCGGCCATGTGGGCGATCTTCAGGGTGCCGGTGATGCCGTCCTTCCAGCTTACATCGGCCCGTACAATGTCTGCCGCCCGCTGGGCAATGGCCTGGGCTACGCCCCAGTGGGCGCCGCGGGTAGTCTCGGTGGCGGCAATGGGGATGTCCAGGGTGCGGCAAAGCTCCGTGTATTTGTAAAGCTCGAAATCCCGGAAAGGCTCCTCCAGCCACTTGTAGTTCAGCTTCTCAAGCTGACGGCCTACCCGGACCGCGTCGCCCATGGTGTACTCGGCCACCGGGTCGCTCATGAGAATATAATCCTCCCCTACGGCGTCCCGCAGCTTCTGGTGAAGCTCCAGGTCGAAGTCCACCGGTCCTGCCGGATGGGCCTTGTAGGCAGGGATGCCTTTGCTCTTGTAATACAGGGCCTCGTCCACATATTCCTGGATGGTGCCGTGGAAGTTGCCGCTGGCGTAGACCGGAAGGCTGTTCCGGTAGGCGCCGATGTATTTATACAGAGGAAGTCCGGCTTCCTTGGCGCAGATATCCCACAGCGCCACGTCAATGGGCCCCGGCAGATATACCGGAAAGAAGGTCAGGTGCCGGTCCACATTCCACAGCTCCTGCCAGATGGCCTCCCGGTCGTGGGGGTCCCGGCCCATGATCACCGGGGCAATGTTGTCGTACAGATAGTTCTCGGACACGCCTCCGCTGCGGGCCGCCAGACAGGTGGCAATACCGTCGATTCCCGCGTCTGTGCCGATGCGGATGGCGATCACATCCCAGTTCATGGAAGCTCCGCCCTGACGCTTGGCGTCGAACAGACATTTGTCGCGGCTGACCCACCAGGTTTCAAACTCTGTGATTTTCATAAGAAAGGTCTCCTTTTTTATTGGATAATTTACAGGTACTCTGTCCTCTTTTCTGGTGGAAGCGAAGAGCAGATCAGGTTCCATAGATCCTCCAGAGTACCGCACTGGATCATGCCGTCAGGAAGCAGATAGGCAGTCTGGGGATTCATATAGAGATAAAGGATACCGGGCCGCCGGTAGGCATGGTGCACCTGCTTCCAGGGATAGGAAGCATGCTCGGTCTTGTTGCTGACGTCCAGGCCGGAAGGCGAGAAGGTAATGCTGTAGAAGGTCCTGGGCAGGCTGTCCAGGCCGTACTGGCTGCATATCCGGTTCAGGCTTAAGAAGAACCGGAGATACCGGGATACCAGCAGGTAGGCAGCCAGCAGCACAAACACCCACCCCAGCCCGGGACTGCCTGTCCGGAAATTGATCAGACCGAACAGAAGCACCAGCAGGCACATGGCCGTGAACTTCAGCCAGGCCGAATCCTTCCGGAAGACGTGGAAATACATGTACTTCCGGTAACTGGTCCGGGTCAGCCTGGTATGGACGGTGATGGCAGGTGTCTCCATAAATATATCCTCCTTTTGCGTGCGGCGTTCCGCCGCAGGGCCTTCCTGCTTCCGGGAGTCCGCCGTGATGTCCTCCTGGTTCTGCAGGGACATCCGGATGTACCGGGGCGCAGGGCTGGGCGGTTACCTTCATTATATCCCCAGGGGATGCATTTGTAAAGCGGATACTAAAACGATTTTGTAAAAAGGTGCTTCCGGGAATGAAAACTGTTGAAAATTTACAATTGGAATTGTGCACTATATCTAAAAACAGGAAAAAATAGAATAGCTTATTGACATTTGGGCTAAGACGTTTTACAATAAACACGGTGGAAGTACTAAAACGATTTAGTTAATAATCTGTTAAGTCAAAGGAGCGGTTACAGTGACCAGAGTGACCATCAAGGATGTGGCAAGGGAGGCAGGGGTTTCCTTAAGCAGCGTTCATCTGGCCTTAAGCGGCAAGGCAGGAGTCAGTGAGCGTACAAGGCAGCGGATTCTGGATATTGCCAGGCAGATGGACTATACCCCAAGCCCTCTGGCAGCCAACTTAAAGCGGGAGACTCTGACCATTGCGGTGGTTCTTCCCAAAAAGGACAGCAGTTCCCGGTTCTACTATGATTTTATGCGGGATGCGGCCATAGACTATGAGCCGGTGGCCCGGGATTACAATTTAAACCTGCTTCTCCTGGAGTTTTCCGATCTGGTGGAGACTCTGGGACAACTGGATCTGGAGGCTATCAGCGGCCTCATTACCATGGGATATTCGGAGGAAGGATGCAGTGAGGCCATTGCAAGGGTCTCAGGGGCCGGAGTGCCGGTGATTCTTCTGGACGATGACCTGGCCGGGTCCGGCCGGCTCTGCTGTATCCGGCCGGACAATGATCTGCTGGGCAGGCTTACAGGAGAACTGCTGGTGGATATGATCCGCTGGCCGGCAGGAGAGCTGCTGGTATGTGCCGGATTCCGGGAGTATCCCAACCATTATGAGATCGTAGGCGGTCTGGCTTCCTATCTGGAAGCCCAGAAGGTCCACATGCCCCTGGTGTGTGAGTATTTTCATGACATCGGCCAGGAACCCCTGAACCGGCTGAAGAAGGCTCTGACAGAACGGCCTGTAGTCGGGTGCTGTACGGTGAATTCCCGTTCCACCCTGGTGATGGCCCAGGCCCTGGAAGAGCTGGGACTGGCAGGACGGATTCCGCTGATCGGAAGCGGCCTTTACGCAGAATCGGTGCGGTATCTGGAGAGCGGGGTGGTGACAGCCCTGATCAACAAACGTCCCTATGAGCAGTGCCAGCAGGCTTTGCAGATAATGACGGATCTGCTGGTACGGAGCGAAACGCCGGCACAGTCCCAGGTCCATGTAGGCGGGGAAGTGGTGTTCCGCAGCATGCTGGAGCAGTATGAAAGGATTTCTTACCGGAAGCAATGAAACATTTTAAACCATATAAAAGGAGGATGTAACTATTATGAAAAAAGCATTATCCGTGATTCTGGCATCTGCCATGGTACTGTCTATGACCGCCTGCGGCGGTTCCGGCGGCAGCACAGCCGCCACTACGGCAGCTCCCGCGGCTCCGGCAGCAACCGAGGCTCCCAAGGCGGATGACAAGGAAGAGACCAAGGAAGAGGCCAAGGCAGAACCGGCGGCAGCTCCGGAGATTACCTTTAAGTACGCAGAGCTTAACAGCGATGACAACATCAACACCCGGGCCGGCTACAAGTTTGCGGAGTATGTGGCAGAGCTGTCAGGCGGACGGATCGAGATTGACGTCAATTCCGCTTCCACCCTGGGCGATGAGAAGACCTGCTTAAATGCCCTCCAGATGGGCGGCGGCACCGTGGATTTCTACAGAGGCAACACCAACAGCCTTTCCGACTATGGTTTCCGCAAGCTGAATATGTTCGGTCTTCCCTACATCTTCGGAAGCCGTGAGGGCATGTGGAAGGTGCTGGAGTCGGAAGAACTGGGACAGGCATTCCTCAATGAGGGCGTGGAAGTAGGCGCAGGCATGGTAGGTATCGCCTACACCGACGAGGGCGCCAGAAACCTGTTCACCTCCGCCGAGATCACCAGCCTGGCAGATATCAAGGGCAAGAAGATCCGTGTGCCGGAGACAACCCTGATGATGGATACCATGGCAGCCCTGGGCGCAGAGCCCACCCCTATCTCCTACAGCGAGCTGTACAGCTCCTTACAGACCGGCGTGGTGGACGGTGCCGAGAATGGCTATCCGGGATATGATTCCAACAAGTTCTACGAGGTGGCTCCTTACTACCTGCTGGATGCACACACCTTCAGCCCCGGCATCATTCTTATGGCAGAGGCCCAGTGGAACAAGCTGTCCGCAGAAGACCAGGCCATTCTTCTGGAAGCCGGCAAGAAGGCATCCGAGTGGAACAAGGCAGCCATTGAGGACGAGGAGAAGGCTCTGAAGGAAGCGCTGGAAGGCAAGGGCGTTACCATTATTGAGTGCTCCGCAGAGGAAAAGGCAGCAGCCCAGGAAGCCTGCAAGAGCGTATGGGCAGACTATACGGAGGGAATTGAGGATCTTCTCCAGAAGATCGTAGATATCCAGCAGTAACCGAAAAACCAGCAGATGCAGCCGCCGGTCCAGGATTTAAGCGGCGGCGGGCAGCGATACAGGTTCCGGGGGCGACAGGGGACGGCTCTGTCCCTCCGGTTTTTTTACTGCCTGTAAGACCTGCCGCAGCATGGACCGGCTGGCAGTGTGTTTATTTTTCATTAAGGGGAAACAAGATGAAGAAATTTTACGATTTCGTATACTGGCTGTTTATGACATTCTGCAAGATTCTGTTCATTATGTCCATCTGCATTACCTCCTATGTGGTATTTTGCAGATATATTTTATCCAAGACACCCCGGTGGGGAGAGCAGAGTATCCTGCTGTGCATGGTCTACATGGCTCTCATCAGTGCCAGTCTGGCCATCCGCACGGACAAGCACATCCGGGTGGTTCTGATCCAGTACCTGTTCCCGGTATCCATCCGGGAGCAGGTCATGTCTGTCCTTCACGGGCTGTCCCAGGTTACCATCTTTCTGTTCAGCCTGTTCATGATCGTCTATGGCTATCAGTTTACCGTGCTGATGTCCAAGAGTGTTATGTCCGGACTTCCGGTAAAAAACAGCATCATGTATGCGCCGGTTCCCATTGCGGGAATCTGTATGCTTCTGATGCAGAGCGAGCGTTTCTTTGTGTTTATGGCAAAGCTGGCAGGCAGGACGATTCCGGGCTATGAGAATGGCCTGCCTACGGAATAGGGGGTTAGAGGATGAATGCGACAGTAGCAATCTGGATATTGGTAATCACCTTTTTTGTGCTTATTTTCCTGAGCTTTCCCGTGGCCTATGCCATCGGCATCGCTTCGGTGGTGGGCATGATGTACATGGGACTCAATTTGCAGCAGATCGTCCAGCTGATGGTCAAGGGCGTGTTCAGCTTTTCCCTGATGGCCGTGCCCTTCTTTATCATAGCCGGTGAGATCATGGGAAAGGGCGGGATATCGGACCGGCTGATCAAACTGTCCGATGCCCTGGTAGGCTGGATGCCCGGGGGACTTGCCATGGTGAACATTGTGGCTTCCATGTTCTTCGGCGGCATCTCCGGTTCCTCTGCGGCAGACTGTGCGTCTCTGGGCACCATTCTGATTCCCATGATGGTGGACCAGGGCTATGACGATGACTTTTCCGCCAATGTGACCATGACCTCCTCGGTCCAGGGTATTCTGATTCCTCCCAGCCACAACATGGTGATCTACGCCACCGTGGCCGGAAGCGTATCCATCGGGCGGCTGTTTATTGCCGGTTACATGCCGGGTATCCTGCTGGGTGTGGCCCTGATGATCTACAGCTTCTATGTGTCCGTGAAGAAGAACTATCCCCGAGGCGAGGCATTTAACTTAAGGAACTTTTTAAAGGTGGGCATGGATGCCGTTTGGGGACTGTTTACCGTGCTGATCGTGGTGGTAGGCGTGGTGGCCGGTGTGTTCACGGCTACCGAGTCCGCGGCAGTAGCCGTTATCTGGGCACTGTTCTGCGGCGCGTTTATCTACCGGCAGCTTACCTTTAAGGACTTCTGGCAGGTGCTGGAAAATGCCTTAAATACTCTGGCAATCGTGCTGATCCTGATCGCAACCTCCAGCGCGTTCTCATGGTGCTTAACTTACTTAAAGGTGCCGTCCATTATGGCTACGGCAGTCCTTAGCATCACCCACAACAAGATCCTGATCCTGCTGATGATGAACGTGATCATGCTGGTTTTCGGTACCATGATGGATATGAGCTGCAACATTCTGCTGCTGACTCCCATTCTGCTGCCTATTGCCCAGCAGATCGGGGTGGACCCGGTCCAGTTCGGCTGTATCATGATCCTGAACCTGGGTATCGGCCTGATCACGCCGCCGGTTGGCTCTACCCTGTTTATCGGTTCGGCCATTTCCAAGGTGCCCATTGAGCGGCTGGGGAAAACCTTGATTCCGTTCTTTGCGGTTATGCTGGTGGTTCTGGCTATTGTTACCTACTGGCCGGCCTTTACCATGACCATGCCCAATATCATTATGCCGGTGGCGGCAGGGTGAGGAAACCATTGAGACGGTCCGGGTGACGGCGGCCTGGTCTGCCGTGCCGCCATGGACCCAATAGGAGGAGAATTGACTATGGCAATCTGGAAAGACGAGGACGAGTTATTCGCCCTGATGAAAGAGAAACTGTACACCCCGGTGGTAGGGGATATTCTGGATATGATGGGATACAGCCACCAGTTCCTTCCTGCCTCCATCCATCCCCTGCGGGATGACATGAAGCTGGCAGGCAAGGCCTGTACGGTGCTGGAGTGCGATGTGTTTGAGGCCCAGAAGAAGCCCTTCGGCCTGCTGACCGAGGCTCTGGACCAGCTGCAGAAGAATGAAGTCTATGTGGCCACCGGCGCCCACAATTCCGCCTTGTGGGGCGAGCTTCTTACGGCCACAGCCAAAACACGGGGAGCCGTGGGGGCGGTGCTGGACGGATACACCCGGGATACGCCCCAGGTGCTGGCCCAGAATTTCCCGGTATTTGCCGCGGACCGGTGGGCCCAGGATTCCTCCATCCGTACCAATGTCATTGATTTCCGCTGCACCATCGAGATCGGCAAGGTGATTATCCACGACGGGGACCTGGTGTTCGGAGACATGGACGGGGTGCTGATTATCCCGAAGGAAGTGGCGGAGGAATGTATCGAGAAGTCCCTGGAAAAGGCAGCCGGGGAGAAGAAGGTCCGCAAGGCCATTGAAGGCGGCATGTCTGCCACCGAGGCTTTCCGGGTGTTCGGGATTCTGTAAACAGAGGAATGGCCGGAAATCAGGCCTGGCCGGGAGTGTCCGGAAATGTCCGGGCGGCTGCCCCGGCAAAAGGAGTATATATGGCAGAACAGAGTGCATTTCAGATCCGGCTGGAGGACAATGTGGCCACAGCCCTGCAGGCCCTGGAGCCGGGAACCGTGAAGCTGCTGGGAGACAGCAGCTTTCCTTCCATAGAGGCAGTGGAAGCGGTGCCCCTGGGACACAAGATCGCACTGAAGGAGATTGCCGCCGGGGAATCCATTGTCAAGTACGGCGTGGTCATCGGCAGAAGTACAAAGAAGATTTCCAAAGGCACCTGGGTGCACCTCCATGTGATGGAGAGCATTTACGATGAGCGCTCCAGCCATCTGGACCCGGTGACCGGTGCGCCTAAGGATACCAGATATGAGTAGGAAGGAAGCCGGAGGGCAATTGACATGGCAGTGACAAGGGAAATGACAAAGCCGGAGACGGTATCCTGGCAGGGATACGCCAGGAACAACGGAACACTGGGAATCCGCAACCGCCTGCTGGTGATCTACACGGTAAAATGCAGCGAATTCGTGGCAGCTTCCATTGTGAACCAGGCCGGACACCCGGACGTGGAGCTTATGGGCTTTGACGGGTGCACGGACAACCAGTATGCGGTGAACCTGCTGATCAGTATGATCCGCCATCCCAATGTGGGGGCGGTGCTGGCCGTGGGCCTGGGATGCGAGTACGTCCAGCCACGGTGGCTGGCAGAGATTGCCGAAAAGGAAGGAAAGCCGGCCCACTGGATGTTTATCCAGGAGGCAGGAGGTACCAGAAAGGCCGTTGCCCAGGGGCTCGCCTGGGTGAGGGAAATGCTGGAGGAACTGAAACACACCCCCAGGAAGGAAATGTTCATGAAGGATCTGGTCATTGGCGCCGAGTGCGGCGGCAGCGACTTTACCAGCGGCCTGGCCGGCAATGTGGTGGTAGGCAATTTCTATGACCTTCTGGTGGATTTAGGAGGTACTGCCATCTTCGAGGAGATCGTGGAGGCCGTGGGCCTGGACCGGCTTTTAGTGTCCCGGGGCGTGGATGAACAGGCCAGAAGGGAGCTTAAGTACACCTATGACAAGGCCCTGGACTACTGCCGGGACGTGCGCCAGTATTCCGTAAGCCCGGGAAATTTTGCCGGGGGACTTTCCACCATTGAAGAGAAAAGCATGGGAGCTGTGATCAAAAGCGGAAGCCGTCCCATCCAGGGGGTTATCAAGGTATCCTGCCAGCCCCCAGGGGCCGGTCTGTGGCTGCTGGACTCTACGCCGGACCCATACTGGATGCAGTTCGGCATCACCAATCCCAATGACAATGAGGGCCTTATGGACTTAATCAGTGCCGGGGCACATATGGTGTTCCTGGTAACAGGCCGGGGCAATGTGGTGGGAAGCGCCGTGAGCCCCTGTATCAAGATCACAGGCAACCGGGACACCTTTGTCCGTATGGAAGAGGATATGGACTTTGACGCCAGCCCTGTGCTGCGGGGAGAGTGTACCCAGAAGGAGCAGGCCCTGGACCTGGCCCGGATGGTGGCGGAGGTGGCCTCCGGGACCCTGACCAAGAGCGAGGCCCTGGGACACAGGGAATATTTCGTTCCCTACAAGTATCAGGAAAAGACAGTGGCATATGCAAAGCGGCCATGTGCCGCGGATTAATTAGGACAAGGAGACAAACAATGGCAGCCTTTACGGAAACGCAGATGAAAGAATTTTCTATGGCAAAGTATTATAACCTGGACGGGCAGACCGCCGTGGTGACAGGAGGCTCCACCGGTCTGGGACTGGCCATTACCCGTTGTCTGGTAAGCGCCGGCGCCAGGGTGGTGGTCTTAAGCTTTGAGGCACCGGAGCAGGCGGCAGAAGCCCTGGCAGAATTTGGGGACCGGGTGGCATTCTACCAGTTCGACATTACGGATACGGCCCATACCCAGGAGATGGCAGACCGGATCGCCGCAGAGCAGGGGCCGGTGACCATTCTGGTTAACAACGCAGGCAACCACTGCAAGAAATATATCTGGGAGATGAGTGTGGAGGAGTATGTCAGTGTGCTCAATGTCCACCTGGTAGGGGCCTTTGCCCTGACCAAGGCCTTTGTTCCCCAGATGAAGGAGCTGGGGCACGGGCGCATTCTGTTCCAGGCTTCCATGACCAGCTACATCGGACAGCCCCAGGTGGCAGGCTATTCCACGGCCAAGGCCGGGTATCTGGGCCTGATCCACACCCTGACTGCCGAGCTGGCCGAGTACGGCATTACGGTCAATGCCATTGCCCCGGGCTGGATCGACACCCCCATGTTCCACAAGGCTACGGACAATGATCCGCCAAGACTGGCCAAGATCATGGGCCGGATTCCGGCCAAAACCGTAGGCGATCCCATGGACGTGGGTATGTGTGCGGCCTTCCTGTGCAGTGAGGCGGCACGTTACATCAGCGGCACCTGCATTCCGGTGGACGGCGGGGCACTGATTGGGTTTTAGGAAAGGAGCATTCCATTATGAGCGGAAAATTCAGCGAAGAGCTGTTCTTGACCACAAAGACCGGCAGCCGTCTGTACCACACTTATGCGGAGCATATGCCGATCATTGACTACCACTGCCACTTACAGCCCCAGGAGATGTACGAGAACCGGGAGTTCGAGGACCTGGGGGAAATGTGGCTTAGGGGGGACCATTACAAATGGCGTGCCATGCGCTGCTTCGGCATTGACGAGAAGTACATTACCGGGGATGCCAGCTACTATGAGAAGTACATGGCCTTCGCCTCGGTGCTGCCCCGGATGATCGGCAATCCCATCTACATCTGGTGCGCCCTGGAGCTGAAGCGGTATTTTGACATAGACGAGCCGGTGACCGGGGCCAATGCCCGGGAAATCTACGACAGGACAAAGGCGCTGATCCAGGAGAAGCACATGACCCGCCGCTGGTGTATGGAGCATTCCCATGTGGAGCTGGTGTCCACCACCGAAGACCCGGTAGACAATCTGGAATACCACAAGAAGATGCAGCAGGACCCGTCCATGAAGACCAGGGTCATCAGCGCCTTCCGGCCGGACCGGGCCATGTTCCTGGAGGAAGCGGATTTTGCCGAATACATGAAGCTTCTGGGGGACAGCGCCGGCATGGAGGTGGGAAGCTTTGCCCAGATGCTGGACGCCCTGGAGGCGCGGCTGGCATTCTTCCGCCAGATCGGAACTACCGTGTCCGACGACGGCGTTCCCTACTTTAAATGGGAGGATTACAGCTTGCCGGAGATTGAAGCTATCTGGAAAAAGGCCTTTTCTGGCAGCCCCCTGACGGAGAAGGAATGCGACCAGTACCGCAGCGCCTTCCTCTTTGAGATGGGCCGCCGCTACTGCCGCAATGGATTTGTCATGCAGCTGCATATCGGCACCTACCTTAATGCCAATACCGCCAAAGTGGCGGCCATAGGCAAGTCTACAGGCTTTGACTGTACGGACAACCGCAGCAGTGTGTACAGTGTGGGACAGCTTCTGGATGCCCTGACCAGGGCCGGAGAGCTTCCAAAGACCATCTTGTATCCCCTGGACGGCACCAAGTGCGAGAACTGGGCCGTGCTGGCGGCAGGCTTCTGTGAGGGAGGAGTTAAGGCCAAGGTGCAGTTAGGCGCGCCATGGTGGTTCAATGACCAGGCCTATGGCCTGCAGAGACAGTTTGAGGCCTGCGCCAACCTGTATCCGGTATCCCTTTCCGTGGGAATGCTCACAGACAGCCGCAGCTTCATCAGCTATCCGCGGCACGAGCTGTACCGCCGGGTGCTGTGCGACTACCTGGGCCGGCTGGTGGAGCGGGGCGAGTACTTCGGAAGAGAAGAGGATCTTAAAGGGATTATTGAGGATGTCTGTTACAATAATGTGAAGGAGTTTTTCGGGTTTGCCCAGGAGCAGTGAGTGGTTTATTTTGGAAATATTCTGGTGTGAAGACTGCAGATCAGGGGTCTGTGCACAAAAATAAGAGAAGCGGCAAGGGTCAGGGCATTCTGGTGTCCTGGCCCTTACTGCGCTGTGTTTCCTGTGCTGCTCACTGGTACCCGGCAGACAGCAACATGTTCCTTTCATAAATACATGTAGGCCAGCCTTTTTGGCATTGAATATCCGTAAAAATAATAGTAAAATTGTAACTGCTACAGGAGGTGTCAAAATGGCAACTTTAAAAGATATTGCAAACAAGGCAGGCGTGTCCCAGGCGACCGTGTCCCGTGTGCTTAACCGGGATGAGACGCTGAGTGTGACCAGCGAAACAAGGGAAAAGGTGTTTCGTCTGGCAGAGGAGTTTGGGTACAAGACCGTAAACCAGCGTTATCAGGAAAATCGTCCGGGTGATGGACCGGGCAGAGCAGCGGAAGGGCAGGGAACACCGGCAGGAAAAGGCGGAAGATCCAGATGTATTGGGATTGCCCAGATGCTGGAGATCCAGGAACAAATGGAGGACGTTTATTATCTGATGATGAAAAATGTGCTGGAGGAGTGTTTTTCACGTCATTGGAATACAGTGACACTGTTCCGCGACGGAAAGCGGGGGTGAGTATAAGCTGGGGACCCATAATGAAAGTATCCTGTTTTCCATGCAGACCTTTATCGTGAAATTTGCAGGAGCCTTCAGCGGCTTTGTAAGTGGTGTGGGCCTGACTATGATCGGCTGGAAGGCAGGGGTGACTCCCGGAGCAGCCACAGTCCTGGGGATGCGGGTGATCATGATCGCGATCCCGGCGCTGTTGTCCATGCTTTGCTGTGTGATGTATAAGGCAGGTTACAGGCTGACCGGAGAGTTCTATGACAAGATGGTGAAAGAACTGAGGAGCAGAAAGGAGTAGACTATGTGGCTTGGTGTAGATTACTATCCAGAACAGTGGGATGAGTCCCTTATGGAAGCAGATATGGATACCATCCTGGAGATGGGGGGCAATGTGATCCGGATCGGTGAATTCTCCTGGCACATGATGGAGAAGACAGAGGGGAATTATGATTTCTCCTTCTTTGACCGGGTGATCGCCATGGCGAAGAGGAAAGGGCTCCATGTGATCATGGGGACTCCTACAGCGACGATCCCGGCCTGGCTGGCAAGGAAATATCCGGATATTCTGTCAGAATTTGAGGACGGGACAAAGCGTGCCTTTGGCGGGCGCCATGTGTACTGCTTTAACAGTCCGGCCATGTACCACTATTCGGAGAAGATCGTCCGCGCCCTGGTGGAACATTATAAGGATGAAGAGGCCATTGTGGCCTGGCAGATCGACAATGAGACCGGTCACGAGGGAAGCGATGTCTGCTATTGTAAGCAGTGTCAGAAGGCATTCCAGAATTATCTGGGGAATAAGTTTCACTGGGATATTGACTTGTTAAATGATACTTATGGAACCACCTTCTGGTCCCAGGAGTACAATAGCTTTGATGAGATTCCCACACCCACAGCCACCATTACCACCCACAATCCGGCCCTGCGCCTGGACTGGGAGCGGTTCCGCAGCCAAAGTATTGTGAACTTTATCCATTTCCAGTATGACCTGATCAAGGAGATCGCGCCGGATGCCAATGTGATGCATGATTTCCCGGGAGGCGGTCTGGATAAGCATGTGGATTATTCCCGGGTGGCAAAGAAGCTGGACTTTGTGGCATTTAACAATTATCCGGTATGGGGCGGCCAGAAGGAGCCTATGGCTCCCAATGAGATCGCCTTTGGCCTGGATTATATCCGTGGCTTAAAACAGAAGAACTTCTGGATCACGGAAGCGATTATGGGAGCCCAGGGGCATGATGTCACCGGATTCCTCCCCAGGCCCAATCAGGCGAAGATGTGGTCTTACCAGGGGATGGCCCGGGGCTGCACCTCTATGATGTACTTCCGCTACCGGGGTGCCACCAAAGGGGCGGAGCAGTTCTGCTATGGTGTGGTGGATGCTGATAATGTAAAACGGCGCAAATTCTATGAGGTCAAGAGCTTTTTTGAGGATGTGAAGCAGTATCAGGAGATTCTGGAAACGCCGGTACGCAGTCAGGTGGCCATTGTCTATGACTATGATTCACTGGCCGCTTTCCGGATCCAGAGACAGAGCATCCTTCTGGACTGCCACAATGAGATGAAGAAGTACCATAAGGCCTTCTACGACAAAAATGTCATGGTAGATGTGATCCCGGAGCAGGCGGATGTTGCCGGCTATAAGGTGCTGGTGCTGCCCCAGATGATTATCACAAAGCCTGCCTTCCGTGAGAAAGTGGAAGCATTTGCGGAACAAGGCGGCACCGTGGTTCTGACCTTCCGCCACGCGGTGAAGAATGAGGATAACAACCTGGTCTTCGGTGAGATGATCCCGATAGGATACAGGGATCTGGCCGGCGTATATGTGGATGAAACCGAGAGTTTGCAGGATCTGGAAGCTTTCCCGCTGGTGGGAGAGGGCCCCTGTCAGGGCGCATCCGGCACAGGCGGGATATTCCGTGATATGCTGGTGGCGGAGGATGCCCAGGTGCTTTACCGCTATGGGGATTCTTTCTATACGGATTATGCAGCCATCACCCGGAAGGCCTGCAAAAAGGGTATGATCTACTATGTGGGCTGTGCACCGGACGGGGATACGCTGGCAGCGCTCATGGGACGGATCCTGGATGATAATGGGATCGGGACCATTTCCTCAGAACCGGGGGTGGAGATCGTCACCAGGGGAGAAGAAGGGAACCGGATCCGGATGATGATCAATCACAATGATCATAGGGTGAAGGCCGGTGACTGGGAGCTGGAGGCCTTTGAATGTAAGATCATAAGAGAATAGTTTCAGTTCACGGGGCGGGGAAAA
>CAJTOV010000076.1 GCA_910577765.1 uncultured Lachnospiraceae bacterium
CAAGCCAGCTTGACGTCTGTTTTCGTCCAGTTTTCCCCGCCCCGTGAACTGTAACCCCTGAAATTCCCCCAAACCGGCTGACAGAAATAAAGCATTGAGAAACCTTGGATAATGGGGTATACTGCTTATTAAGACAGTCCCTGGTAACAGAAAAAAGATACAGAGTCCGGTTCGTGAAAGGATATTGCAATGGCTGAAAACAAGTTCCAGAACAAAGAGGTCATGGCCCGGTGTGCTCCTATGAGCAGACTCCAGTCGGTCATCGGCGGCAAGTGGAAAATCCTGATTCTGTGGTATGTCTCCTTCTACAAAGTCCAGCGGTTCGGGGAACTGATGCGCCGCCTTGACGGCATCACCCAGTCTACACTGACCAGGCAGCTGCGGGAGCTGGAGGAGGACGGATTTCTCCACCGGGAGATTTATAAGGAGATTCCCCCCAGGGTGGAATACACCCTGACAGAGCTGGGGGAAAGCTTTCTTCCGGTGCTTGAGACCATGTTTGCGTGGAGTCAGCGGTTTCTCCATGGAGACGGCGGAGACGGATTTTTGCAGTGACAATTCCAATGCCCGATCCTCTCCGCCGTCTGTTCCTCTATGTAAAGTCAAACAATACCTTCAGCATCTCATCTGCATGTGCATCAAACTGGGCGAAGGCCTGGGGCGCATCCTGGAATTTGAACACATGGGTGACGATTTTTTCCAGATCCACAGCCCCCTCCTTCACCAGGTCGATTAACTCCAGAAAATCTTTTTTCAGTGCATTTCTGGAGCCGTAGACATTGAGCTCCTTCTTCTGGATCATGGTGAAATTAAAATCCAGATTCTTCTTTCCGATGCCGATGAGAACCACCCGCCCTCCAAATGCGGCCCCGTCGATGCAGTTCTGGAATGTGGAAGGAAGCCCTACGGCTTCTATGGTCACATCAAAGCCGTCCCCGCCGGTTATGGCTTCCACCTGGTCTGCAAAGCTCTCCGGGGAACGGTTGAGAATGGCGCCGTCCAGACCAAAGTGTTCCATGGCGTAGTTCAGCTTTTTCTCTGCCACATCACACACATAGACTCTGGCTCCCTTTGCCCTGGCTGCGACGGCAGCCAGCACGCCGATGGTTCCGGCCCCCATGACCAGAACCCGGTCTCCCGGCCGGACACCTGCTCTCCAGACTCCGTGGTAACTGATGCAGAAAGGCTCGATCAGCGCCAGGGTCCTGGCCGGAAGGCCCTTGCCGTCATAGATCCGCTCCATAGGCATGGTAATATACTGGGAGAATGCCCCGTCCCGCTGGCATCCCATGGTCTGGTTGGTACTGCAGCAGTTGACCAGACCTCTGCGGCAGGAATAACAGGAGGTACAGTTAAAGTAGGGATTGCAGGTGACAATCATCCCCTTTTTCAACCCATAGGGATTCTCTTCCACCTGAACAATCTCGGCGGAAAACTCATGCCCGGGAATCCGCGGATAGTCAAAATATGCGTAGGTTCCCCGGTAGGAACCCAGATCGCTGCCGCAGATTCCTCCATATAAAAGCTTCAAAAGGGCTTCCCCTTTTCCCGGAACCGGCACCGGGGTTTCCCGGAAAACAACCGTTCCAGGCTCACTGATCATCATTGATTTCATGTTCTTTTTCTCCTTCCGGACTGCTGCCTGCCCAGTATCTCAAATCCTCTATGGACTCCTTCCCGTTCAAACAGCTCCAGGTATTCCAGAACCATTTTCTGAAATCCGGGAATCCGGCCCAGGTCTTCTCCCCAGAAGCTGACATTTGCGCACACTGCCCCAGTCAGTTCTGCCCAGGAATCCCCCCTGTGGGCATAGAAGAAATCCAGAACTGCCTGGTCATCGCAGATCCGGTAATCCTGCCCGTCCCGCTGGGCTATCAGGGCGCCGCTTTCCAGACGGCTTCCATGATAAAACCTCAGATATGCGGCAAAGCCCAGCATCAGACAAGGCGGAAGCTCCTGCTTAAGCGCCAGGTACTCCCTGATGGTGGGCAATACCCTTGCCCTCCACTTGGCCGTGGTATTAAGGGAAATGGCCAGCAGACTGTGGTCAATAAACGGATTGCGCAGCCGGTCAAACAGCCCCCTTCCATAGGCTTCCAGCTCTTCCCTGGGATATTCGGTCAGAACCGGGATGATTTCCTCATAAACACACCGTTTCATGAAGGAATCTATAGCCCTGTCCTCCATGCACCTGCGGACAATGTCCTGACCGGACAGATAGGAGGCCAGAACCATGGTGGTCTGTACCCCGTTAAGCATGCGGACCTTCCGCTTCTTGTAGGGAGTACAGTCTCCGGTAATGACCACCGGCAGCCCTGCCTTCCGGAACGGAAGCTCTTCCTCCAGTGTCTCCGGGCCCTCAATCACCCAGACCGCGAAGACTTCCCCGGTATCCAGAAGCCGGTCCTCATATCCGTTCTCCTGGTTCAGGGCCTGGGCCTCTGCCCCAGGATAACCGGTAACGATCCGGTCTACCATGGTGGAGCAGAACAGGTTGTGGTCTTTGACCCAGGCTTCGAATCCCGCTCCCAGCTTCCACTGGCGGCAGTATTCCAGCACGCAGCGTTTCAGCTCTTCCCCGTTGTGGTCAATCAATTCGCAGGAAAGGATCACCAGTCCTTTTGCCGGATCACCGTCAAAAACCTGGTAGCGCTCATACAGGAACCGGGCTACCTTGGCCGGGAAAGTCACCGGAGGCTTCTGCTCCGGGAGAGAATCCCGGTCATATACAATCCCCGCCTCGGTGGTATTGCTGACAAGATAGCGCAGATCCGGGGATGCCGCATACGCCATAAGGGCCTGGTATTCTTTGTAGGGATTTAAGCATTTGCTGACACAACTGACAATCCGCTTCCGGACCACTTTCTTTCCATCCTCCAGCCCTCTTAAATATACGGTGTAAAGCCCTTCCTGACCGTTGATCTCCTGGGCCTTTCCCTGGGCGATGGGCTGTACCGCCACCACCTTGGTCCCCCATCCGGTTTTC
The DNA here is from genome assembly GCA_910577765.1 of uncultured Lachnospiraceae bacterium. GTDB lineage: Bacteria > Bacillota > Clostridia > Lachnospirales > Lachnospiraceae > Brotaphodocola. Next base: position 2,987 of record CAJTOV010000076.1, read on the forward strand.
TCATTGGCAATATCAATAAAATAATCCACAAAGGCACGCAGAAAGTTGCCTTCCCCAAATTGCAGCACCCGCTCGGTTCCCTGGCGGCACAGATAGCCGGTATACCCGACTTCCTCCAGGGTTCTGTAAGACAGACCTTTCATCTTCGAATCTCCTTTTTTCCGCAAACACCGGATCATACGGTCACTCCGTTTTTAAAAATAGCGATTCTCCGGTACCCCATCTGCTCTCCTTTTGTCTTCTCTCCGCCGGCAACCCCCAGAATCTGCCGGTACAGCTTCCAGGCAGCCTGTTCCAGGGAAGTGCCCTCTGCCACCACTCCGGCATTGAAATCCATCCAGGAGGTCTTTTTCTCATACAAGGGAGTGTTGGTGGCTACCTTGACCGTAGGCGCGGCAGTACTGTAGGGGGTTCCCCGTCCGGTAGTAAACAGCACCATATGGGCCCCTGCCGCCGTTAAGTTGGTGGCCGACACCAGGTCCCCTCCCGGACCTGCCAGAAGGGTAAGGCCCTTCCTGCGGATCTGACTGCCATAGGGAATCACATCCACAATGGGAGCGCTGCCGCCTTTCTGGACACAGCCACAGCTTTTGTCCTCCAGGGAACTGATTCCCCCTTCATAGTTTCCAGGAGCCGGATTCCCGTACACCGGCTGTCCGTGCTTCAAAAAATACTCCCGGTACTCGTTCAGCATCTCCATGGCCTGGTCAAATACCTGGCGGCTTACACACCGGGGAAGCAGCATGCCCTCTGCCCCGAACATTTCCGGGGTCTCGGTGATCATGGTGCTGCCGCCCCTGGCCGCCACCAGATCCCCCACGGCTCCCAGAAGGGGATTGGCGGTTACACCGGACAAACCGTCACTGCCGCCGCATTTCATACCAATCACCAGCTCCGACACCGGAACGGGTTCCCGCCGGAACCGGGAGGCGTACCGGGCCAGGTCCTCTAAAAGGTCTGCCCCCAGGGCCATTTCGTCCTCCACCTCCTGGCACACCAGGAACTTTACCCGGTCCGGGCTGAAGCTGTCCCCGGCAGCCTGTTTCACCGCTTCCTGAAATTCTGCGGGAATATTGTTTTCACAGCCCAGACTCACCACCAGGACACCTCCTGCATTAGGATGGTTGACCAGGGAGGCCAAAAGCTGCCGGGTCATCTGGTTGTCCTCCCCTAACTGGCTGCATCCGTAGGGATGCGGAAAGGCATACAGACCGTCCAGTCCGTATTGCCTGGTCAGGGCCTGGTTCTCCTGGGCCAGCCGCATACAGAGATCATCCACGCAGCCCACCCCGGGAATGATCCACAGCTCGTTGCGGACTGCCGCCCTGCCGTCCTCCCGCCGGTATCCCTGGAAAGTCTCTGGCAAAGCCGGCGGCAGCGGACGGACATCCGGTTCATATTCATAGGTAATATGCCCGGTCAGACCGCTCTTCATGTTATGAATATGTACACACTGACCTGTCTGGATATCCTCTGTAGCCTTTCCGATGGAACAGCCATATTTCACCACATCCTGGCCTTTGGCAATGGACTGTAAGGCGATCTTGTAGCCCTGGCGGATGTCCTCCAGGGCGGTCACCTGGCTGCCGCCGGAATACGCCACTGTCTCCCCTGCCATAACCGGGGAAAGGGCGACTGCTACTGTGTCTTCTCTCCTGATCTGAAGTAATTTCCCCATAATTTCCCTCCACATTCAACGAACACACAAAAAAACCCTCTATGGCGTTCAGGTACTCTCTGTACGGTTACCATGGACCTCCTCATAATTCATACACCAGGAAGGCTTTTTCCCGCTTAACACCTCCACGATTCCCTGGCACCCCTGATAGCTCATCCGGTCCATGGCCTCCACGGTCAGGGCGCCGCAGTGGGGCGACAGCAGAATATTGTCCAGGGTCAGCAGAGGATTGTCCCTGTCCACCGGTTCCTGGCTGTACACGTCCAGGGCTGCCCCGGCGATTCTGCGGTTTTTCAGCGCTTCATACAGATCCTGCTCATTGACATTGGAACCTCTTGAAAAATTAATCAGACAGGCAGAGGACTTCATCCGCGCCAGCCTCTCCCGGTTGACAAAGTTGTCATTTTCCGGTGCCGCATTAAGATGAAGGCTTACATAATCTGCCTGGGAGAAAATCTCCTCCGGATTTTCCGCCAGTTCCACATAATCCGGCAGGCCTTCCCTGCTGACAAAGGGGTCATACCCAAGAATCTTCATGTCAAAGCCCAGGGCCGCCTTTCTGGCCAGACTCCGCCCGATATTCCCCAGACCCACAATCCCCAGCACCTTTCCGCCTACATCGTGGCTTTCGTAGCGCAGGGGGGCATCAAAATCCGCTGCCCTGGCTGCCTTTTCCAGAGGAAACATATTCTTGGCCAGGGCCAGAATAGCGGCCATGGTGTGCTCTGCCACAGAATCCATATTGGCCAGAGGCGTGCGGACCACATACAGCCCCAGCCTGGTGGCTGTAGCCACATCCACCACATTATCCACACCCACTCCGTGCTTTGCCACCACTTTCAGCTTCCTGCCTTCCCTGAGAATGTCCTCGGAGAAGAAGAAGGTCTTGGAAAAACAGGCGTCACACTCCCGGATCAGCTCCTTCATGGTCTCCGGCTTCTCGTCAGGCGCCAGAATCACCTCATATCCATGATCTTTCAGCAGATTCTTCCCTGACTCTGCCACATCCTGTGCCAGTAATACTTTGATTCCCATATCCCGATTCCTCCTTGTCTACACACCGCCCAGATAGGCCTTCTTCACTTCCTCATTCTGCAAAAGGCTGGCGCAGGTGTCTTCCATGGTGATCTCCCCGGTCTGCATCACATAGCCACGGTCTGCCGTATTCAGGGCGATCCTGGAGTTCTGCTCCACGAAAAGGATCGTGGTTCCTTCCTCCCGGATCTTTTTGATGGCCTCAAAGATTTCCCTGATCACAATGGGTGCCAGGCCCAGGGACGGCTCGTCCAGCAGCATCAGTTCCGTCTTGCTGAGCATGGCCCTGGCAATGGCCAGCATCTGCTGTTCTCCCCCGGAAAGGGTTCCTCCAAGCTGTTCTTTCCGTTCCTCCAGCCGCGGGAACAGGGCATACACCTTCTTCACGTCCTCCTGGATACCTGCCTTGTCCTTCCTGGTATAAGCTCCCATCATCAGATTCTCGTACACACTCAGCTTGGAAAAAATATGCCGCCCTTCCAGCACCTGGGCCAGGCCCATGCGGAGAATCTTATTGCCGTGAAGCTTCTGAATGGGGGTTCCTTTGTACAGAATCCGGCCCCGGACACCTGCTCCAGGGGTCAGACCGGAGATGGACCGCAGGGTGGTGGTCTTTCCGGCTCCATTGGCTCCGATCAGGGTCACAATTTCACCCTTTTCCACTTTCAGGTCTATCCCCTTGACCACATGGATATTTCCATAGTAATAATGAAAATCCTTCACTTCCAGCAATGCTCCCATCCTATTCATCACCTCCCAGATATGCCTTGACTACTTGGGGATTGGCCTGGACCTCTGCGGCTGTACCCTGGGCCAGAAGCTTTCCGTAGTTGAGTACATAGAGATAGTCTGCCACCCCCATCATCAGTTTCATGTCATGCTCGATGATCAGTATGGACACGCCCCGGTCAATGATCCGGTACAGAAGCGCATTCAGTTCCTCCTTCTCCTTACTGTTCATGCCGGCTGCCGGTTCGTCCAGAAGGATCAGCTTCGGGTCACTGGCCAGGCCCCGGACGATCTCCAGGTGTCTCTGCTGGCCGTAGGACAGGGAGCCTGCCTCCTCAAAGGCCCGGTCCTTAAGGTTCACAAAGTCCAGCAGTTCATAGGCCCGCTCATAGCATTCCCGCTCTTCCCTCCGCTCTGCCCTTGTCTTAAAGGCAGAGGCAAAAAATCCCTGCTTCATATGGGGATGCATCCCTACCATGACATTTTCCACCACGCTCATTTTCCGGAACAGATTGATGACCTGGTATGTTCTGGACATTCCCAGCTGGTTGATCTGATAGGGCTGCAATCCGTCTATCCGCTTTCCAAGAAATGTAACCGTCCCGCTGGTAGGCCTGTATACGCCGCTGATGGAATTAAAAAAGGTAGTTTTTCCCGCACCGTTGGGCCCGATAAGCCCTGTGATTTTTCCCTGTTCCACGGTCATGGACACGTCATTGTTGGCAACCAGGCCCCCAAACTTTAAGGTAAGATGTTCAACCTGCAGCATCGGACTTCCCCCCTTTCTTTTTCAGAATCTGCCGAACCAGCCCATACAGACCTCCCGGGAAAGCCAGAATCACTGTCAGAAGCAGAATCCCGTAGATCAGAAGCTGGTAACGTTCTGCGGACCGGAGAATCTCATTGAGGAACTGGACCGTGAACACGCCGGTAATTGTGCCGCCCACTGAGGCGCTTCCTCCAAACAGCAGCATGGTCAGGAACATCACCGACTGCTTCTGGGTAAAGGTATCCGGGCTGATGAACCGGACCAGATGGGCATACAGTCCCCCTGCAAATGCCGTGTAAAAGGCGCTGGTGGCAAAGGCAATCACCTTGTATTTGCGGACATTGATACCCATGCCGTTGGCTGCGTGGGAGTTCTCCCGGATGGCAATGAAGGCCCGTCCTACCCGGGAATTCACCAGATTGATCTTAATAAAGAGGAATATCCCCAGACATACGATGGAAAAGAAATAATATTTTGTGTAGGAGTTTAACTTCCACCCAAAAAGGGAAATGGTGTCTGTGAATTTCCCGGTGAAATTTCCCGTAATGTTGCCGGGAGACTGGGCCACCAGCTGGTACACCACCTGGCCGAAGGCAATGGTAGCCAGGGACAGGAAATGGAACACCAGCTTGGAAGCCGGATAGGCCAGCAGGGCCCCCACCAGGGTGGCCAGAACCGCGCCTGTGCATATGGTCAGGATCACCGGAAGGCCTGTATGCTGGTGCAGCAGCACGGAACCGTAGGCTCCGATACAGAAGAAGGCTGCATGCCCCATGGAGATCTGCCCGGAATAACCGAAGAGAATATCCAGACCGGACACGGCAATAATGTACAGAATACAGAAATTGGCCAGAAGGACTCCGTAATTCCAGTTGAACACCTTGTCTGCCGCAAAGGGAAAGACCAGAAGGAACAGGCCTGTGAGGATATACTGTTTTTTGAATGTGGTTGTCTTCATATCTTCCCTCCTGTCAGTCAGCAATGGCCCGCTCATTGAAGATTCCCGTAGGCTTCACAAATAAGAAGAGCAGCAGAATAAAGTATGCGATAATATCCTTATGGGCCGAAGACACATAGGCAGACAAAAATGTCTCTGTAAGCCCCAGCAGTACCCCGCCCACAATGGCTCCCAGCATGTTGCCGTACCCGCCCACAACGGCGCTGCTGAATCCCTTGGTTCCGATCACCGAGCCCAGGGTGGTATAGACTCCGTATACCGGTCCGATGAGCATGCCGGCAAACCCGGCAATCCCCGAGGCAATGGCCCAGGAAAGCCCTGTGGTCAGTCCTACATCAATGCCGCAGGCCCGTGCTGCCATCGGGTCCATGGTGGCGGCCCGCATGGCCGTTCCCAGAGGCGTCCGGTTCATAAAGAAATTGAACAGGATCATAAAAACCACCGATGCCGCAATGCAGAGGGCTGCCTCGGTCTGGACATTAAGGCTTAAGACCCGGATGCCTTTGATGGATGTAACCGGCGGGAAGTATTTGATATCAGAGCCAAACAGTACCATGGAACCGTTCTGAATAATATAAGAAATCGCAATGGTGGCAAGAACCGTGTAAATGGGAAGCACATTCTTTGCAACCAGACGATGGATCACTCCTTTTTCAATGGCAAATCCCAGTGCAAACATCAGAAGAATCACCATGGCAAACGAAAGGATGAAGGGAATCCCCATTACCCCGTAAAACGTATAGCCTAAAAATGCCCCAAAGGTGAGCATATCCCCCTGAACAAAACTCATTAATCCAGAGGATTTGTAGATCAGGCTGTATCCCAGTGCAATCAGACCATAGATACTGCCGATAACCAGACCTGAAACAATAATCTGAAATAGCATAACCCCTTGCTTCCTCCTTCCAGACGCAACACCTTTTTTAAAAAAGGCGAGTCATCTGCAACCCGCCTTTTTCATTACCAACAAGCTGCCTAAAGTCCCATGGACTCCTTCATGGCTGCCCAGTCGTCGGTCTCCAGCCAGCCGTCCAGGTCAATCTGTAAGCCGTCCCACACGATCCAGGGCTTAAAGTTCTCCAGATGGAGACCTTCGCCGTCCCCTCTGGTAAAGTCCTGCTTCCCGCCCAGAGTGTCAAAATCTTTGATGGTCAGAATCGCTTCCCGGACTGCCTCCCCGTCGGTGGTGCCTGCCTTCTCCACAGCCTCTTTGAGAATCATCATGGAATCATAGGCCCTGTAAGCGCAGTCATGGTAGGGCATTTCGTTGAACTCGTCAAAGTAAGCCTGGCTGAATTCCTTCATGGCCGGATCCTGGATCTGGTCCACGCTTGCGTAGGTCACATAGGGGAACATGAAGCAGTAGCCGTTTCCTGCCTCTCCTGCCACCTTGATATTATCCATGGACAAGGTCTCCTTGTTGAACACCAGACCTTCATAGCCGAACTGCCGGAGCTGCTTTGCAAAAGGCGCCTGGGTGGGGGAAAAGGTGGAGGTAAACACGGCCTGGGGCTTTGCGTTGAGAATCTTGGCAATCTGCCCGGAATAGTCCGTATCCCCTTCCACATAGGTCTCTGAGGTCAGAACTTCGATCCCTGCTTCCCTGCAGGCATTTCTCATATCCTCGGCCCCGGAGGCGGAAGAGTCGTCCTGGCCCTGGAAGATGGCGATCTTAGTGATGCCCAGGTTCTTCATGTACCCGGCCAGGGCCGGCATGCCCATACCGGCATTGGGGCAGGCGCGGAACACATAATCCCAGCCCTGCTGCATCCAGGTGGAACTGAGGCCGGTGCCGATACAGGGAATCTTTGCCTCCTCAAAGAACTGGCCGGATGCCAGCACACAGCTGCTGATCAGGGAGCCGCAGACCATGTCCACCTTGTCCACCTCAATAAGCTTGGTGGCAATCTTCACCGCTTCCTCCGGGGATGCCTGGTCATCATATACCACCAGCTCCACCTGCCTTCCCAGCAGACCGCCGGACGCATTGATCTGTTTTACTGCAAGCTGGGCTGCCTTTACGGTAGTGTCTCCCACCAGGGCGTTGGTTCCCGTAAGGGGCTGGGGACAGCCGATGCGGATTACTTCCCCGGCAGCCGGTGCTGCCGTCTCCTTTGTCCCGGCTGCCGGAGCCGTCGTCTCCTGGGGCGCCTGGGACTTGCCGGGCGCTTCTGTGGTCGCCGTGGAAGTGCTGCCGCCACCGCATGCGGACAGCAGGAACATGGCTGAAGCCAGGACAAGTGCTAATCTTTTTTTCATGTAATCATCCTCCTTGTTTATATAAAGTTTTTTGCTACCATAAGTTTCCCTCTTCATTGAATTTCCATTCTGCCGGCTCCCCCAGAATCTCCACCTGGGGATGATTCCCGGCTTCTTCCAGAAGGGCCCGGGAAATCTCAATCTCCCTCAGGTGCATGGTATCCCTGATATGTACGATTCTCGGGTTCTCCCGGTCAATCCCATTGCAGGTTCTCACCCCCAGCCGGATGGCCGTCCGGTCATTCTCCGCCACAAAGGGAATCTTCACAACATCCAGTACCGTGGAGGTGACCGCGTTGGGATAGGTGGCATCCAGGTCCGTATCCTCCAGAATCCGCCTGGTGGTAATATCTGCCATGCCGATTCCGTTGGCATTGTGATGGCTGGCTTCGGTCAGTCCCAAAGCCACGATCCGCCGGGTATGGATTCCGCCGCCGGCACTGTCCGGGCAGGCGAACCGCCCGGTAACATTGGGGTCCATGCCGTCCCCGCTGATGTCTTTCCCGATCCGGTCCACAACCAGCACATCCAGGTTGTCAAAGAGAATCTTTCCCATCCTGGCTTTCGCCTCCAGAAGCAGGCCCGGCTCCTGCTCCCAGATCTCCTCCGGTGTCAGGGCTGCCACCTGGCAGGTCTGGTCAAAGGCATTTTCCATCAGGCCTACCCCGCAGAGAATCTGGGTGTTGTCAAAGACCACCCTGGCCACCTCCGGCAGAAGCCGCCCCATGTTCCGGAACCCGGATTCATGAACCTGCTCCGCCCCATGCTGCTTCCCCATACCAATGACCGCCATCTTTAAAAGTCCGCTTTCATAGGGACCCCGGAAGGCTGTGTGGGCCTTGATCCTTCCGCACAGGATGATTCCGTCTGCCTCACAGGCATATTTGTCCACAAATACCGGCTTCCGGTCTGAGGGCCTTTGCCCCACCTGCACCGTCTCCATAGTGGCCAGAACCGGACATCCCAGGTAGTCTTCCGTAACCCCGTAAGCCTCCAGAATCTGCCGCTGTCCCTGGGCCGTGGCACCGCCATGGCTTCCCATGGCCGGAAATACAAAGGGCTCTGCTCCCTTCTCCCTGACAAATTCCACAATACTCCGGGTGACCAGTGCCACATTGGCCACTCCCCGGCTGCCGCTGGTGATTCCGATCCGCATGCCCGGACGAATCCGGGATGCCACGGCTTCTCTGGACAGCCGGGTCTTCACCACTTCCGGAAGCTTCTCCGGCGGAATATGCGACGGATCGAAATGCTGCCTGACCCGGATCATTTTCGGCAGCTTTATGTCTGCACAAAGTCTTGTGACCAGATTCCCTTTTGCTACATCCAGCATGATCTTCCCTCCCCTTATAACTGTCCCGGTTCCGCGGCCAGGCGGGCGCCGGGTACAGGAACACCGTGACACCGGCCTGTTTAAGCGTTTTCTTTCAGACTTGCCGCCACCTTTCTGGCGGTCTTGATCAGCATCCCCACTTCGCTGTCACAGCTGAACACATTCATTCCCTTCTGCCTGCATGCCCGGATCACTTCCATGCTGGAGGTAATAATGCCGGAAGTCTTGCCGGCCCTGCCGGCCCCCTGGATCACCCGGTCAATGGCCCGGTTCATGGCCTCTGAAGCCAGATTCCCGGGCTCGCCCAGATCAATGGACAGATCGTTGGGACCAATGACCACCGCGTCGATTCCCTCCACCCCGGCAATGGCCTCCACATGGTCCAGGGCCTCCCGGGTCTCGATCTGGGCGAAAATCATGGTCCGTTCATTGGCCATCTCAAAGTATTCTTCCAGCCGAGGCGGATTGTAGCCTGTGTGGGCTCTCTGGGTGGATACCCCCCGGCTGCCCAGGCCCGGGTATTTTGCGTAATGGACAATCTGCCGCGCTTCCTCGCAGGTATTGACCATGGGAACCAGAAGTCCGTCCACACTCATATCCAGAAGCCTGGTAATCATCCCCCGGTCAATGGAGGGAATCCGCACAATCATAGGCAAATCCACCCCATTGGCCACGGAAGCCATGGCTGCCAGGTGGGAAAAATCAAAATACCCATGCTCACAGTCCACAATCACATAGTCAAAATCCGCTGCCTTAAATATCCGCATCAGGTTGGGGCAGGTTACCTCCGATATCATGGTCCCCAGCACAAATCCCCCTGTCTGTAATCTCTCCTTTACCCTGTTCATCCTTATCCACTCCCATGTTTATTGCAACCGTTCCGGTCCCTGCGGACGGTTATCCTTCAGAATCCTGTCCTTCCTGTCCTCCAGACTGCTGCATATGCCGCCGCACAGAAGAGCCATCCGGTACAGACCGGCAAGTGCCTCATCATCCAGGGGCGAACGTCTGCAAGGCTTTCCCATGACCGTTCCGATCATGGCCACCAGCTCCGGCCGCTTCCAGGACACGCCCCCGGAGCAGACCACCTGTTCCATGGCTCCCTCCCCCGGCAGACCTTCCAGATGCTTCCGGTAGGTATCCGCCATGTTGCGGAAGGCGGCAGAGAACAGGGTGTTGATATCCAGATTATTCTGGGTAATCCCCAGAATCTCTCCCCCGTCCAGCTTGTCCGGTGTTGCATAAAAGCTCATATCCACCTGCAGCCCCTTGGGGTCATACACAAACTGCTTTTCCACAGTCTTCCAGAAGTCCCCGATGGTCATCTTCCTGCCGTCCAGAAGCTGTGTGCTTTCCAGAAGAAACTTCACCAGCACATCCAGCCCCCTGCCGGAAGGCATATTGGAAACGGTATTTAAATATTTCCCTTCAAAATAAGGCCGCACCTCATAGTTCCCCGGCACGAAGGTCCTGGAGATCCGGGATACCTGGGCAGCGGTGGCAATATTCACCAGGCCGTCCCCGTCTCCTGCCATGGAACCCAGCACCGCAATCTGCTGGTCCCCGTAATCCGGGTACACCCGGATCTCACATCCGTTGACCCGGTAAATGCCGCAGAGCGTATCATCCGCAGGCGCCAGCTCCGGAAGCGTGATCCCTGCCAGCCCCGCTGCTTCCACCATCCTGGCAGACCAGCATCCGTTTCTGACATCCACCAGCCCCCAGCAGGCTGCATTGGTAATATGGCAGATATTTCTGCCGGTGAGCCGGCTGATCACATAGGAACCAAGGGTATAGAGGGTTCCGTCTCCTGGAAGGTCCGGGTTCTCCTCCAGAAGGGTCACCAGATTGCACATGCCCAGGGAAGGCTTGATATAGACCCCGCAGTCCTCCATATCCTTCCTGGAGAACCGCTTCTGGAGCCAGGAAAGGTAGGTGTCCTCCTGGTCCCTCCTATGGAGACACCGCATATCCTGCCAGGAAATATAAACGGGACTCCGGCGGGAATCACCGGCAGGACAGCTTCCTTCTCCCTCCGGGTCATAGACAAATCCGTGCATCTGGGTGGACAAAAGGAGACATTCCAGGTCCGGGTACTGTCTGCTCCACCGCTCCAGAAGTTCACGGATGATCTCCACATAATCCATGGCCGGAACCTCAAACAGCAGTTTGTCCTGGTACTCCTTTCTGGGCGGCGATGTCCGCTTCTCCAGTTCCCGGACACAGCCATGGTCCATATCCAGCAACGCTGCCTTTACAAAACTGCTTCCAAGATCAATTGCCGCCGCTTTCATCCGGTCTGTCCTCCTTTTGGAAATATTTACCAGCAAAATGAATCTATTTCTATTATTTTCCGTTGTTTTGTATTTTTATATTATCATTTGAATCATATTTAGTCAACTTATTTTTCAAAAATTTACATTTTCTAAATGTATTATGGGTATATTTTGGGTAACTTGCTCATTTTTTGTGGACTGATCCGGTTTTTCCTACAGACATCCGATTTTTTCCGCGGCTTTCTGCTCCACCGCATCCATGCAGTGCTTAAAGAGGGCAATCCGGTCATATACATGGGCATCTGCCTCCATCTGCTCCCGCAGGGCCTTTCCGAAGGTAATCCGCAGCACGGTCCCCATATTGATCTTGCAGGCTCCGCAGCGGACCAGCTCCTTTAAATCCCGGTCTGTTACCCCGGTAGAACCATGGATCACCAGGGGAACCGGTACCCTGCTATGTATCTCTTTTAGCAGACCAAACTGCAGATCCACCCCCTGATGCTCCATCCGGTGTACGGTACCTACCGCTACAGCCAGTGCATCCACCTGGGTCTCTTTTACAAAAGCCGCAGCCTCCTCCGGGTCGGTAAACCGGCTCTGGGCAGCGGAATTGTCACTGTAGCCAACGGAACCGATCTCCGCTTCCACACTTACCTGCCCTGGCCTTGCAATCGTTACTGCCTCTCTGGTAATCCTTACATTTTCTTCATAAGGAAGCTGGGAACCGTCCAGCATCACGGATGTGTACCCCCAGGCTACAGCCTCCCGGATATGGTCTAAGTCTGTGGAGTGGTCCAGATGGACACACACCGGTACCCTGGCGGAATCTGCCAGCCGCAGCAGGATTCCTGCAAGAATGGGAATTCCCATATGCTCCACCGCAACCTTGTTGGTCATCAGCACCACCGGACAGCCGTTTGCCTCCGCCGCCCGGATGACGGCTTTGGCATCCTCGTATCCGAACACATTAAAGGCAGGCAGGCCATGACCCATGGCCTGCGCAAGCTCCATTGCCTTCTTTAAATCACAACGCATGTTATGGCCTCCTGACTGGCTGTTTTTCCGGGGCCGGACAGAGCCTTGAACCGTCCGGCACCCGCCAGACAGCCGCCTCTTCCCCATATTCCGCCTTTTCCCTGGCAATAAAGGCGGTTATCGCATCCTCTGTGGGCATATCCGGTGAACAGCCGTGGCTGGCCACCAGCATGGAGGCGGAAGCACTTCCGTATTCCAGGCATTTCCGGATATCCCAGCCCCGTAAGAGGCCATTCAGAAAGGCACTGCCATAGCCGTCCCCGCCTCCGGTGGACTTGACCGCGTTCACCGGGAAGGGCCGGATGCTGTAAGCCCCCGCATCCTTCACATGGGCCGTGGACCCCTGCTTTCCATGTTTGATCACCACAATCTTTGCCCGCTCCCCAAACCATCTGCCGGCAATCTCTTCATCAGTCATCTCACGTCCCAGCAGCCTGTCCGTCCTGTCAAATTCTTCCCTGGAACCCATGATAATATCCGCCTCCTGGGCCACCAGGGTATAATAAATGGCAATCTCGTCGTCGTTCTTCCAGGTATAGGGCCGGTAATCAATGTCAAACACGATTACGGTCCCATGCTTTTTCCCATAACAGACTGCCTTTAAGACCGCTTCCCGTGAGGGGCTGGCTGACAGCGCCGTCCCGCTGACCACGATCATTTTCGCCTTGCGGATATAGGCTTCCGACACGTCCGAAGGCTCCAGCTGCAGGTCTGCCACATGGTCCCGGTACATGATCAGGCCGCACTGGTCCTTACTGACCACCTCGGTAAACGCCAGCCCCATGGATTCTCCATGCCTGGCCCGGACAATGCCGGATACATCGATCCCCTCTTCCAGGAATACCTGGGTACAGAAATCCCCCATCTGGTCGTCGGATATACACCCGATAAAGCCTACCCGGCATCCCAGGCGTGCCATACCCACGGCAATATTGGCCGGGGAACCGCCTACATATTTCTTGAAATTGTCACACTGGGGCCAGGGCTTAAAGTATTCAACCGGATTAAAATCCAGGCAGATCCTGCCAATGGGGATTACATCCAGCTCCCTTGCGGTGTCAAATTGGATGATGCTCATATACTTCTCCTTTCTGGATTTCCCAAACTGTCACGGCATCCCGTGTCTTCTCCCGGACTCCCGGGGATCTTCGGCGCCGCAGTCTGCCAGGCCTTTCCACGGCGCGTTTCTGTCTGACCGGCGCCGGACGTCTGTCAGATGGTTCCGTCCCAGGTGCTGACTGTCTTTTTATTCTGCTCTTCCTGGTCAAACCACCGGCTGGTCACTACCTTGGTTTCCGTGTAGAACCGGTATCCGTCCTTGCCCAGACAGTGAAGGTCTCCGATAAAGGAGTCCTTGTGGCCGGAGAAGGGGAACATGCCCACCGGAACCGGGATTCCCACATTAACCCCCACCATACCGCCATGGGTATGTCTTGCAAATTCCCTTGCATAATGGCCGTTCTGGGTGAAGATCACCGAGCCGTTGGCAAACGGATTCCGGTTCATGATCTTCAATCCTTCCTGAAAATCCTTTACCCGCCTGATACACAGAACCGGACCGAAAATCTCACAGTCCCCAACGGTCATATCCGGTGTCACATGGTCGAAGATGGTGGGGCCTATATAGAAGCCCTTCCCGTATCCCGGTACCTGGACATTCCTGCCGTCCAGCACCAGTCTGGCCCCTTCTTCCAGCCCTTTCCTGATCCACCCCAGGACCGACTCTCTATGGGCCTGGTTGACCACCGGCCCCATGGTGGTAGTCCTCTCATAAGCAGGGCCTACCACGATCTTCCCGGCCTGCTCCACAATGGCCTCCACCAGCCGGTCCGCAACAGACTCCTGGACCACCACCACCGGCAGGGCCATGCACCGCTCCCCGGCACACCCGAAGGCCGCATTGATGATCCCGGCCGCAGTCCGCTCAATGGGCGCATCCTCCAGAACCAGGGCATGGTTCTTGGCCTCGCACAGTGCCTGGACCCGTTTCCCGGCAGCTGCCGCCGTGGCATAAATATGTTTCCCCACACTGGTGGAACCTACAAAGGTGATCCCCTTAATATCCGGATGGTTCAGAAAGATTTCCGCCTCGGTCCGGGAGCAGGTGACAATGTTGATGACCCCGTCCGGAAGTCCGGCTTCTTTATAAAGCTCTGCAATCCGCATGCAGGTCCGGGGCGTAAAGGTAGCTGCCTTCAGCACGATGGTATTTCCGCAGGCAATACACATGGGGGTCATCCATCCCATGGGAATCATGGCCGGGAAATTGAATGGTACAATCCCCGCAAATACGCCCAAAGGTTCCCGGTAAAGGACCGTATCATAGCCTGCGGAGGCATCCATCAGGCTCTCCCCCATCATCAGGGACGGGGCAGCGATGGCCTGCTCCGTAGCCTCCTTGGCTTTCAGTACATCCCCCTTTGCCTCCTCCCAGGCCTTTCCGTTCTCCCAGGCCACCAGATGGGTCAGCTCGTCCATGTGCTCCACCAGAAGATCCCGCAGCCGGTAGAGAATCTGCACCCGTTTGATCACCGGCGTTGCCGCCCACCCGGGCCAGGCCTCCCTGGCACAGGAGATGGCATACTCTACCTCCTCCCTGGTACAGCAGGGAACCTGCGCCGTCACCTCCCCGGTACTGGGATCATAAGCGTCCAGATACTTCTCTGTCCTGGATTCCACAAACCTCCCATTTGCATAGAATTTCAGTCTGTTTCCCTCACTCATACTCGGCTCCTTTCCAAAATATGGCCATTTTCCATTGTTTATTGACCATATTTGTTTCATTTTTATTATAATAAACGATCTTTTACTTTTTTTCAAGTATTTTGATAATATTTATTTCATTTATTAAATTATTTTGGTTATATAATGGCAAGTTCTTCCAGAGTGTACATCCCCTGCGGCAACAGTTCAGATACCCCTTAAGGTTACTATTCACGGGGTGGGGCATCTTCTTGTCCGGCTATGCCGGACAAGAAGCATCGGGCGTCCGCCCGAT
>CAJTOV010000077.1 GCA_910577765.1 uncultured Lachnospiraceae bacterium
TGTCCCCGACGCTTTTCGGGGGCAAGAAGATGACCTGGCTGAACTGTTACAGATTTGTATACCCCCGTAACAGTTCACAAATGAGTAAATTACCCCCCGGACTGCCGGATTTCAAAAGCGGCAGCCGGGGGGTATCACCGGATTCCGTATATTTATAAAGAAGGGGCTCCCTCCAGTTCCACAGCCAGGTTCCGGAGCCATTTCTTCTGGCGGTAGCGCAGGTAACCTACAACAGCCTTGTACAGCTCCTCGGACAGGACCATGGCATATACCACATAGATAGGCTGGCCAAGGACCAGGCCGCCCAGAAAAGCCATGGGGATACCGATGGCCCACACGCCGCTGGTATCAATAATCAGACAGACCTTTGTGTCACCGCCGCTGCGCAGGACCCCTACGATGTTGATAAAATTAAAATTCTTAAAAGGCATATAGAGAATAAACACCAGCAGGCACAGGTTCACGGCCTGGGCCACCTGGGGCGTAATCCGGTAGAGACCGATCACGTGCCAGCGGATGCCGTAGCAGATGCCCATGGCAGCCAGGGTGGTCAGAAAGGACAGAAGAAAGAATTCCCTGGCATACTTCTCTGCCCGCTTTAACTGCCCTGCCCCCATCTCATGGCCCAGGATCACGGCGGTGGCAGCGCTTAAGCCCTGGAACAGGACCACCACAATATCCTGGATGGTGGTGGCAATGGTAATGGCAGCCACCGCATCGTCCCCCATGCGCCCGTAGGCCATGGAGTAAACCGTGGTGCCCAGCCCCCACATGAACTCATTGGCAATCACCGGGGTGCAGGTAGACACAAACTGGCGGAAGAAGGCCCGCCCAAAGCCGAACATCTCCCCCAGCCGGCAGGCCAGAGGGGTCCTGGTCAGATACACCACCAGCAGCATGACCCCGCTTTCTGCGATCCGGGCGATGAGGGTCGCGGCGGCAGCCCCTGCCACCCCCATAGCCGGCATGCCCAATTTTCCGAAGATCAGGATATAGTTCAGCACAATGTTGATGACAATAGCCATGGAACTGATGGCCACCGGCGCTTTCACCCGCCCCACAGACCGCATCATGGCCACATACACATTGGTAATGGCGATGAATGGGTAGGACAGGGCCGCAATGGGCAGGTAGGTGGCTCCCAGGGCCACGGCATTGCCGCTGGTGGTAAAAATCCGCATAACCAGTTCCGGCTTCCAGATGCCGGGCACCACAAAGAACAGGGAACCCAGGCCCGCAATCATCAGGGCGGTTCCCAGGGCCCTGCGGATATTCTTCAGATCCCGGTTGCCCCAGTACTGGGCTGCCAGAACCCCGGCGCCGCTGACCACCCCGAACACCAGCAGGGAGAACACAAAGAAGACCTTGTTGGCCAGGCCCACGGCGGCCACGGCCGTCTCCCCCAGGGTCCCGATCATCAGGGTATCCACCAGGTTGACGATGGTGTTCAGCATGCCCTGCATGGCCACCGGCAGGGCAATGGTAATGGCTTTCTTTAGAAACGTATGATCACGGAGCATTTCCCCCGTATCCTTTAGCAGTCGTGTCATATTCTGGTACGCTCTCTTTTTAAAATTTCCCCCGGAGCCTTACCGGCGCCAGGATACCCTCAGCGGACAAAGGGACACGCGCCCCTTGTCCACTGAGGGTAAAGGTATTGTAGCATAACCGCCCCAGGTTGGCAATCGGTATTTTACCGCAGAAAAACAGCCACCCTGCAAAGCCGGATGACTGTTTTTCTTATTTTTCTTATATTCACGTGATGGCCGCAGGCCAGGGGCAAAAATCCCCTGACTCCGGCTATTTCAGGAAGGCTCCGAACAGTACGCTTCCCAGGATCAGCACGATCCCGCCTCCCAGACGGGAGGAAAGCTGTGCGTAAGCGATCAGGCCCATGCGGTTGGAAGCGCCCAGCACTGCCAGGTCCCCGGAGCCGCCCCGGTTAGCCATGCACAGGCCGGCGGTAATGGCAGAGTCGATGGGGAAGAAGCCCACCAGGTATCCTACAATGGCGGATCCAAGGATGGCGCCGATGACGATGGCCAGGGCAATGGCCACATTTCCCAGGGTAATGGCTTTGGCCAGCTCGATGATATTGGTATCCACGCCTACCCCCACCATGATCACCAGCACCAGGTTGCTGCTGAAGAAGGACTGAAGCTTCTTTGCCGCTGCCCGGACATTCTCCGGAACAATGCCGGCTGCCGCCACCACAGCCACAAAGATGATCATGTAGGCAAACTGGTGGATGGGCGTCCCGAAAATCTCCGGAAGAATGGCCTTTGCAAACAGTCTGCCCAGGGCATAGAACCCGATGGCCAGGAAAAATGCGCCGCCCAGGTCTTTCATGCCGACCTTTACCTTCTTATCCTCCGTGGCAAAGTCTCCGCCCTGGCGGATCAGCTGGGTGCCGTCCCCGGTCCACTGAGGCTTCGCCTCTCCCACCTTCCGCAGAATGGCTGCGGTGAGAATGGCGAAAATGTTGGCAATGGTCAGAATGGTAATGGCAAAGGAATAGTAGTTTGCCGCCGCATCCCCGGTAACGGTCTCATAAATCTGGCTTAAGGGAACCGCTCCTGCGCCGTTGCCGCCGCCCATAACCGGAAGCACGTATTTCAGCATAATGTTCACCGGATTGACCCCAAAGGGAAGTCCCACCAGAATCCCCAGAAGGGACGCACCTGCCAGGCCGCCGAAAATAGCCGGAATATAGCCTGCAAAGGAACGGATCAGCAGCTTTCTGTCCAGGGCCAGAATGGAACCGGTGATCAGGAAAATAATGAAGAAGGACAGGAAATCCGCCTCATCCATGATCATGATCATGCCTTCCGCATACTTTTCCGGAACCAGGTTGTAGGTGAACAGGCAGGCAGATACCAGGAAGGTCAGCACCAGTCCTCCGCCGATGTAGCTGTTCCAGAAGGGAATCCGCTCCCCTACCTCATTGCAGATGAGACCAATGGACAGCATCAGGGCAAAGCACCCTGCCAGGTCCGCGGAAAGGGCCCCTGTCGCCGCCGCCGCAATGACAATGGCCGCAATCCCCCCGGCCAGCCACCAGGGCATACCAAATGTTTTCAGTGTGAATCCTTTTTGCTCCGACATAAGCAATACCTCCATAATGTATGATAACCGCAAAGACAGGATTTCTGTTCCGGAGGCTGCCCTGCCGGGCAGACCCCTTTCCCGTCTCTCTTATAATGGAAGTATAGCTGCCAGTGCTTACAGCAGTCATGGTATTTCCTTACACTGGATTAAGGTTTTCCTTACAGATTATTAAGGTTGTCCGGCCTGCTTCATGGCCTCCAGAATCCCGGACACAGACACCGGCTTGCTGATATAGCCGTCCAGAATCCCTCTCTGTCTGGCTTCCACCAGCTCCCGGGTTACCTGGTCCGCCATGACAATCACCGCTATGTCCGGGTACCTGCCCCGGACTGCCATACAGAAATCCACACCGCTCTGGCCGGCAATCTCCTGCTCTGCCACCAGGGCGTCCACCTGGCCCCGGCCTCTGGTGCCCTGCCCTTCCAGAAACATTCTGGCCTCTTCGAATCCCATGGCGCACTCCAGGCGGATGGACAGCCGGTCCGCATCCTTTTTCAGAAGCTGCAGGACCTTGGGATTGTCATCCACCACCAGAAGCCCCAGGCCGTTGTCTGCCGTGGGAACCAGGGTGCTTCCCTCCCGGACGTCCGGGTCCTCCCCTTCCGTCCCCAGGTTTTCTGCCCCGCCCTCCTGCCCGTTAACCGGCAGATACAGGGAGAACAGGCTGCCCTTTCCGGGCTGGCTTTCCACATACAGGCCGCCCCGGTGGGCGCTGATGATCTGTTCCACCAGGGCCAGGCCCAGGCCGGTGCCCTTTCCCCCCTGCTTGGTGGTAAAAAAGGGATCAAAGATCCGGTTTCTCACCTCCCGGCTCATGCCGCAGCCATTGTCCCGGATCTCCACACACACATACCGGCTCCAGTTATCCAGGTCCGGGGACAGATGGAGGCCGTCAGGATTTAACTTTGCCAGCTCCTGCCTGCCAGCCACCCTGCCTCCAATCCGGATGCAGCCTTCCTGGCGGCCGATGGCATGGATGGCATTGACGCAGAGATTTAGGATCACCTGGTTTAGCTGGGTCTCATTGCAGAGAATCCGGGCCCCCTGAAGGTCCAGCTCCTCCTTCAGGACCACATTGGCCGGACACACGGAACGGACCATTTTCACGGCCCGGGCCACCATCCGTCCGGCGTCTGTATTCCGGTAGGCAGTCTCCAGGTTCTTCCGGCTTAAGGAAGAAATCTGCTGAATGATCTCCTTGGCCTTGGCCGAGGCCTCATAGATTTCCAGTGCATTGTCATAGCTGTCCGAGTCTTCCTCAAGTTCCATAAGAAGCAGGTCCGCGTACCCCATAATGGGCGTCAGCAGATTGTTAAACTCGTGGGCAATGCCGCCGGTCATGGTACCCATGATCTGGAGCCGCTGCTGGTGGGCAATGGTCTCCTCGCTCCGGTGCATTTCCTCCAGAAGGCGGTTCAGCTCGGTCAGATAGGTGATCTGCTCCGTATCCTTCTGCTTCTGCATCATCATCCCTGCCATATACACGGCCATGGCCACCAGCACCAGGGCAAAGACCAGGAACAGAATCACCAGCCGGGACACCCCCCGGACAACGGGAATATACACATCGTCATAATCCATCACCGCGCTGAGGATCAGGAAATCCTCCCCCAGCTCCACGGGACAGTAGGCACAGATCTTGCGTACCCTTGGGTAGTCCTCCTCGGTCCACCAGTAGGAATAGTACTCCTCCACCCCTTTCCGTCCTTCCATCTGGTGGTCAATCAGGGTCTGGAGGCTGTCCAGATCCAGATCCTCATACAGCTCCATCCGTCCGCGGATCACCTCAATTCCCCACTGGGCACGCTCCGGGTGCATGAGTATGATCCCGTCCCGGTCTTTTAACACCATGTAGCCGCTGGTCCCCACCCGAAGCTGCTGCATCAGGGCCTGGTAGTATTGTTCCAGATCCAGCACCAGGGAAATACTCCCCTTCCCGGGGATCTCCATCTCCAGAACCAGGTCCTTCTCCCCGCTGTCCATTTCCGTCATCCGGAGGCTTCTGCCGTCGCTGATCCGGACGGTGGAACAGACCTTTGCAGGCCGCAGCCCTGAGATGCTTCTGACGATCCTGCCCCTGGTATCCTCCACCATCACGTCCCGGACCAGGGTCTGGTGGGTGGCCACATACTGGGCCAGAAGGCTGTCCGGGGACTGCCCGGCTTCCGCCTCCCACAGCCGTTCCTGGCCTGCCATCCGGTACAGCCCTTCCAGGTCCTCCAGATAGTCCTGAAAGACAACCTCCATACTGTCCCCAAGACTCTGCACCGTCAGAAGAAGCTGCTGCTTCTGGGTATCCATCACCGCATCCCGGTACTCATTCCAGATTCCCATGCCTGCCCACAGAACCGCCAGCAGGACCGCTGCCTGGACAAAAACCAGAATCACCCAGCCCCGGCTGCCGCCCTTTTTCCTGCATCCCTGTACCCCTGCTGTCCCCTGTTTTTCCATGTCCCTTCCTCCTGCTTGACTAAAGATTACCTTAAGACTATAATAATTTCAACATCATTTTACAAAATTGTTACAAGAAAGGAGTCCACCATGGCAGACCAGATCCTGATCGTAGATGACGATCCGGCGATCCGCAAGCTTCTGGAGAAAGTGATGCGCAGCAATGATATGGAAACCACCACCGCAGACAGCGGCAAAGAGGCCCTGAGGCTTCTGGAACAGCACACCTACGACCTGATCCTCATGGACGTGAACCTGGGGGACATGGAAGGGTTTGAAGTGATCAGGGCTCTGCGTGCCCGGGACATCCGGACTCCGGTGATGATCGTCAGCGGACGCAGCGAAGACTATGATTCCCTGTACGGTCTTTCCATCGGCGCCGACGACTATATTACCAAGCCCTTCCGCCCGGTGGTCCTTGGAGCCAAGGTCAAGGCCCTGATCCGCCGCAACCGGGACCTGGTCCTGCCAAAGCCCGACCGGCTCCAGAACGGTGCCTTTACCTACGACTACTCCACCATGCGCTTCTATAAGGGCAAAGAAGAACTGGTTCTGTCCACCCGGGAAGCCGCCCTGATGCTGCTTTTTCTCCAGCATCCCGGCCAGGTCTTTACCAAGGACATGATCTATGAGAAGATCTGGGGTACCGGCGTGGCAGTGGATGACAATGCCATCATGGTTTATGTCAACCGCCTCCGCGGAAAGATTGAGGAGGACCGGCAGAAACCGGTCCATATTGTGACGGTGCGGGGACTTGGATACCGGTTTGTGCCGTAGCGGCAAAAAATTGTCTTGAAAAAAATCCCATTCTCTATTACAATTGGGAGGATAGGCTTTGTGCCTTTTCATGAAATAATAACAGATGGGGTAATAAGTTATGGACAAGATTCAGCAGACCAGCAGCAGAAAGTACAAACGGATTGGCAGGAAAGTCGGCAACATGGTGGTGATCATGCAGATGATATCTGTATTCTTCGCAGTAACCGTATGTGTTGCCATGTTCCGCAGCCTCACCACCAGCATGCTTAAGGAGCAGTGTACCAACGGCACCAGCATGCTGGCCTATGCCCTTGGCCAGGCGGAAGAGGGGCAGGATCTGAATCAGCTTCTGGATGACTTAAAAAACAACATGGGCTGCGAGTTTACGATTTTTGAGGGTGACACCCGTGCCTACACCACCGTAATTCAGGACGGCAGACGGGCAGTAGGTACAAAGCTGTCCTCCAGCCTGTCCTCTACGGTACTGCAGCAGGGACAGTCCTATGTTGGCAAGGCCACCATCCTCAATGAGGAATACCTGTGCTCCTATGTCCCTACCCGGGATGCCGCCGGCAAGGTCAACGGCCTGTTATTTGCCGGTATCTCCAGCGCAGAGGCCAGCCGGCGGATCATTATGACCATTCTCATGTCCTCCCTGGTCAGCATCGGCGTCATCCTTGTGGGAGTCATGATTGTGGCCCCCTACCTGAAGAAAACCGTGTCTGATCCTCTGGCCGAGATCACCCAGATAGCCGGCCGGCTGGGAAACGGGGATCTTGGACTGGCCAGCGGCCAGGAAATCCGCATTTCCGTCCATTCCAATGACGAGGTAGGGGACCTGGCCCAGATCTTCCGGGAGACCATTAACCGTCTGCGGTCCTACATCGGCGAAATCTCCAGCGTACTGGACGCCATTGCCGGCGGAGACCTGACCAACAGCGTCCAGCAGGAGTATGTGGGGGACTTTGCCTCCATCAGACAGTCTCTCAACGGTATCACGGATAAGCTCAACGACACCATGGGCCAGATCCGCAACAGCGCCGACCAGGTAGCCGCCGGTTCTGACCAGGTATCCAACAGTGCCCAGTCCCTGGCTCAGGGAGCCACCCAGCAGGCCAGTTCCGTGGAAGAGCTGTCCACCACGGTCAGCGATATCTCCGAAAATGCAAAAAAGACCGCCCAGGCTACCCGGGAGGCCGGTCAGTTTGTGGAGCAGGCCGGCGCCCAGCTGGGAATCAGCATGGAGTATGTAAGCCAGCTTAACACAGCCATGGAGAAAATCTCCAGTTCCTCCCAGGAGATCTCCAAGATCATCAGCACCATTGAGAACATTGCCTTCCAGACCAATATCCTGGCCCTTAATGCCGCCGTGGAAGCTGCCAGGGCCGGAAGCACCGGCAAAGGCTTCGCGGTGGTGGCCGATGAGGTACGCAACCTGGCCAACAAGTCGGATGTTGCTGCCAAAGCCACCAAGGACCTGATCGAAAGCTCCATCGCCGCGGTCAATGACGGCAGTGATGTAGTGGCCCGTGTCACCCAGTCTCTGGCCAACACCAACGAAAGCGCCGGCGGCGTCACCGAGAAGATGGCCATTGTGGTAGCGGCCATTGAGAGCCAGACCAATGCCATCTCCCAGGTCACCGAAGGCATTGACCAGATCTCCGCCGTGGTCCAGACCAACTCTGCCACCAGCCAGGAGTGCGCTGCCGCCAGCCAGGAGCTGTCCTCCCAGGCCAGCTTGTCCAGGCGTCTGGTCAACGCGTTCCGGCTGAAATAAGATGTCTCCACAATACTTTTGCGTAACCGTTCAGGGACTTCCTGAACGGTTACGTTTCTTTTGGCATTGCCCAGTACTGGTCCTATATCTTTGTGAACATCCCCGCCTTCTTAAGCACCGGCCTCAGAGCCATGTACACCACTACCACCACCACGGTCCCGGCCACCGCATTGATGAAGGTGACCCCTGCGGCCCAGGTGGACATGATCTTTGCTGCATCCGAGTGAACCCCAAGCACATAGTTCTTATAGAAATATCCGGCCACAGGGTCCATGATCACGTTAAATCCCAGCCCTGCAACGGAAGCTGCCAGGGTCCACCGGAATACATAAGCCGGATCATGGTCCTCCGTAATGTGGGCCACCCTGTGGGCCACCAGCCCGGAGATCAGGCCGATGCAGAATTTCAGCACAAAGGTCTTGGGAGCGCTGGTAATATAGACCGGGTCCAGAAGATCCGCAATGGTCATACCCAGGGAACCGGCCAGCCCCCCGTAGACACCGCCCAGCAGCAAAGCCGCCAGCACGCAGAAGGCATTGCCGATATGCAGGGCCACATAATCCCCCCCAAAGGTAGGAACCGGAATCTTCAAAAAGGTAAATGCCACGTAGCACAGCGCAGCCATCAGTCCTGTCAGTACCAGCTTGTAAACATGGTTATTGTTTAAATTGTTCATAATCCTCTCTCCTGTCTTCCCCTTTTTGTATCTGCCGGCAAATCCTTATGGGTTTCTCATGTTTTCCCAATCATAGCACGAGAGTGGATTGATATAAATATCCAGTTTTCAACTTTTTGACCAGTCCAGTTTTCTTCTTCCGATCCGTCAGGAACCGCCTGGTGCTCCATCCGGACTGCCAACCGTGTTTCCCACCGTCTGAAGCAGACTTCTGTCCTGGTCCCCGGTATCCTGGGTCAGCTCCCAGATCATGACCCCGCCCAGATGCTCCCTGGCATATCTGGTTTTTGCCCTGATGGTGTCCACTCCGTTATAGTAGACCTCCATTCCGTTGTAGCCTGTGTGGTCCCGGCTGTATGCATCCGGCACAGCCTCCAGAATCGTTCCATAATCTGCCCACCCGGGCCTGGAGTAAAACGGCATTCCCAGCACCACCTTATGAGCCGGAAGTCCCCTGGTCTCCTTCCAGTAAGCTGCACAGTTGACTGCAAACTGGTAGGAGGAATGCCGCTGCCCGTCTCCGCCGTCATAAGCCATGACATTGATGAAATCCACCGCATCAAGCACCGTCCCGGTCTGGGCCGCCGCATCATAATAAATGTTTCCGTCCGCTGTGGCACCGCTGAGCACTGCCGCCGTCAGAAGCTTCCCCCTGGCATGAAGCCGCTCCGCCAGGGTTAACCATCAGGGCTTCGTATTGCCTGGCGCTGGTCCCGTCCACCCTGGGATGCTCCCAGTCCATGTCCACACCGTCAAAGCCGTAGGCTTCGCACATGGCAAGAATACTGTCCGCCAGCCGTTCTACCCCCGCCCTGTGGGCAGTGGCCTCCATGAACACCCCCTCCAGAGGTGTGTCATTGTAGCTCCAGCCGCCCACAGACAACAGCACTTTTGCACCGTTTTCATGGGCGGAACGGATCAGGGTCCTGGCCGTATCCGGATTGTCCAGATCCCGCAGGCTGCCGTCTGCCCTGGGAATGGCAAAGGCATAACATACATGGGTCACCACCCCGAAATCCACACACGAAAGCTTATCCGCTTTCCAGCCAGGATAGTAGCCTACCACTTTAAAATCTGTAAGTGTCCTGTCCTGGGGCGTGGATGGGTTTACAGGCACATTGGCTGTCCCTTCCGGCTGTCCCGGATTTGCCTGCTGCTCTGGCCGGCCTGACTGCTCCGGCTGTGCGGACTGGGCCTGCTGCTCTGGCCGTGCGGACGGTACCGGCTGTGCGGACGGTAACATCACCAGCGGAAATTCCCAGATCCTCCCACACGTCACTGGTTCCCGGCTGCTCTCCCAGGGTCCACCACTTTGCCTGATACACACGTCCCTGCCAGCTTGCCTGGTCCCCGCCTACATAAACCGCTGAACGGTCCCAGGAGTCAGGGGACTGGGCAGGTGCTTTGGATTCAGGAGCCGGGACTGGGGAGGGGGCAGGTGTTTGGGACGCGGGAGCCAGGACTGGGGACTGGGCAGGTACTTTGGACGCAGGAGCCGGGACTGGGGAAGCGACTGGTGCTTTGGACGCAGGAGCCGGGACTGGAGTTTGGACTGGCGCAAAGGTGACAAGCGCAGCCGGGACAAGACCTGGACCGTTTATTTCCAGACCGGTTGCGGCCCTGCTGATCTGCCCCTCGGTCTGGCTGGCCAGTACAAAACCGGCCTGGTCTGCTGCCGGACCGGACGCAGCACCGGCACTGCCACTGTCGGACGACGGACCGGCCAGACTGACCCACAGCCATACCATGGCAGTCAGCAATACCCCCAGGCCAAAGGACATCCAGGTACGGAACCTCTGTTTTCTATCCATAGTAAACACCTCCCTGCCTACTGTCAGCTTCCCACAATCAGGATGTGTTTGAACAATTCCACAATGGTTTCCAGAATCTTGTCAGGGAAATCATACCGGTCCGTATGGATCTGGGGATATTCTTCCCCGTTTCCCACATAGACCATGGCCCCGGGACAGACCTTCAGATAATGCCCGAAGTCCTCCGACGCCCGGAAAAGCTCCTTCATGGCAAGAACCTCCATGCCCCCCTGCCTGGCCGCCTCCTCTGCCAGGGCCACGCATCCAGGGTCATTGACCGTCTCCGGAAATACGTCCTGTTCCTCAAAGGAAATCCCAAGCCCGTCCCTCTGGGCCAGGGCCGCAGCCCTGCTGCGGATCTGCCGCTCCATCTCTTCCATCTCCGCCTGCCTGGCTCCCCGCAGGGTCATGGACACCTCCCCATAGGAAGCGGCTATTCCAAAGTTCTTATGCCCCACTGCCACCTGCACAATGGTAGCCATGACCAGATCCTCATAGCGCTCCTGCCGGGAGGCTTCCTCCACTGCCAGCACCAGCTCTGCCACCGCCCGGGCGGGATTCCGCCCGTCCTCCGGCTGGCTTGCATGGGCCGGCTGCCCGGTCAGTGAGACAGTCAGGCCTTTGGAAGCACACTGGACGATCCCGCTTTTTAACACAATGCTTCCCTGGGGATACCCGCTCCGGTTGTGGACGGCAAATACCCGGGAGATTCCCTTTTCTGCAAGAAGCTTTGCGCACTCCTCCCCGCCGCCGCCAACCTCTTCACCGTGCTGGAAGATCAGGTACACATTCCGGGAGGCAGGATTCCACCGGTCCTGCCGGCTCGGTGCCCCGTCTTCTTCCGGCTCCCCCCGGCCTTCCTGCCGCTGCCGTCCGCCCAACTCCAGGGCCAGTCCTGCCAGGGCCGCGCTGTGTCCGTCGTGGCCGCACTTATGGGAAATCCCCGGATTCCGGGAACCATAAGAAATCCCCATGGCCTCTGCCCCTTCCTCCATGGGAAGGGCGTCAAAATCCGCCCGGAACGCCACTGCCCCAGCCCCTGGTTTTCCACAGTCATAGTAAGCATAAAACCACCTGCCCCGGTCCACCACCTCCAGGCAGGTGTGGGCCCTCAGAAACTCCATCAGAGTCTCTTTCGTCTGGTGCTCCTGCAACGAAAGCTCCGGGCAGGCATGAAGCCGGTGCCGCAATTCAATGATTTTTTCTAAATGGTCTGGTTTCATAATCGGTGAAATTCTCCTTCCGGTGCTGGTTGTGTGCTGCTAATCTGTCCAGAGTTCCCCAGCCTTTCCGGTCTCCTCCCGGAACAGGGCCATAATCTGTTCTGCAAAGATATTCACTCCCACCACAAAAAAGCCTCCTGAATATCAGCTAATTTTATTATAATAACTTTTAGCTAATATTCAAGAGGCTAACCAATATTCGTCCCAATTGCCCTTTCCTGGTCTCCTGCCTGGTTTACGGCAGGCACCGGATTAAATCAGTACTACCATGGCCATCAAATTCCCAAAGGCTTTACAATGACAACTGACATCTGATCGTTCAGACAAAAATATCCTACATTATTTTCAGAACAGAATCTGGTTACTGCCATATCAATTCCTTCATAATTGCCATAATCATGT
Organism: uncultured Lachnospiraceae bacterium; assembly: GCA_910577765.1. Taxonomy (GTDB): domain Bacteria; phylum Bacillota; class Clostridia; order Lachnospirales; family Lachnospiraceae; genus Brotaphodocola. The sequence continues at coordinate 12,208 of CAJTOV010000077.1, forward strand.
ACAAATATGTAACCGCCAGGACTTAAACGCGCCCAGAAAAATTCCAGTGCATCCAAAGTAGGCTGATATATGTCCATATCTAAGCTTACAAACGCAAAGCTGTCATCAATTCCTGTTAAGGTCTCCGGCACATACCCCTTCCGGATAATTACCTGGTCGCGATACCGCATTTTATCCATAACCAGTGTTTCGGAGGTATCCTTTAATGTGGTGATCCACTGGTCTGTCTGCTTTTGATTATCTTTCCCTTCTACCACCTGACTCTCACTAAACCCATCAAAAGAATCAAAAAGATATAATTTTCTGTCCGGGAACAAAATATTTATATATTTTGCAAATTCCCCCTGATAAACGCCTGCTTCCGCCACGCTTCCTGGTATCTCTCTCCTGTAAATCTCCTTTGATACCATAGCCAAAGATGAAACTCGTGCGTCATTGCCATTGCATAGCCCGCATAATGGGTTTTTGTCATACAAATCTATGATGTATTCATCAGGAACATGCTGTTTCAATTCCAGCCTAAGTTCCATGTAAATTTCTTTATTGTCAGATGCAATAAATAGAATGCAATCCCCTTTCTCCCATTCCACCTTTGACAAATCAGAAACTGCTATGATTTCCCCACTATTCGAACAGCGGCCGTTATCAACCGGTATGATTTGCTTTACACCCAGCTTGTCGTTTAAAAGACGGTATAATTTCTGTCCGATCTCTCCGAACGGATAAATGTAGATTTTCTTTTGCCACTGAAATACGTTATCACACATATCGCTATTTTATCTCCATTTTATAATTTATTTTTAACAGCTCCACATCATTTGGAACATACAGCCAGCATGATCGTGAGACTGCCGCTGTCAGCTTTCATACTGCCGTCATCTATTGATACCGCGTAATCATTTCCAGAATCCTGACGATACCAGAGAATCTGACCAAAATGCTTTTCAAGTGTACTGCAAAACCGCTCTCTTGTATATTCGTTTGTGTGATAAGGATTACTAATGCTTACACCATTTGACTGGGCCAAAGGAGTAGAAATCAATAGAATTCCTCCCGGTTTTAATATCCTGTCAATTGCCGCAAAATATGAATCTTCATCCACGATATGCTCAACGGTTTCGAAACTTACAACAACATCTGCCTGCAAATCCAACTCTATATTCGATATGTTTTCACAGATAAATTCACAATTAGTATTGCCATACGTTTTGTTTGCATGAGCAATTGCATGCTCGCTGATATCCACGCCAATAACTTTCTCGGCTACAGATGCCATCCAGCCAGATCCATATCCGCTTCCGCAGGCCATATCAACCACTACCTTACCCCTGACAAAGCCCAGTGCCCAACCATAACGTTGTAAATGATCAAAATCTATATCTGACTTCAGCACATTCTTTTCGTCATAACTTGCATAAGCCCTTTCCCGCGGAACCACATGGTCTTCGTCCGAATAGATTTTCAACAGATCAATCCCTGGAAGACTGTAGGATTTTAGCCGGTCATAAATTACATTCTGATATATGCTGGAGGATATAATAATTAAATCTATATTATATTTTTCTCTGGCCTCTTCCACGGTTATGACCGGAAATTTTCCTATATCCCTGCCCCTTTCCAGGGCTATAATACATCTTATCTTCTCCAGAACATTTTCCTCCATGCCTGGGTCCGAAGACAGATATTCAAGTAATTCCCTGGTATGTTCGCCAGCCCCATACAATGCTACATTCGAATAGTTGCCAGCCTTCTTTAATGCTTTCATCCAGTAAGCAATCTGCCATTTTCTCCGATTTTCCTTTTCAACTCTGGCACATTCCCTGGATGCTTTTATGTAATCTCCGATATTAAACATTTTTATTCCACCTTCTTTCAATTTTTCATTCTTTCCAGAACCTGAAAATACTGATCGGTTGCTTTTTTCCTCTGGGACCTGATACTTTCATCCAGCCAGGCTCCATGAAAATAATGTATGGAAACGGTATTGGGTGTCAACCTGGTTACCCCGCTCATATAATCATATGGATGAAAATAATCTGACGCATACACAGTCATATCTCCCACCACCTGTGTCTGATTATTAATTTTGAGTCCCAGGGTCACCAGAGGATGTGTCTCATAGGCTCCACTTGGTTCTTTATTCAGGCTCCCGTCCTCTCGGACAAATGACTCATCCTGTCTATAATCCAGCATCATTTTTACTGCCTGATTACCCGGCACAGCGCCACTGCATCCTCCCATATTGATGACACCCCATTTTTCAAAGCCGCAAAATCCTGTCTGATATAACAGTTTATCAGGATTTCTGATCAGTTCCACATCCGTATCCATATAGATTCCGCCATACTGGTATAGAATATCAAGTCTCGCCACATCAGCAATATATCCCCATTTTTTATGTTCATACGCCTGCCGCATATACTTATTTTTTCCAATATCATAGTTGCCGGCATTCCACTGCTTTATTTCATAATCCGGTGCATATTTGCCCCACGAGTCTATACATTTTTTCAGATGCTCAGGGATCGGTTCTCCGGAAAACCATGTATAATGGATAACCCTGGGGATCAGCGGTTTATCAGATTGTTTCACAGGTATTACATCAGAACCACGGCCCGGTTCTGTTTCTTCCATCTGTATCATGGGGATTACATATGCTTCATTAGAATCCAATTCCGGTATCTCATCAAGGGCTTTTATTACCGGATGGAGATTACTGTTTGTAATGAGTATTACTACATCCTGATCAGTCTTTTTCAGTTCCTCCAGTGATCTTATTTCGAAACAATGACTTCCTGCCTGTATTGACTGACCAGTTTTCCAGGTATCCTGATCCACATAGCAGCGCACATATGGTTCAAGCTGATATTTCTGCAGAAAATAGGGAACAACTATTTTTCCAACAGCACCTGCCCCATACACAATCACGTTTCTTTTTTCTTTCTTTATCTTTTCGGAAAGCTCCAGATAAGATGCATTTCTCAAAATCATGTGATTCTCCTATTCCACTGTCAAAGCAGATACACCTTCTGTCTCATTCAGCATCCCTTCATCCCAGATAAAATAAACATCATCATATGGTTCAGAACCAGGTGTACATCCTCCACGATCTGCATGTTGTCCACTGCCACATGTATCCCATATTTCCCAATCTCTTTCAGCCTGCCGCCGCTGTATCCGGTCAGGGCGATGGTATCTGCCCCAAGCCCGTTGGCGTACTCAAAGGCTTTCACCACATTTGTGGAATTCCCGCTTCCGGATATACCGATCACGATATCCCCCTTTTTCAGCTTGTTCCGCAGGGGAACCACAAAGATATCGTCATAACTGATGTCATTGGCAATGGCCATCATCATGGGCACATTGTCACTGAGACATTCGATATCATATTTGATCTCCTGGCCGTAGCTGATTCCCTTGTTGAAATCACATTCCAGGTGGGACGAAGTGGACGCACTTCCCCCGTTTCCGCAGATAAAAATCCGCTTTCCCGACAGCCTGGCCTCTTCCAGTACATTCATCACCCGGCTGATCTCCCCGCTGTCCAGGGAGTCCAGGACCTCCTTCTCCATGGCTATATATCTGCTGATCTGTTCTCTGTAGTCTGTCAAAATATAAATCCTCTCTTTTTCTTATTTGTGGGAATACGGCCCAGCCCTTTTCCGGGCATCCGGGTTCCTGCCGGGCATCCGGTTCCGTTACCCGCCCAGGATTCTGTCTGCCGCCTCCTCCAGGTCTTTTGCCACATAATCCGCCTCCACCGGGTATTTTCCGTCTGTCCCGGCCATCCCCGTAAGTACCAGCACGGTCTTCATGCCCGCATTCTTCCCGGTCTGGATATCCACGGTACTGTCCCCGACCATCCAGGACTGGCCCAGGTCAATGTGGAACCGTTCCGCCACAGCCTCTATCATCCCGGTTGCCGGCTTCCGGCACCTGCACGGTATCTTGTACGCCGGGTTTTCTTCCGGGTACCCACTGTCCGGGTGGTGGGGGCAGAACACAATGGCATCCAGGTACGCGCCCTCATTTCCCAGCAGGGTCTCCAGCTTCCGGTGGATATTCCCCACATCCTCCATGCTGCACATGCCACGTGCAACCACCGGCTGGTTGGTAACCACCACGGCCAGACAGCCTGACCGGTTGATCCTCTCCACTGCCCGGGCTGCCCTGGGCTCCAGGACAAGCTGTTCCTCCCGGCTCACCAGGCCGTCGTACCGGTTCAGTGTCCCGTCCCGGTCCAGGAAAATGCATTTCTGCCGGTTTTTAAGGCATTTCCGGCTCCACAGGCCTTCTGCCTGCTCCCGGCATACAGCCAGGAACCGCTCCGGGGTTCCTGCATCCTTTACATATTCCGGGGTCCGGTAGCCGAAGATTTCCCCGGTCCCCATCATGGGCGCCAGGATGTCCTTTTCCAGGTCCGCCCGGACCGGACGGGGAAAACGGTCCAGGATTCTGTTGCGGAACACATAGAGCCCCGCATTGACACAGTTCCCGTACCAGTAGTCCCGCACCTTCCCCTTGGCATCCATTCCGGTCACTTCCCCGTCTTCCGAAAGTACCAGAAGGTCCGAGTCGTAAGGGTGGGCATTGGGGTGGACCAGAAGGGTGGCCAGGCCGCCTTTCTGCTCGTGGAACCGGACCATCCGCTCCCAGTCCAGCCCAAACATCACATCCCCGAAGACCAGGAGGAAATCCCGCTTTTCCCCCATCTCCCTGAGAAAATACAGGGCACCGGCAGACCCCAGGGGTTCCTTTTCTTCTATGTACCGGATATGGACTCCCAGCTTCTTCCCGTCCCCGAAGTATTCCCGGATCTGCTCCCCCAGGTGTCCGGTAATCACCACAAACTCCCGGATTCCGCAGGCAGCCGTCTGTTCCATCTGCCACTGGAGCATGGGCTTCCCGTTAAGCTCCAGCATGGGCTTGGGAATCCGGTCCTTTGTCAGGGCCGCCATCCGCGTCCCCTTTCCCCCTGCCTGGATCACTGCCACATAGTCTCTTTCCATTCCGTCACCTTCCCAGATTCTGCCGCACAGTTTCCTGGACTGCTTCATCCGATGTATGGCGGGCCTTCCATCCGGCCCGGTGGATCTTGTCAATACAGTAGCGGAATCTGGGAACATCCCCTTTCCAGCCGCCTTCCCCGCCGGTGTAGTGGTAGGCCACATTCTCCAGTCCCATTTCCTCACACACGATATCCGCAATGGCAGTGACACTGGTGGCTCCCTCCACGCCCACATTGTAGAGGCTTACCCCATGTTCCCCGGTATCCTTAAACTGCATGATGGCGCGGACAAGGTCCGTTACATGGATATAGGGCTTGGTCTGCCTTCCGTCCCCCAGAATCCTCAGGTTCTTCCCGTCCTGCTCCAGTCTGTGGATAAAATCAAA
>CAJTOV010000078.1 GCA_910577765.1 uncultured Lachnospiraceae bacterium
CAGGTTCAGGAGGACGCGAAACGGGAAGGCCAGGTGGCGGAGATTCTTCTGGAGGTCAATGTGGCCGGGGAGGAAAGCAAGTTCGGTTTTGCGCCGGAGGAAGTCCTGGATGCGGTCCGTGAGATAAGTCTGTTTCCCAATATCCGGGTCCGTGGACTGATGACGATCGCCCCATTTGTGGAGGTTTCGGAGGAAAATCGTGTATTTTTTCAAAAATTAAAGCAATTATCGGTTGACATAGCCAGTAAAAACATTGATAATGTTACTATGGGTGTACTTTCCATGGGAATGACTGGCGATTATGAGGTCGCCATTGAGGAGGGCGCAACCATGATTAGAGTGGGTACCGGTATCTTTGGTGCCAGATAGAATGGAGAGAAGAAGAATGGGCCTTTTGAACAAACTGATCGATACGATGCGGTTGACGGATGATGACGAGTACTTCGATGAGGATGAAGAGTTCGATGACAGACCTGCCAGAAAAGCACGTTATAATAATACACGGGACGACGAGGACTATGAGGAAGAGGAGGACAAGCCACGGTTCTTTTCCAGACCATCCCCCAAGGTAGTACCTATGCGCAGAGGCATGGAGGTATCCATGGTAAAGCCCAACTCCATTGAGGATTCCAGAGAGATCTGTGATTATCTTCTGGAGGGAAAAGCCGTGGTACTGAATATGGAAGGAATCCATATGGAGCTGGCACAGCGGATCATAGATTTTACCTGCGGGGCCACTTATTCCATGCACGGGAATCTCCAGAAGATTTCCAATTACATTTTTATTGCTACGCCGGAATCCGTGGAGCTTTCCGGTGATTTCCAGGACATGCTTAACAGCGGCACCCTGGATGTGTCGGGAATGAATATACGGATGTAGGACAGAACAGAAAACAGGAGAGAGGGAATCATGTCAAACCGTCTGGCGGTTCACAGAGACGGAACCGTAATATACGATCTTGTGATGGAGACCTCCTTTGACCGGCTTGGGGAGGAGGTATCCCGGCTTTTGTTGTCCAAAAGCCGGCTTTGTATTGTCTCGGACAGCCATGTGGCGCCTTTGTATCTGGAGACTGTCCGGGAGCAGCTTGCGCCTTTTTGCAGGCAGGTGGACGCATTTGTGTTCCCGGCCGGGGAGGAGCATAAGAATCTGGACACGGTCCGTGGGCTGTATGCATATCTCATTGAGAACCATTATGACCGGAACGATGTGCTGGTGGCCCTGGGAGGCGGGGTTGTAGGAGATTTGTGCGGCTTTGGGGCGGCTACCTATCTTCGGGGAATCCGTTTTATCCAGATTCCCACCACCCTGCTGTCCCAGGTGGACAGCAGCATCGGCGGCAAGACCGGGGTGGATTTTGACGCTTACAAGAATATGGTGGGGGCGTTCCATATGCCTTCCCTGGTCTACATCAGTACGTCTGTCCTGCTTACGCTGCCCCAGGAGCAGTTTGCCTCGGGTATGGGTGAGATTGTGAAGCACGGGCTGATCCGGGACCGGGAGTATTACCGGTGGATGCAGGCCCACAGGGAGGCCATCCGGGCCAGGGACCTGGAGGTCTGCGGAAAGCTGATTCTGGAAAGCGACCGGATCAAGGGAGAGGTAGTGGAACGGGACCCTCTGGAAAAGGGGGAGCGGGCCCTGCTGAATTTTGGACATACCCTTGGCCATGCGGTGGAAAAGCTGATGGATTTTTCCATGCTTCACGGGCAGTGCGTGTCCATCGGATGCGCAGGTGCCGCCTGGCTTTCTGCCAGACGGGGGCTTCTCTCCGGAGACTGTGTAGTGGATATTCTGGATACCCTGGAGCTGTTTGGGCTGCCTGTATCCCTTGCAGGTACCGGCCTGGACCCGGAGCAGGTGGTGACGGTTACCCGCAGTGACAAGAAGATGGATTCCGGAAAGATCCGGTTTGTTCTGCTTCGGGATATGGGGGATGCCTTTGTGGACCGGAGTGTCACGGAAGATGAGATGCTGGAAGCGGTCCGGTGGCTTCTGGGGAAGCCGGACCGGATGCGGGAGACAGCCCGGAAGCTTCCGGCGGTCCGGGACAAAGGAGGAACCGGATGAAGGATAAGATAATCAACCTGCTGAGCCTTTTGTGCGGGTCCGCACTGCTTGTATGGCTGGACCAGTATACCAAGCATCTGGCTGTGGCAAAGCTGAAGGGCCAGGAGCCTTTTGCGGTGGTTCCCGGTGTGTTCGAGCTGCTTTATTCGGAGAACCGGGGAGCTGCCTTTGGCATGCTTCAGGGAAGGCAGGGATTCTTTTTTGTGGTGGGGATTCTGGTGCTGGCGGCTGCGGTGTACGTGATGGTGCGGATGCCCTCTTACGGCTGTTCCCGGTATCATTTTCTGAAAGTCTGTACCGTTATGATCACGGCAGGGGCTGTGGGGAACATGGTGGACCGGGTTTCCCAGGGGTATGTGGTGGATTTTCTGTATTTCCGGCTCATTGATTTTCCCATTTTCAATGTGGCGGATATCTATGTGACCACTGCCACAGGGCTTCTGCTGGTGCTGTTTCTGTTCTATTACAAAGATGAGGATTTTGAGATATTCCGTCCTGGCCGCCGGAAGGGGGAGTAACTTCCGGGGCCTTTTTCCGTTCCGGTTACAGAAGGGAGGACCAGGGGCATGATTCAGGAACTGTCTGTCAGCGGGGAGGGAGGGCGTCTGGATAAGTATCTTAGTACCCGGCTGCCGGACCTGACCCGTTCCTATGTGGTGAAACTGTTGAAAGAGGGCTGTGTCACGGTCAATGGAGGGACAGTGAGAAGCAGCTATCAGGTAAAGGCCGGGGACCGGATCTGTGTGGAGATTCCGGAGGCTGTGGAGCCGGAGATTCTGCCCCAGAAGCTGGAACTGGATATTCTGTATGAGGATGCGGATATTCTGCTGGTAAACAAGCCCAAGGGAATGGTGGTGCACCCGGCTGCCGGGCATGATTCCGGCACCCTGGTCAACGGGCTTATGGACCACTGTAAAGGGAATCTGTCAGGGATCAACGGGGTCCTGCGGCCGGGGATCGTCCACCGCATTGACCGGGATACTACCGGGGTCCTGGTGGTCTGCAAGAATGACAGGGCCCACAACCATGTGGCAGAGCAGCTTAAGGTTCATTCCATTACCAGAAGGTATTATGCCATTGTCCACGGGGTGGTCCGGGAGGAGAACGGCACGGTCCATGCCCCCATCGGCCGGCATGCCACCGACCGGAAGCGGATGGCCGTCAACCAGAAGAACGGCAAGGATGCCGTCACCCATTACCGGGTTCTGAAACGGTTCCGCCGGTTTACGTATCTGGAGTGCCGGCTTGAGACCGGGCGTACCCACCAGATCCGGGTCCACATGGCCAGCATCGGCCACCCGATTCTGGGGGATCCGGTGTATGGTCCGGCAAAATGTCCTTTTCCGGGGCTTGCCGGGCAGACCCTTCATGCGGGAATTCTGGGCATCATCCATCCCCGGACCGGGGAATATATGGAGTTTCAGGCACCATTGCCAGAATATTTTCAAAGCCTTCTAAAGAAACTGGAAACAGATTAAAATTCTGTATACTTTTCAGACATTTTGGTGTATAATAACAGAAAGGGAGTGAATTCCCTGCCCCTGGAACCGGTCCAGGAGCATACATCGTGCGATATCTGAAAGGAGAGGATCATATGAAGGGAAATCTGGTAATTACGATCGGAAGACAATGTGGCAGCAATGGCAAGATTATCGGACAGAAGATTGCCGAGAAGCTGGGTGTCAAGTGCTATGACAAGGAGCTGCTGAACCTGGCTGCCAAGAACAGCGGACTCTGTGAAGAACTGTTTGAGACCCATGACGAGAAGCCTACCAGCAGCTTCTTATATTCCCTTGTGATGGATACCTATTCTCTCGGGTATACCACATCCGCTTACATGGATATGCCCATTAACCACAAGATCTTTCTGGCCCAGTTTGATACCATCAAGCAGCTGGCAGACCAGGAGTCCTGCGTTATGGTAGGGCGCTGTGCGGATTACGCCCTGGCAGATTACCCCAACACGGTGACGGTCTTTGTCTGCGGGGATGATGCCGACAAGATTTCCAACCTGATGGAGCGGCACAATCTGGACGAAGCCAAGGCCAAGGATGTGATGGTGAAGACAGATAAAAAGCGGGCCAGCTATTATAATTACTATTCCAGCAAGAAGTGGGGCGACTGCCGCAGCTATGATCTGTGTATCAACAGCAGTGCGGTGGGGATCGACGGGGCTGTGGATACGATTATACAGTTTGCCAAAACCAAGCAGGCCTGGAAGGCCAGATAGAAGAAAGAAGTTCCCGGGAACCAGGGGGTGGGTGTCCCCTGGTTCCCGGGAGGTATGGTACCGGAAAAGCAGCAGTCGGCCAGACTGCTGCTTTTTGGCTGTCAGGCTTTACATGCGGCGGTACAAGCCGGCAACTTTGCCCAGAATCTCTACCTGGGGAACAATAATGGGGTCCATGGCGGAGTTCTCGGGCTGGAGACGGTAATGGCCGTCTTCCTTGTAGAACCGCTTGACCGTGGCGGAGTCTTCCACCATGGCCACAACAATCTCTCCGTTGTGGGCCACGGGGGTCTGGGCCACGATCACCAGGTCACCGTCAAAAATGCCGGCCTCAATCATGCTTTCCCCCTTGACCCGGAGCATGAAGAGCTGGGCATTGGGCAGAAAGTTTGCAGGCAGGGGAAAATAGTCCTCAATGTTCTCTTCGGCCAGAATCGGCATCCCGGCGGCCACGGCGCCTACCAGGGGGATCTGGACCATCTCCCTGCGTACCAGGCCGAAGGTGTCATCCAGAATCTCAATGGCCCGGGGCTTGGTAGGGTCCCGGCGTATGTATCCGTTTTCTTCCAGGGTCTCTAAGTGGGAATGGACGGATGAGGTGGACTTTAAATGGACCGCCTCGCAGATCTCCCGGACTGCCGGCGGGTAGCCCTTTCTTAAAATCGTGTCTTTGATATATTCCAGTATCTCCATCTGCTTTGCAGTGATCTTTCCCTGTGCCATTGATAACCTCCCCGTAATCTGAAATGCGGTCTGCTTCCGTTTGCTGATTCTATAGTAACATATGTTCGAAAAAAAAGCAAACTTTTGTTCGAAAAAAATATTGACAAACACATGTTCGAATACTATAATAGCCATACAAACAGAACGTGTGTTTGGCTTTTAGAGAAAAAAGGGGGATTACAGAATGAGAAGGAGAGAAGCGTACAGAAAGAAGATGAGAAGTTTTCTGATTGCCCTGATGATGCTGGCTGCCTTTTTTTCCGGCTTTTTCGGGCATACCCTGCTGAGTGCCAGGGCCGCGGAGAAGGGCGGGAAGGAGCTGAACCGGTATTACACCAGCATACAGCTACAGCCGGGAGACAGTCTCTGGGATATTGCAAAGACATACTCTGCCGGGACCTGCTACTCCACGGCAGAGTATGTAAAAGAACTGAAGCGGATGAACGGTCTCAGCAGTGATGAGATCCGTTCCGGTGATTATATTACCATTGTCTATTTCGGACGATAGACGGAAGATACCGTGTTCCGGCGGGACAGCGGGGGACGGTGGGGTCCTGCCGGGCCGGCTCTTGAGAATTAGTGCAACGATGTAATTCCTTTTTCCCGCAGCTGCACGGCATTGCGGGCGCTCCGCCGCCGTTCATCCTCCAGAGCCGCGTAATGCTTTTTGGTGGTATTGACATCAGAGTGCCCCAGTACATCGGCCACCAGATAGATATCCCCGGTTTCCCGGTACAGGCTGGTACCGTAGGTGCTGCGGAGCTTGTGGGGGGTGATCTTTTTTAAGGGAGTCACGATCCTGGCATATTTTTTCACCAGGTTTTCGATGCTCCTTGCGGTGATCCGTTTCTTCTGAAGGGAGAGGAAGAGGGCCTGCTCATGGCCGGGCAGGGCATCCGTTCCAAAGCGTTCATCCAGATAGTCCTGGAGTGCATTCTCCACCTCCACACCGAAGTAAACGGTTACCTCTTTTCCGCCTTTCCGGTGGATGTGGATGCCCCCATTGCGGAAGTCCACATCCCCGATATCCAGGCCTACACACTCTGACACCCGGATTCCGGTTCCCAGAAGCAGGGTAAGGATGGCCAGGTCCCGGACCTTGGTCTTATTGTGGAAGGTTTTCTGCTTCTCGGTCAGCTTTTCTCCCTGCTCTACCTGGTCCAGCAGAAGGGCCACCTCGTCCACGTCCAGGCGGATGATCTCCTTTTCATGAATTTTCGGCATCTGAACCAGGGCGGATGGATTGTTTTTCAGCTTTTCATTGCGGTAAAAGTAGTTGTAGAAGCTTTTCAGGGAGCTGATTTTGCGCATGATGCCCCGTTCCTTGTTGATGACTTCCTGGTTCCGTTCATTGAAGCGGTATTTCAGATATTCCATGTATTCTTCCAGATCACTGACCGTAAGCCGGTCCAGATGGTCCAGAAGAAAGTCGCGGTTGTCCATTTTGCCAAACATGGGATTTTCCTTTTTCAAAAAATCAAAAAATACGGACAAGTCGTAGGCATAGGCGATCCGGGTCCTGGAGGAAGTTCTCGGTTCAATGCCGCGGAAAAAATCAGTACAGAAGGGGGGCAGATCCTTCATAAGTTTACGTAATTTTATTATGTTATCTCTATCCTTCTGTTCATGATAGGGAAGCGTGCTCATGGGTATCCTCCTTACGGTTCAATAACCTGGTATATTTCCGTCCACAACCGCATGGAACAGCCGGATCTTCACACCTGGGTTCTCCTGCTCCAGATTGCGGATCAGACGGTGTACATAGCTTCTCTGGGTGTTTCCGTCTGCGGGACATGGATTTTTGCAGACCGGAAGCTGATAGCGGTTTTTAAAGCCTGTGATATCTGCCTCCGGCACCAGCATAAGAGGGCGGATCACCGCCAGCTGTGACCGGTCCAGCCAGGTATAGGGCGGGAACGCATAGAAGCGTCCCTCGTAAAGCAGGGACAGCATCATGGTCTCGATAATATCGTCCTTGTGGTGGCCGTAGGCGACTTTGCTGCATCCCAGTTCCTTTGCCTTCTGGTTCAGCGCCCCTTTGCGCATTCTGGCACACAGGGAGCAGGGACTGGCTTCATTCCGCTCCTTAAAAACAATATCCCCGATCCGGGTGGGAACCAGATGCCAGGGAACCTCCAGCTTCCGGCATAGTTCCTCTACAGGGCTTGGATCAAATCCCTCAAAGCCCAGATCCACCGTAATGGCAGAGACCCGGAATTTCTTAGGATAAAAGCCGCTTAGGCCCTGGAGGGCATACAGTAAAGCCAGGCTGTCCTTCCCGCCGGACACCCCTACGGCAATGTGGTCGCCGGATTCAACCAGGCGGTAGCGGTCCATGGCCTGGCGGGTAAGACTGTAAAGCTGTTGCAGTTTCATAGGCATCTCCATTCCTGTTTCCAATAACACTTATTATAAGCCGTGAACCGGCTTTCCGCAACCGGAAACTGTATGACCGGAACCGGTTCGGACTGTAACGTGATGGTTACCGTTCACTGGGCGGGGAAAACTGGACAGGAAGATGCCCCCACGAACCGTAACCTATGATTTGTGTCCCTTTAATAAGATTTGGATACGTTTACAAAAAATCAGATCTTATGTATCATAGAGTTATCAACATTTACCAATCATCAGTTGGCAAATAGTATGGAAACTATCGAAAATCAACAAAGGAGAGGGTAACGTATGAAAAGAAGAACCATGATAAGCGGGGCACTGGTCTTTGTAATGGCAGTGGGAATGCTGTCCGGATGTTCCGGGTCAGGCCAGACTGCATCCAAAGAGCAGGGGGCGGATGTGATCAAGCTTGCAATCGCAAGCCCGGTTACCGGGGACAGTGCCGAGTATGGACTGCATTTTAACACCGGGGCCCAGATTGCCGCGGACCGGATCAATGCTAACGGGGGCATCAACGGCAAACAGATCGTTCTGGAGACCTTTGATTCCAAGAATGACGCCAAGGAGGCAACCGAGGTTGCCCGGCTGATCGCCCAGGACAAGGACATCCTGGCCACCATCGGTGATTTTTCCAGTACCTGCTGTATGGCTACGGCTCCCATCTATGAGGAGAATAAGCTGGTCCAGCTGTCACCTTCCGCAGGGCTGATTGACTTTCCCAGGGTAGGATCTTATAACTTTTCCATCACCGGAGTCCAGTCTGATGACGGTCCGTTCCTGGTGAACCGGGTGATCCACGAGACTATGGGGGCAGGTTCCTACGCCATGGTCTACACAAACAATGACTTTGGTCTCAACATGCTGAAATATATGAACGAAGAGGCAGAGTCCCTGGGCATTACGGTCACGGACACGGAAGCCGTGGCATCCGGGGAAAAGGATTATACAGCCATTGTCTCCAAGATGCGCCAGACAAACCCGGAAGTCGTGATGATCGTGGCCTCCTACAACGAGGTGGCAAACTGCGTCAAGCAGATCCGCCAGGTAGGTTGGGAGGTTCCGGTGGTTATCTCCGGTTCAGCCCTGACCGACCAGCTGGTGGAGCTTCTGGGGGAGGAAGTCAACGGAATCTATTCCAACATTGCCTTTGTTCCCTCGGATGATGATCCCACCACCAAAGAATTTACCGAAGAATTCACAAGCCGTGCAGAGATTCCCCCGTCCTTCCACAGTGTCAGCACCTACGACGCAGTCTACCTTCTCAGCGAAGCCGCAAAGAAGTGCGGAGATAACTTAAACCGGGATACCCTGCGGGAGGCTCTGGCTTCCTATGAAGGATTCGAGGGTCTCTTAGGCCCCATTGCCTTTACCGAGGAGGGCGCCGTGCACCGGGGATACAAAGTAGTCCAGTACCAGGAAGGGGTTCTGACAGCCGTATCCGATTACATGCTGGCCCATTAAGCACAAGATCCGGTCAGGAGCCCGGTTTCCTGGAATATCCGGCATGGAGCGGATATCCACAGAACCGGTTTCCGGCCGGACATACCGGATAGAGAAAGGAAGAAATCTATGGCATATTTGGTGGAACAGCTGATCAATGGGGTATGCCAGGGCGCAATCTATGCACTCTTTGCCATCGGCTACACCATCATCGTGGGGGTGGTGGGGCTGGTATCCTTTACCTACGGGGAAGTGATCATGCTGGGGGCATTTGCGGCGCTTTATACGGCGACCCTGTCCGGCGGCAATATCTTTCTGACCATTGTAATGAGCTTTCTGGCATCCGGCGTCACCGGAATCGTTATCCACAAGGTCTGCTATGAACATTTTTTTGAAGCAGCCCGTTATATTTCCCTGATCTGCACCATCGGCATGAGCATGCTGGTGAAGAACCTGGTCCAGATCTTCTGCGGAAGCGAGACCAAGCCTATGCCGGCCATGATCCGGAGCGGGGGAATCCGGCTGGGAAGTTACCAGGTAACCTATGTGCAGATAGCGGTAATCCTGGTGGTGGTGGTACTGTGTACGATTCTGTCTGTTTTCCTTAACAGGACCCGCCAGGGGATTATCCTGCGGGCCGTGAGCCAGGACCGGAAGGCGGCCGGCATGGTAGGCATCGACGTCAACCGCGCCACCCTTTTAGGCAATGTGATCGGATGCGGCATCGGCGGTGTGGCCGGCATGCTGTATGCTCTGTATTACGGTTCCTTGTCCGCCTCCATGGGGGGCATGGCTACCATGAAGGCATTCAGTTCCTCGGTGCTGGGAGGGCTGGTGGATACACCGGCCTCAGCGGCAGGAGGACTGCTGATCGGAATTCTGGAGAACTTTGGCGTGGCGCTGTTTGCCTCCAGCTTCCGGGACATGATTGCCTTCGTATTCCTGATTATTGTATTGATCTTTTTCCCAAAAGGACTTAGAATCAGTGGAAGGAGGCGGGGAAAATGATCCGGAAGCTCCAGAATATCCGGAAGTATATAAGGCACCACCGCCTTATGTGGATTCTTTTTCTGCTGGCGGCTGCCCTGGTACTGCCCCTGGTGCTGACCAACAATTATCATCTGGGCATTGCTACCAGGATTCTTATGTACATGATCCTGGCCAGTGCGGTCAATGTGATGAACGGTTACAGCGGCCAGTTTGCCATCGGCCATGCCGGTTTTCTCTGTGTAGGCGCCTACACGGCAGCTATTCTCATGACCCGGGCAGGCCTGAACTTTTTCCTGGTGCTTCCCCTTGCCGGGATGGTTACAGCCCTGTTCGGACTGCTGGTTTCCTTTCCCATCGGAAAGCTGTCGGGAATCTATCTTGGGTTTGTGACCCTGGGATTTTCCGAGATTGTCCGTATTGTGTGTCTTAACTGGACACCGGTTACAGGAGGCCCCATGGGAATCAAGGCTATCCAGGGTCCCTCCCTCTTTGGTTTCTCCCTCCAGTCGCCAAAGGGATATTACTATATTATCTTTGTCATGCTGGTGCTGATGGTGTTCTGCACGGCAAAGATTCTCAAATCCCGCACCGGGCGCGCCTGGATCTCCATCCGGGAGAACGAGGCTGCCGCTGCCTCCCTGGGGATTCACACGGCCCGGTACAAGACCATGAACATCATGTATGCCACCTTCTGGGAAGGCTGCGCCGGGGCATTTATGGCCACGTACTATCATTTTGTGGATTCTTCCATGTTTGTCACTGACGAGAGCTTTAACATTCTCTCCATGGCCATTGTAGGAGGGATGGGGACCCTGGCAGGTCCCATTGTGGGAGCCGTGGTCATCAACATCATCACCGAGGCCTTCCGGTTCCTGTCCGAATACCGTATGGTTATCTATGCGCTTCTGATTATTGCCATGATGTGGCTGCGCCCCCAGGGCATTGCCGGAAGCAGCGACAGTGTGCTTGTAAGCAGCAAGGCGGGCAAAGGCAGAAAGCGCCGCCGGACCGGCAGACCGAAACCGGTACAGGCAGAAGCTGCCCCGATCAAGGAGGGTTAGGCCATGGTACTTTTACAGACAAAGGAATTGTGCAAATTTTTCGGAGGACTCAAAGCAGTTAACCATGTAAGTATGGAAGTGGAGGAGGGGAAGATCTTCGGGATCATAGGCCCCAACGGTGCCGGGAAGACCACGTTCTTCAACCTGTGTGCAGGAACCTTTCCCGCCACCAGCGGGGAGATCTGGATGGGCGGGAAGAACATTACCGGCTACCGGCCCCACATGGCAGCCCGGGAGGGAATCGCAAGGACCTTCCAGAACATCCAGCTGTTCCAGAATACCTCGGTTCTGGAGAATATTGCCGTAGGCTTTCACATTCACACCAGCGCCAGTATGCTGGATGCCGTTCTTGGAAACCAGAGACAGCGGCGCACGGAGAAGGAGATTTATGAGAAGGGGGAGGCTCTGCTGAATCGTCTGGAGCTGGGGCAGTACAGGGATACCATGGCCAAGAACCTGCCTTACGGAATCCAGCGGAAGGTGGAGATTGCCCGGGCCCTGGCCATTTCCCCCAGGATTCTTCTGCTGGATGAACCGGCTGCCGGCATGAATCCCATGGAGACCCAGGAGCTTCTGGTGTTTGTAAAGAAGCTTAACGCAGAGGGACTGACCGTGGTGGTCATTGAGCATGATCTGAAATTCATTATGAATATTTGTGAGCGGATCATGGTGTTAAACTATGGTGAGAAGCTGTGCGAAGGAACCGCAGACCAGGTACGGAACAACCGGCAGGTCCAGGAGGCTTACTTCGGCAAGCGTGCCGGACTGGGAGGAGGGGAGTGACCAGATGCTTCAGATTCAGGATCTTGTAGTAAATTACGGGCAGATTTCTGCCCTGCGGGGAATATCGTTCCAGGTGCCGGACAGGAGTATCGTAGCGCTGATCGGTGCCAACGGAGCGGGAAAGACCACCTCGCTGATGGCCATATCCGGTATGGTGGATGTGACGTCAGGAAGGATTATACTGGACAATCTGGACATTACGGACTGTAAGCCCAGCACCATTGTCAGCCTTGGCATCTGCCAGGTGCCGGAGGGCCGCCATGTGTTCCCGGAACTGACGGTCTACGAAAATCTGGTAGCCGGTGCCGTATCCTGCAAAAACCTGAAAAAGGCGCAGCTTACAGAGCGGATTGAGGCCCAGTTTGACCTGTTCCCCAGACTGAAAGAGCGGAAAAGCCAGATGGCCGGAACCATGTCCGGCGGGGAGCAGCAGATGCTGGCCATTGCCCGGGGCCTTATGTCCGACCCCAGGATTCTTATGCTGGACGAGCCAAGTCTTGGACTGGCTCCCATTATCGTGGAAGAGATCTTCAACATGATCGAGAAGGTGCGGGATGCAGGGAAAACGGTTCTGCTCATTGAGCAGAATGCATCCCTGGCCTTACAGATCTCCGATTATGCCTATGCCCTGGAGCTGGGCCGGATCCGGCTCTTTGGCACCGGCAAGGAGCTGCTGGCCAGCGACGAGATCCGGAGCATCTATCTTGGGGAGGCATAGACAGTAAGGGAACATGGGAGGAGAACCATACTACAATGTACTCCCGGAATCTCACCGTGCCTGATTTTGTGAGGCTCCGAGAGTACATTACATAGGACAGGAGTGAAATGATATGAGAACAATTGAGGAAATGAAACTGGTGATCATCGGCATGGGGTATCTGATGGAGTATATTGCCCCATGCTACCAGGCGCTGCCCGGGGCTCCTTTAAGGGAGCGGGCCATAGGAGTAACGGCAGATGCCGGGGCTGTCCAGGCAAAGGAGCAGGCCGCCGGGATACCGGTGATCCTGGATGACAATGCTGGCGCCTTAAGAAAACTGCATCCGGATGTGATTCTGTTTGCGCCGCCGCCATCCCTGGCAGAATCATTGACAGAGCAGGTTCTGGTTCCCTACTATGGGGAGCTGGAAGCAGCGGGAGAGGAACTGCCTTTGCTATTCGCATTTCCCCCGGTGCCGGAGGGGAATTATTACAGGCAGAAGCTGGGAACAGGATGCCGGGTGGCCAATATTCTGCCTAACATGATCCGGGAAATCGCCGGGAGACCTTCGGCGGAGGCAGGCTTTACCATGGTGACGCTTCCGGAGAATCATGGCTGGAAGGAGGAAGAGCTGGCATTTCTCAAAGCCTTTTTTGCTCCCCTGGGCCAGGTGATTTTTCTGACTCCCAGCCAGGTGAAAGGGGCTCTGGCCGTGTCCTGCTCCAACCAGATGCTGACCGAGGTGCTTCTGGATATGGAAGAGGTCTTAAAACGGAAGGGGAATCCGGTGGCTCTGGCAGATCTTGCCCAGGCCGCCAGGGCGTATCTTCTGGACAAGCTTGGATATGTGCCGCCCCAGCCGGTGGAAAGCAGCGCCCAGGCTGTTCCGGGTCCGCTGTTTGAGGCCGTGAAGAAGGTGACCTTCCATGTATACCAGGGAACCTTAAACTTCCTTGTGGGCAAGGGGGTTGACCGTGAAAAGGCGGAGATGATCCAGCGGATGAATTATGACCTGAATCTGCGCAAAGCCCAGCTAATGACAAAGCCGGAACTGCGGCGTGCCACCAGAAACCATGCTACCCGGGGCGGAGTACTGGAGTGTGCATGTATTTCCTATACCCGCAGCTGGCAGCGGCAGGTGCTCCAGCGGTTTTCACATTTTCCGGAATGGACCCCGGACGCCCGGTGGGCAGAGACTCTGGAGCAGGGATTTGCGGACATGTCCCAGGCTGTGTATGACCATCTGGGAAATCTCACCGGACGCCAGGAGCCGGGAGTCTGCCAGATCGAGCACCATGCGGTGCTGTATGCACTGCTGGTGAAGGAGGCCAGGGAGCAGGCAGGAGAGAAGGGCCAGGAGGCCATGACCGAAGCCACGGCCCAGTATGGCCGGGAGCGGGGCCGGAGGATGCGGCAGAATGCCCTGGCCTACGGGGATACACCGGATGCATTTACCTATCTGGCCTATGGGGAATGGAGCGCAGCCCCGGGACTGATGGTGGTGGAGGAGCAGCCGGACAGGGAGGAATATGTGACCCATGTAAGCCGGTGTGAATGGTGCCGCTGCTGGGAGAACCATGGCCTTCTTGACTATGGTAAGGCTTACTGCACCAATGTGGACGTAAACATTGCCCACGGCTTTGACCCGGGCTTTGACCTGGGAGTCCGTTCCCTGATGAGTGCCGGGGACCCGGTCTGCGAGTTCGGCTATGGCTTTGTGATGACCGAGGACAGGAGGAAGGAGCTGGCTGCCATAAAGGAAAAGCTGGGTACCCGTGCCCAGAAGGATTTCAACTACCATGCAGCCCACCTGCTGGTAACCTGCCGGCGTGTGCTGTGTGAATATCTGGGCCAGGAGCTGGGAAATGATATTGCCGATGCAGCCCTGTTTGCTTTTACCAGACGGTTCGGAAACAGCTATACAGCGGCAGTACTTGCCAATTGTCAGGAGAATTTTTAAAGCATATGTTATTTAAACGGCTGATGATACTGAATACAGTGGTTCTGTTTTTACTGACCGTGGTATTCGTGGGGCTGAATCTTTCGGCTACCAGAAAGATCGTGGAGAATGAGGTGTCAGCAGCCTTTAACTCCCAGATGGATGACGGAAGCGTGGAACTGTCCCGGACCTTTGAAAGTGCCAGGAACATGACCCTGGAGCTGTGTGCTACCAGGGGAATCCAGGATGCCCTGCGGTCCGGCTGCCTGGGCCAGGCCAGGCCTGAGGAGGCGCTGGCCCGGGCCAGGGATTACGCGGTGGACAAGGGGCGGCTTTTTTCCTATTTCAATACGGATCTTGTTCTTATGATGCCGGACGGAACCCAGTATGTGCTGGAAGATACCGGTGACAGCGCGGCTTCATACCGGCCCGGAGACGAGGGTTACCGGAGCCAGGAGCTGGACGGAAGCTTTGTCTGGGACTATTTCTACACAGATTACGGCGCCTATGTGCGGGTGTCCCATATGATTTATGATGAGGAAAACTGGGAGCAGGCCATTGGAATTGCCAGTGTCAACATCAACCGGGATTATCTTCTGTATACACTGAATTCCGTGTGGATGGGGGATACGGGCCGGGTGTATCTGTTGGATGCCTCCGGCAGCCTTCTGTTTCCCTATATCGGAAATGTGGAGTTTCCCCGGGAGCTGGAGACGGGGGTGACGGTCAGTCTGCCGGACGGCCGCCAGCAGGTACTGTATTTTAAGCGGGATATTCCGGTTAACGGATACCGGATCATCGGTGAGGCCCGGAATATAGAAGCTTTAAAGGAGATGGCCGGGCAGCGGAAGATGATCCTTCTGATTGCCGCCGCTGTTCTGGGGACGGCTTCCCTTATGTCCTTTGCCCTGACCTACCGGATCTCCACACCCATTCTGGGCCTGGCCCAGAAGATGAAACAGGTGGAGCAGGGGAATTTTGACATTGAGATCCCGGTTCCCCAGGGCATGGGGGAAATCACCATTCTGTACCACAATTTCAACAGTATGCTGCGGATTCGCCAGGACCTGATTGAAGAAATCTACGGTGCCAGGGTGCGGGAAAAGGAGGCCGAGCTGCGGGCCCTCCAGGCCCAGATCAACCCCCATTTTCTCTACAATACCCTGGATTCCATCAACTGGATGGCCGTGAAATATGGGGCGGACGATATTGAAGAGGTGGTCACCGACCTGTCCCGGATGCTCCGGTATTCCCTGAACAACGGGCTGAACATTCTGAAAATATCCCAGGAACTGATCCAGATCAAAAGCTACATCAAGATCCAGCAGCTGCGGTTTTCCGGTTTCTTCCAGGTAACCTATGACGTGGATGACCATGTGCTGGACTGCCGGATCATCAAGCTTCTTTTACAGCCACTGGTGGAGAATGCCCTGCTACATGGCTTTGATGAAGCGGGAGAGAACGGGGTTCTGATCATCCGGATCAGGCGCATGGGAGAACGGATTCATTTTTCCGTTATCAACAACGGGAAGCAGATGAATCTGGAAAAGGTGGCCCGGGCCATGGATTCGTCTTTTGTGGAGCAGACAGGCAGCTATGGTTTAAGAAATGTCAATGACCGGCTGGTAAAGTATTACGGGCCGGATAGCGGCCTGCGGTTTTCCGTCAAGGACGGGTATTCGACGGCAGAATTTTTCATTCCGTTTGGGGAGACAGAGGATTGAGGTACAGATATGGAGAAGAACAGGCTGAGGGTACTGCTGGCAGACGATGAGCGGCTGGCACGGGAAACCATGCGGGATTATCTGCCCTGGGAGAAGATGGGAATGGAGGATCCGGTATGTGTGGAGAACGGGGAACTGGCCCTGGATTATCTTTGCACCCATCCGGTAGATATTTTTATCATGGATATCCGCATGCCGGTGATGGATGGCATGAAGCTGCTGGAGGAAATCGGCCGGCGGAATCTGGAGATTCTGATCATTGTTCTGTCTGCCTATGACCAGTTCGAATATGCCAGGAAGGCCATCCAGTCCCGCCGGGTATTTGAGTATGTGCTGAAGCCCATCAAACGGAAGGATTTCTGCCGGATTCTGGAAAAGGCGGCTTCCGAAATAACCAGAACCAGGGGAATGCGCCGGGAGGAGGATCTGGCTCCCAGGCTGAACCGGCTGTATCAGGAATATATGGCCTGCGTCCGCCATTACCAGACGGACGATGCCCTGGCCCTGCTGAAGGCTGGGCTGGAAGGAGAGGCTGGGCTGGAGATTCCGGAGAATCTGGAGATGCTCCGGCAGTTTTTGGTGTTTCTTTACACAGAGATGCAGCTTATGGTGTTACAGCAGCCGTCAGCGGTACTGGCGGGACGGGGAGCCCATGAGAAGGCCTGTATGGACGGCCTGAGACTCATCGGCAGCAGTACGGCTTCCGGGAACCTGCTGGAACATTTCACCCAGGCAGTCCGGGCCCTGGTGCCTTATCTGGAGCCCGGCAGCAGGGAAAACGTCTCCAAAACCAGTGCCGTGATCCGCCATTGTCTGGAGGAAATCCAGAAACATTATACGGAACGGGATTTTTCCCTTTACCGACTTGCCGAAGGGATGCAGATAAATGCCAATTACCTTTCGTCCCAGTTCAAACGGGAAATGGAAACCGGTTTTGTGGAATATATCAGCATCCTGCGGGTCCGTTTGGCCCAGCAGCTTTTGAAGGACATGCGTTACCGGACCAACGAAGTGGCGTCCCTGGTGGGATTTGACAATCCCAAATACTTTTCCCGTGTATTTAAGAAAATGACCGGAATCCTTCCTTCCGAATACCGCAGCCGGATTCGGGAATATGCCAATATCGGGAATGGGGCTGCGGATCAGAAGGAATGTAAGGAACCTGATTTCTAATGACAAGAAGGTGACGGGATTTGGTTATTGGGGTATTTATGGTTCCAACTATTCGTTAAAGCGGAGATTTAACGAAAGCGCCAGCGGCAGTTGGCGGCGCGCGACATCCATTCTCCCGCCGGAGCGCGCCCGGTTGCCAACTGTTTGTTAAATCTTACTTTAACGGACTAGTACTGCCATGCGTAAATTCCAGTGAATAAAGCACCCGCTGCCTACGCCCTCTGCACGCCTGCAAAGCT
>CAJTOV010000079.1 GCA_910577765.1 uncultured Lachnospiraceae bacterium
GAGTGTAACCAGCACCTCCAAAGAGACTGCCAGAAGAACAGCAATGATACCTGCCATAAATGGTCAGACGATTTGAAAGAGCATATTTCCCGTACAATCAAGGACAGAAAAGATGCAATCGATAACGGCGCCAGTGCATTTGATGATGCCTATATCAAGAAATTCAACAGAAAACTTGATAAAATACTGAAGTCAGGCTGGAAGGAGAACTTGAAGGATCCCAGTAATTATGGTGCACATTTTGAGGAAACTCTTTTGAAACGGATAGAGGAATATCGGAGGAATTATTTTCTCTGGTTAGAAGACTTTACCCTGCCGACCACCAACAATCTTTCAGAAAGGGGGCTGCGCGGGATAAAATCCCATATGAAAATATCCGGGCAGTTTGAGTCGGAAAAAGCGGCACAAAACTTTGCCAGGATAAAGACTTATATTGAAACATGCCGCAGAAATAGAATAAATGAGATCCTTGCACTACAGCGTCTTTGTGAGGGAAATCCATATACCGTAGAGGAAATATTCACACATTAATCTGTGTAAAATATGAATCTAACAAAAATAAGCAGGCAGACAATCGCTGTCTACCCGCTTTATTTGACATGTCTAAAAAATCGGCTGTGAATAGTAACCATCCACAGCCTTTGCATTTACGCCGTTGGCTGCGTTGGTTTCATCCGTATGGCTGTCCCCCACATGAGTCCCGGCGCTTTCTTCCTCATCAGCTGCCCCGGCAGTTTCTCCCATGCCGTCATTTTCCTCTGCCGCTGGGGTAGTCTCTTCTGTACCGGTATCTTCGGCTGCTCCGGTGGTTTCTTCCGTACCGTCATTTTCCTCTGCCGCCTGGGTAGTCTCTGCTGCGGTGGTCTCTGCCCCACCGGTCTCATCCTGAGTCCCGTCTGTGTCTGTTTCCCCGTTTCCGGCATCATCAGCCGTCTCCGGTTCTTCTTCCGTCTGCTCCCCGGTCTCTGCTTCTTCCCGGGAATCTTCGCCGCTCTCTGTGTTCTCTTCCTCCGGCTCCACCGCCATGTCCGTGTCTTCCGGAATCTGCACGCCGGATGCTACCTGCCGGAATTTCCGTATGGAAATGCCGGCAATGGCGCTGCCTGCTTCCGTCTGGTCCTCAAAAGTTCCGGTTCCAGCGTCCGCACCAGTGTCTCCGCCCGCGTCTGCACCGGCCTCTGCGCCCTCACCAGTGTCTCCGACCACGTCTGCACCAGCCTCTGCGTCCTCACCAGTGTCTCCGCCGGCATCTGCACCGGCCTCATTGGTATCGGCATCCCCTGCACCGGCAGCAGTATCCTCAGATTCAGCTCCGGTTTCCTCCGGGGCAGCTCCGCCGGATTCTTCCGGCATGCCGGTCTCATCGGCTGCACCGGTTTCTTCCGCTTCATTTCCGCCAATTTCGCTGCCAGCAGACTCATCCCCTTGCCGGGTATAGGCCCCTGACGGCTGGTCTGCCCTCTGCTTCGGCCGGTGCTAAAGGCAGGCCCCTGGGAATCCGGAACCCTGACGGCCCACCGGCTCTCATGTCCATACAGCCCACACAGACCAGGTTCCCCACACACCGGGCGCACAGGCTCTCTTCTCCATCCCGGCACTGCCAGCCAGACTGGTTTATTGCAGCTTCCGCCTCCAGCACCAGTCCCATTTCCAGTGTTCTTCTGCAATCCTCCATCTGGCTGGTAACCGTATAACGGCGGGTGGTCTCCACACTGCTGTGTCCCAGGTAATCGGCCAGACGGACCATATCCTTCTCTTTCTCATAGAAGCAGCGGGCAAACAGATGACGCAGATTGTGGGGAAATGCCTTGCTCTCCTCCACCCCCGCCTTCCGGCAGAGCTGCTTCATCTCCCGCCAGACATTGCGGCAGTCCACGGGCCTGCCGCTGCGGGTCACGAAGATGCTTCCGGCGGTGATCCCCATCCTCCGGCAGTAGTTTTCCAGCTTCTCCACCAGGGACCTGGGCAGCAGAATCTGGCGCATTTTCCCCTTGAAGTTAATGGAAACCGTCTGCTGGCCCAGGGATTCCACGGTAATAAAAGCCAGCTCGCCTACGCGGATGCCGCTTCCTGCAATGGTCTGCAAAATATGGGCCATACGCAGGTTGCCGTCGGACTCGGCCTGCTGTACCAGACGTTCATATTCCCTGCGGGTCAGTTCCCTGGACTCGTCCAGGAACAGCCGTCGCTGGATCTTCAGGAGCCGGACGCAGCATTCTGCCCTTCCTATGTATTTCAGATACCCGTTAAGGGCCGCCAGCATGGAATTGGCGCTGGTGTCCTTGTAATTGGCCAGCAGATATTCCCGGTACCGGGCTACGGCGCCGTGGTCCAGTCTGCCGTCCCGGATGAAGGCCAGGAATTTTCCCACGTCACGCATGTATTTGTCGATGGTGTTGGGCTTCATGTCGTGGGCTTTCAGAAAGAACCGGTATCCTTCCAGGGAACTTTGGGGACATCTTTTGGTCATGGTCTGGCACTCCTTTTCGTGTGTTTGATATTGCAAAAATCCCTGCACCGCCTTACAGCCATGCAGGGATTTCTTTCTAAATGATTCATGATACCTTCTGTGGACAAGGGATTTTACTTTCTCTGGACCCATTTTCCGTCCGGGCCTACCCGGTAACCGCCGGGGACCACCGCGTCTGTGGCCATCATGCCGCTGTTGAGGAAGTAGTACCAGTCGCCGCTGATCTGCTTCCAGCCTTTCTTCACGGCCTTGCCGTTCTCCTGGAAGTAATACCACTTGCCGGCTTCCACTTCCTTCCACTCATTGGCAGCCATCTTACCGTCCTCATGAAGGTAATAGTGCTCCCGGTCCAGCTCCAGAAGCTGGGTGGTCAGCATCTTGCCGTCTGCTCCCACATAGTACCAGTGGTTCTCAAAGGGCACCCACTGGCTGACAGCCATGACGCCGTCATTGCGCATCCAGTAGCGGCCATCCTCCGTGTCGATCCACACATCCTTGGCCACGGAGCCGTCCTCCTGGTAATAGAACCACTGGCTGGAGACCTTCTCCCATCCTGCCGCCAGAGCCGCCGTGGAGGAAAACATGGACAAAGCCAGGGCTGCTGCCGCTGCCGCAAACAGTTTTCTTCTCATATGAACCATAACTCCTTTCCCGCCTGAAGGCGACGGGGACCTGCCAGCTTTCCCGGTCCCCTGCTCCGTAACAGTTCCGGCACCGCCTGAGCTGTTACCCTGCCTCTTCTCCTACTCCTCGTCCTCGCCTACCAGCTCGTCATACTCCTGGTCATCCAGCAGCTCGTCAAAGGCATCGGATACGATCTCGTATTCGTCGTCATCTTCAATATTGTCCAGGCTGGGATTGCCGTCTGCATCTTCCATATAACGGTACAGATAGACTTCCCCTTCCTCGCCTTCCTCTTCCTCCATGGGAAGCAGGGCGATATAATCCCGTCCGCCTGCCTCAAAGATGGTCAGGACCACACACTCCAGTTCCTCCCCGTCATCCAGGGTCAGAGTGACGGTCATCTCCTCCTGCTCCATGTCGTTCTCTAAATTCTGGTTCTCTGCCATAGTAATCTCCGTTCCGCCTCCCCTGGGGGAGACCATGTGTACTCTGTCTTACATACACACACTTTAACAGATAGCTTCCGTAAAGTCAAGAACCCGTGCATAAACGGTTTCTTACGGTTTTTATAACAGTGTAACAGTTCAGATACCCCTTGAACTGTTACTTACAACAAGTCACCCTTATCACCCCACCCCCTTCACCTCCCACCCATAAGATTCATACGCCTGATACAGGCTCATGGAAGCCGTCTCCTTAGCAGCCAGGGCTTCCAGGTAATCGGCCTCCCCCTGGAGATAGTCGGACTCCCCCACCATCCCGGCCTGACGCTTCCGCTGCAGGGACTGGTATTCCAGAAGTTTGCCCTGGTAGGCTTCCTGGGCTGCCTGGTATGTAAGCTTCTGGGCCATAAGCTGTTCATAGGAAGCGGTGATATCGGCCTGGGCACTTCCCTCGGCCTGGGCCACGGTTTTGAACTTCTCCTGGATCTGTGCCGTGGTGCCTGCGTTTGCGTGGCGGGCGCTCTGGACGCTGGCACTGTTGCCGATGGCTTTTTGCAGGTCCGTCTGGAAATCAATGGCGTCAATGGCTGCCAGATCCGGCTCCGGAATGGTGCCGATGGTCACCTGGCCGTTGTCCTCCAGCCCCAGCATGGACAGCAGGCTGAACCTGAGAGAGGCCATCTGCTGCTCATAGGAGCGCAGAAGGTTCTGCTCCTGCTCCAGCCGGTCCAGGGCCGTTAACACGTCCTGGCTGGTGGCTGTTCCGGCTGTCTGTTTCCGCAGGCTGGCATCATAGCTGCTTCTGGCAGCTTCCACGCTTTTTCTGGCTGCATTGACATTGAGGACCATCTGGTTGTAGGAATTCATCCGGGTCTGGGCAGACATAACATAGGAATCAATGGTCTTCTCCACAGAGATGGTGCTGCTCTGACGGTTTAAGGCCTCCAGCCTGCGGGAAATCTGGGAGGCGGTGCTGCCCAGAATGGAGGCATTGGCCTTGTACTGGGCTGCAGCCTCCGGGTCATCCTCGTGGTGGTCTGCCATCAGCTTCATGTAATCCTGCTCGTCCCGGAGGGTCTGGAGCATGTTCTGGTAATTGGTCTTACTGGTGTTGTAGGAATCCGTGGCCTCAGACAGCTCCAGACTGCCTGCCAGAAGCAGGTCCCGGAGACTGTGGTATTCCACGGCAGCCGGGGCGGGGGCAGCCCCTTCCTGGCCGCCGGCAGACCCATCCCCTGGGGCTGCTTCCTGGCCGCCGGCGGACGCCTCCTCCGCTGCCCCTTCCTCCCCCCACGCCGGAAACACCGCTCCGGGGACCAGGCCTGCCAGTGCCAGGGCTCCTGCCAAAGCCCCGGTTACCAGAAGGGTTCGATTCAGCCGTTTCACTGCTCCATGGGCTCTTTTCCATCCATTCTGTCTCAAATCCGTTCCTCCATTCACTCCGTCAGGACGCCGATGCCAGTCCGTCCACATTCCACTGGTAATCTACCATGGCCTGGAGCAGGGACAGCTTCCGGGTCCGCACCGTCACCTCCGCCGACCGGAAGGACACCTGCTGGTTCTGATATTCTTTCTGGGTAATGATCCCGGCCGCAAGCTTCCGCCCTGCTGACTCATAGGCGGTCCGCTGGATCTCATAGGCCTGGAGGGCCTGCTCATAGCTGGATCTGGCCAGAAGAAGGCTGGAATAGCTGTCTGCCACATTGCTTGCAATGGTCTCCCGCTGTTTCTTCCGGGTCTGCTCCAGGGTCTCATGGACCGAGGTGCTTCTGGCATTGGCCAGCTGCTTCGTAGTCTTCTTATATGTATAATTGTTCTCCAGGGCCTTTTCAATGTCTGTTTCCAGACTGATGGCATCCAGCACCGCCAGATCCGGCTCCGGCAGTTCTCCCATTTCCACCTGGGCCCCATAGGTCCAGCCCAGCATCAGGCACAAGGTTTCCTTGGTCTTTGCCAGACTGCTTTCCGTAGTCAGTATGGACGCCTCTGCCGAGGTCACCGCCTCCCGGGCAGACAGAAGCTTTGCCTGGGTAGACATACCTGCTGCCAGACGGGTCTCTTCACTTCCCAGACTCTGCTGTGCCTGCTGCTTCCGGTCCCGGAGACTCTCCAGGGAATAGTACTGGTTCCAGTAAGTGATCATCAGCCCCTGGGCCTGCTTCACCAGGCTGGCCTCGGTCTGGTCGTACCCCAGTTTCAAGGTCTCGCTGTCATCGGTACTTTCATCCCCCCGCTCCATCAGCTGCTCCGCCTGAAGCTCATTGTTAAGGGCCGCGGCTACCCGGCTCCCGTAGTTGCTGTCATCGGAATCCGGGTACTCGATATTCCCGTAAATATCATTGGCCCGGTCATAATACTCCTGGGCAACATCATCCCTGGTCTTATCCCGTTCATCCCGGTAGGCGATCCGGTTCTGAATCACCGTACTGTTATACTCATGAACCAGATCCCCGATTTCTTCAAACTCCAGCTTATCATCCCGGAGCTGGGCCCACCGCTCTTCCGAATAAGCGAAATCCGGGCTGGCCAGGGCCGTAAGCGGAACCGCCGCTGCCAGGAAAACAGCCAGCCCGCAAACTAAGTTCCTTTTCCTCATTACCACACATCCTTCCTCTCATAACCGTTCCGGTCCCCCTAAAGGGCTGCTTTCTCCCAGTATTCGGAACGCCCATACCGGAACCGGCAGGTACCCTACAGCTCCAGCACTTCCCGCTTCCTGTTCCCATTAAGCACCGCATAGTACACCGGCAGAATCAGAAGTGCCACCAGCACGCCTGCCGACAGCCCTCCGATATTCACCACGGCCAGTCCCTGGGTGGTGGAACCGCTGCTGCCAAAGGCCATGGCCATGGGAATCATGGACAGGATGGTGGTCAGGCTGGTCATGAGAATGGGCCGCAGACGGGTGGCTCCCGCCTCCACCAGCGCCTCCCTTAAAGGCATTTCCATCCGGTACTGGTTCACCGTATCCACATACAGGATGCCGTTGTTGACTACCGTTCCCACCAGAATCAGAAATCCCAGAATGGAAGTCATACTGATGGATACCCCGGTCAGCTTCAAAAGGCCAAAGGACCCTACCAGGCTGAAGGGAATGGTGGTCATTACCATGAAGGAGAACTTGGGCGACTCGAACTGGGCGGACATGACCACAAACACCAGAAATGCCGCCACCGCAATGGCCTGGTACAGCCCGGAGAATTCCTCCTGCATCATCCGGTTCCGGGAATTGACCCCACGGGTCAGGGTTCCCGTAAGGCTGGGATTCACCACCTCACTGTCAATGGCTGCCTGGACATTGCCGTTTACATAGTCTGCCCTGATGGTGATCTGGTAGGATTTATCCGTCTTGGAAATGGAGGCCGGGCTGTCCCGGTAGTACACCTCCGCCACATCCGTCAGGGCCACATATTTTCCGTTCTGCTTTTTGATCATAATCTGCTCCACCTGGGGAACGGTGCGGTACTCTCCTTCCGGGTATTCCGCCTTCACGGATATCTCCTCACCGTCCATTTCCAGGGTGGTAATCTCGGCGCCGTCCAGATACTGGCGCACCGTCGTTCCGATCTGGGAGGCCGTAAGGCCTTCCGTGGCCGCGGACACCGGATCTACCTTGATCGCCACCACCGGGGCGGTATTTTCAATGCTGGAATGGACATTTTTCACGTCGTCCCGGGCAATCAGCTCCTTGACGATTTTGGCGCTGACCTCCTGGAGCTCGTCATACTGGGTTCCCTGGATAATGGCCTCATACCCCCGGCTCCGCCCCATAAAGCTCATGGAACTGGAAGCCTCCACCTCAATGGTACAGTTGTCAATATCCACCATGGCATTCTCCCACTGGGCCACAATATCCTCTGTGTCCATGTTCCGGTTATCCTTTAAGTAGGCGGTAATGCTTCCGCTGTCATTGTTGTACCGGAGCATGTAGGACTCCACGTCCTCATGGCCTGCCACAATGGCCTCCACCCGCTCCAGCATTTCCGTGGCCTTCTCCGTCAGAAGGCCGGGACGGGTCTCAATGCTGACGGAAATGGTACCCGTATCATCGGCAGTCATCAGCTCGGTCTCCATGCCGTTTGCCAGAAATACCGTAGCCGCCATGATCCCCACAGAGGCCAGAAGCACCAGCAGCTTATGGTTCAGAAGCCGCGGCATCACTGCCCGGTACAGATTCTGTATATGTACCACCGGCCGGGACATAGGTGCCTGCTGCCGCTCCCGGGGCTTATACAGCATGTAGCACAAAGGCACCACGGACATAGCGGAAATCAGGGAAGCACACATACTGATGACAATGGTATAGCCCAGAGCCCCGAACATCTGCCCGGTCATACCCTGCAGAAATACCAGGGGAATGAATACCACGCAGGTGGTAATGGTGGAACCGATAATGGACTGGACCACAATATTAGTCCCGGAAAGGGCGGCCTTTGCATACTCCAGGGCCCCTTTCTTCTGCGAACCCTCCAGGGCACGGAAACAGCTTTCCAGCACCACGATGGAGTTATCCACCATCATACCTACCCCCAGAACCAGGCCGCTCATGGTAATCACATTTAAGGAAAATCCCAAACGGGTCATGAGAATCAGGGTCATAAGGATGGAGGTTGGAATGGAGCTTCCCACAATCAGGGAAGCCTTAAAGTCCCCGAAGAAAACGAAAATAATCACCATGGAAATCAGCACCGCCAGTACCATGGTCACCCCCACGTCCTGGAGGGAAGACAGGATGGAATCCGCCTCGTCCCTGGCAATCTCGATGTGCAGGTCCGGGTCGTCTGCCGCCAGGGCATCCACCACCTTCCGCACGTCCGAGGACATATCCATGGCCGTGGCGTTCTGCTGCTTGGTCAGGGAGATGGAGATGGTCTCCTGGCCGTTGTACCGGGACACGCCGCCCCGCTGCTCTTCCGTGTAGTATACGTCCGCCACGTCCTTTAAGTACACCAGCTTACCTGCTGCCGTGGTGATGGGAACCCGCAGAATATCGTCCAGGGTCTTGTTCTCCATCATGGTAGTAACGGAAAGCTCCGTGTTGCCGGAAACCGCGCTGCCGGAAGGGTAGGACAGATTGGCACTGCCCATGGCCGAAGTGATATTGCTCATGGTTACCTGGTACTGCTCCATGGCATCGGACCGCAGCTCCACCCGGATATATTCGGAATTGCCGCCCATGGTACTGACGTCGGCAATACTGCCCAGCTTCTCAAGCTCCGGTACAATCTTCTGTTCCACATAGTCATAGAGATTCTCCTCTGTGGCGTGGGAGATGGACATGGACAGTCCGGCCCGGGCATTGCTGTTCATCTGCATGATGGACGGCTCCACATCGTCGGGAAGGTCCCGGATATTATCCAGGCTCTTCTTTAAATCATCATAGGCCTCATCCATATCCTGCTCATATTCGTATTCCAGCATGATCATGGAACGGCCTTCACTGCTGGTAGAGCTCATGCTCTTGATGCCTTCCAGGGTACTGACCCGGTCCTCAATGGGCTTGGTCACCAGCTCATCCATGTCCTCCGGGCTGACCCCGGAATAGCTGGCCGAGACGATCATCATCGGCTGGTCCGTGTCCGGCATCTGCTCCAGAGTGGCGCTGAATACGGAGGAAATGCCGAAGACCAGAAGGCATAACAGCCCCATCAGTACAGTAACCGGACGTTTCAAAACTAATCTTGTAAATCCCATGCGCTGTGTCCTCCCTTACTGTGCCGGTGTCTGGTCTGCCTGGCCGCCTGCTGCCTTTTTGCTGCCGCCTTCCGGGCTGCCCTGGCTGCCTGCTGCCTTTTCACTGCCGCCTTCCGGGCTGCCCTGGCTGCCTGCTGCCTTTCCGCTGCCGCCTTCCGGGCCGCCCGGGCCGCCTGCCTCCGGTCTCTGCCCCGCTCCGGCCCGGCTGTCTTCTTCCGCGCCCTTCTGCCGGAT
The DNA here is from genome assembly GCA_910577765.1 of uncultured Lachnospiraceae bacterium. GTDB lineage: Bacteria > Bacillota > Clostridia > Lachnospirales > Lachnospiraceae > Brotaphodocola. The sequence continues at coordinate 9,466 of CAJTOV010000079.1, forward strand.
GCTGGCACCTTCGTACAAGTTGGAGCTCCAGGTGCTGACCACCAGATCCTCGTAGGTCAGTCCCGAAAGAACCTCCGCGTATTCATCGTCATACAGGCCGATCTCCACACCGGTCATCCTGGCTACGCCGTCCCGGTCCACATACACATAGCTTTCGCCGCCGCTGTAATACACCGCATCCACCGGCACCAGCATGGCATTTTCCGCCCGCTCCGTCACCAGACTGATTTTGACGGTGCTTCCGATGGCTATCTCGTCGGAACCGGCCACATCAGCCTTTACTTTAAAAAGCCCCGTGTCCGCGTCCACCATGCTGCTGATCTCACTGATGGTTCCAGATAAGGCAACTCCGTTCTTGGACACCTCCAGACTGTCCCCGTCCCGCAGATTCTGCATCATCCGCTGGGTCACATAGAAGGTAATCCGGTTCTGGCCCTCTCCCGAGATAACACAAAGCCGGCTCTGCTGGGAGATCCGGTCATAGACTTCCACGTCGCAGCTTTCGATTCTGCCTGCAATGGGAGCTGTCACCGTGCTGTACTCCACCTGCTTATCATAACTGAGCTTTGCGGATTCGTAAGAAAGCTGGGCGGTCTTTAGGGAATTGGTGTACTGCTCGTATTCCTGGGCAGACAGATCCCCTCCTGCATAGAGTATCTGCATCCGGTTTAAATTGCTCCGGGCTTCATCCAGACGGACCTTGGCCGTATCCAGGCTGTTCTTTGCGGACTCCACCTGCTCGGTATCAATCTCACACAGCACCTGCCCCTGCTCCACCATGTCCCCGGCCTTCACCTTCACATCCGTCACGTCCCCGGAAGCCTTGGCATAGACATACACCACATCTGCCGCTTCCACAGTGCCCGTAAGTCCGGTGGTAAGACTTAAGCTGCCGGTGGTGGGAACAGCCGCCTTCACCAGGGTAGCTGCCTCCTGCACCATCCCGCCGCCTCCGGGACCGCCCATTCCCCGGCCTCCGGGACCGCCTCCTGCTGCCCCGCCCTGCTTTGTTCTCAAAAAAAATCCGGCGCCGGCTGCCGCCACGGCCACCACACCGATTCCGATCATGATCATTTTCTTCTTATTCATAGGTTCCTCCCGGTTCTATACGTTAGTACCATCATAAAGGAAAAATGTGTGAAAACTGTGAAATTGCGGAGAAAAAACAATGTATTTTCAAAAATACAAACCACAGAAAAACAGGGTGTGAAAAAGACTCCTTTTCCACACCCTGTCAGCAACAGGATTCAAACACCATCCCCAGATACTCCAGAACCGTTTCTGCCGTCTCCTCCCGGTAGAGGGTCTCCCGGGCAAGAACCGGATCATCGGTGATCAGATTATCCACCCCCAGAAGCCGCAGGCGCTCCATATCTTTTGGCTGGTTTACCGTCCAGACATGAACTTCCTTTCCCTGGCTGTGGAGCTTCTCCACCAGGGCCTGGTTCACAAAGCTCTGGCGGATGCTGATAAAATCCACCGCATCCATGGAATAGTAATCCCCATAGGCAGCCGGGATCACATAGCCGGTTTTCAGTTCCGGCGCAGCCTCCTTCACCTGTACCAGATCTTCCAGCCTGGCGGAGGTAATGACGCACTGCTCCTCATATCCATAGGACCGGACCAGCTCCGCCACCTTCCCGGCCAGCCCCCTGTCCCCGCCGGTCTGCTTCAGTTCGATGTTCAGACGGAGCCTTCCCTCCGAGAATTCCAGGACCTCTTCCAGGGTGGGAATCCGCTCTCCCGCATAAGCCGGGGAAAACCAGGACCCTACATCCAGCCGGGACAGCTCCGCCCACTCCAGGGACGCCACGGTCCGGCTGATGCCTGCCACCCGTTTCAGGCTCCTGTCGTGTGCCAGCACCACCACCCCGTCTGCGGTCATCTGCACATCAATCTCCGCATAATCTGCCATATCTTCCTCTGCCGCCAAAAGGGCGGCAAGGGTATTCTCCGGCGCCCTGCGGGAGCCGCCCCGGTGGGCCGTGATCTGGATATCCTCCATCAGTTCCCCGGATATGGGGAAACGGTTCCGGGCCAGGTCCGCCAGATAGACTGCCAGCATCAGAACCGTCAGGCAGAAAAAACGTGTCACCCGCCTCCGGCTCCGGCTGTCCATAGAAGCCCTGCCCCCGGAGAGCCGGCGGTGCTTCTCCGGCCCGCTGCCATGTCCCGGCTGTACAGGGCTCTCCCCAGGTCCGCTGCCGTCGCGGGAATAAAATACCGCCAGGATGCCCAGGCAGAGCACATTGACTCCCATACTTCCCCCCAGCAGGGCCACCTGTTCGATCCGTTCCGCTGCCACCAGCATCACAGCCAGGGCCAGACGCCCCGGAACAAACAGGGTCACAAAAACGGCTGCCGTGAAAACACCGGCCAGGTATACTGCCGCTGTCCCGGCGGCTGCCGCCAGAATCCCAGCGGTCAGGGAAAGAAGCACCTGGGGACCATGGGCCTTCATCCGCCTCCGGCTTTTGGCCCGGCTTTCCCGGCTGGTATGCCGGCCTGCCAGATATTCGAAATGCAGGAATGCCAGGGGAAGCACCAGGGCCAGTCCCACAAGCAGAACCCCGGCCGCACCAAGGCTCAGGGCCGGGGAGTCTGCAATCTCCATCAGCACGAAATTCACCGGCCGCACATGGGTAAATACCCGGACCAGTAAAATCAGATGGAGCCAGACCCCGCCTGCCAGAGTAGGCACGGCCAGCCTCCAGATTCCCCGGGACATGCCGCCCCGCAGCTTCTCCAGAGCCCCTGCCAGAACGGAAAACAGGGTCAGCTTCTGATCACAGGCTGACCCTTGAAATGCAGTTATCAGTCCGGCAGTCTCAAACAGCAGAAACAGAACTCCCACCGCTGCCAGCACCAGAAGTACCGCCAGGGTGCCGGGCCTGGAAAGAAAACGTCCCAGATTGCCTGCTGTCAGATAACTGTCCCCGGTCATGTGGAGTGCCAGCCGGATTCCCCGGTCTGCCAACCGCAGATATACCAGCACTCCCACCCCCCGGCAGAGAAGCTCAAACAAAAGAACACTTCCCAAGTTCTGTCTGATCATCTGCCACGTGTCTTTTGTCAGATTCTTCATCATTCCTAATCCTGTTCCTGGCCGCCTGCCAGAATCTGCTTGTTCAGGGCGAACATCTTGGCATCCAGCAGATCTACCATGTCTGCACATGTTTTCAGCTCTGCCTGGATACTGGCCGGAGCGTTCCCCTCAAATTTGTAATAGATTTTGTGTTCCAGGCTCGCCCAGAAATCCATGGCCACGGTACGGATCTGAATCTCCACCCGGGTCTCCACGGGACCGTCTGTCAGATAGATGGGGACGGTGACCACCATATGGTAGCTTTTGTAGCCGTTGGGCTTGGGACATTTGATGTAGTCCTTTACATAGAGGACGGTGACGCCCTTCTGCCTGGCAATCCGGTCCGCAATGGTGTAGATATCCTGTGTAAAGGAGCAGGTAATGCGGATTCCGGCAATGTCGCTGAGCTTCTCTACCATATTCTGGATGGTCACTTCCTGTCCGTGCCGCTTCAGCTTCTTGACGATGCTTTCCGGGCTTTTCAGACGGGTCTTAATATGTTCGATGGGTGTATGCCCATACACATGGACAAATTCGTTGTTGAGAATCCCAATCTTGGTGCTGATTTCTTTCAGCGCCGAATCGTACAGGAACATACTGGTCTTCCACTGGTCGATCTGGTTCTTCCCCATGGGGTTCTGCAAAAACGCCCCCTCCTTACAGCTTTATTCCTTTTAACAGGGCGCCAAGGCCTGTGGTGGCCTGGCCGCTCTCCTTGTAGTCAAAGACTGCCTCCTCCTGGGTCTCCTCCTCGGCTTCCAGGGCACGCATGCTGAGGCTGATCTTGTTCTCGTTGACATTCAGCACCTTGACGGTGATCCGCTGGCCTTCCTTTAAGACAACACCGGGATGCTTGATCCGCTGTCTGCTGATCTGGGACACATGAAGCAGACCCGTAACCCCTGCATCCAGCTTCACAAATGCACCGTAATCCTTCAGGCTCTCTACTTCGCCTTCCAGAACGGAACCGGCCTTGATGGCTGCCATCTTTGCTGCCTTCTCAGCAGCCTCCCGCTCCTTCTGCACCACTCTGCCGGAGAGAACCAGTCTCTTCTTCTGGGAATCCACGGTAATGGGCACCACCTCAATGTGCTTACCCACCCAGTCTTCCAGCTTCTCCACATACTGGGTGGAAATCTGGGATGCCGGAATAAACGCCTGGATCTCATCCACATAGGCGGTGACACCGGCCTTGACGGCTTCCTTGATCTTCACCTTGATGACGGTCTTGTCTTCCATCATCTGCCTTAACTCTGCCCACTTTTCTGCCTCTGGGCCTTCTTCCTCCGAAACCTGCTCGAAATGGCGCTCATCAAATGCTTTATAGGATGCCTCCAGCTCTTTGGCGTAATCGGCCATGCTCTCCACAGGCTCCTGGGCTTCTGCCTGGGTCTCTGCTGCGGCTTCCGGCTCCTGGGCTACAGTCTCTGCCGGCGCTGGGGCTTCTGCTGCTGCCTGCTCTGGGGCTGCGGTTTCTACAACTGCTTTCAGTTCTTCGTTCATAATTTCAACACTCCTTTTCTCACACTCCGCCGGTCATCCGGCAGCTACGTTGACTTTACCACATTTTAAAGCTTTTTTCTATAGTTTTCAATGGAAAAGTGTGCTATAAATAACATAAACGTATACTACCCCATACCAGGCACCTGAAAAATCCGGTTTTATGAAGATTATTTCCATTTGTAACTGTCCGGCCAGGGCATTTTCCTGATTTGCCCATATCCGGGCGGCTGCCGGATTCTGGGGTGCAAGTGCCGAAATGCGGTTTTTCCGCATTTTTGCGCGGAAAGGATTTTTACAATGATCAACGACATCATGGACCTGCATACCCATACCCTTGCCAGCGGACATGCCTACAACACACTTTACGAGATGGTCCACTCTGCCGCGGCAAAGGGTGTAAAGCTTCTGGGGGTTACCGAGCACGCACCGAAGATTCCCGGAGCATGCCATCCCTTTTATTTCATCAATTTCAAGGTGGTGCCCAGAGAACTTTCCGGCATCCGGCTGATGCTTGGCTGCGAGCTGAACATTCTGGATTACCAGGGCACCATCGACTTAAAGGAGCGGTATCTGAAAGGGCTTGACTATGCCATTGCCAGCATCCACGAGCCCTGCTATACCTGCGGCACCACGGCCCAGAACACCGATGCCTACTTAGGCGCCATGAAAAATCCCTATGTACAGATCATCGGCCATCCCGATGACAGCCGGTTCCCGGTGGATTATGAGACCCTGGTGTGCGGGGCCAGGGAGCACCATGTGCTTCTGGAGGTCAATGCCAGCTCCCTGCATCCGGCTTCCAGCCGGCAGAACGCCAGGGAGAATTATATCCGGATGCTGGAGCTTTGCAGCCGGTACCGGGTTCCTGTGATCCTGGACAGTGATGCCCACTGTGAAACGGATGTGGGAAACCACCGGCGGGCCCTGACGCTTCTGGAGGAGCTGGCGTTCCCGGAAGAGCTGGTGGTCAACGGGTCTTTGGAACAGGCAGCACAGTTCCTCCCCTGTCTTAGGAACATGCTGGATGCAGGAGGTCCCAGGCCATGATCAACTTTCTGAATCTGGAGTATTTTCTTGTGGCTGCGGAGGAACTGAACTTTACAAAAGCGGCAAAGCGCCTGTTCATTTCCCAGCAGTCCTTAAGCAGCCATATCTCCAATATGGAGAAGGAATTCGATGTGGTACTTTTCAACCGGACCACGCCCCTGACCCTGACCTATGCGGGACAGTCCCTCCAGAACCGGGCACGGCAGCTTCTGGACTTAAAGGATGAGACTTACCGGGAGCTGGCAGACATCAAGGACTTCTCCGTAGGCCAGCTTGTCATCGGAGTCTCCCACACCCGGGGGCGTATTATCCTGCCGGAGATCCTGCCCATCTACAAGGAACGGTTTCCCAATATCAGCCTTAAGCTGGTAGAGGGCAATTCCTCGGAGCTGGACAATCTTCTGCTACACGGCGAGATCGACTTAACCATCGGCATGCTTCCCTTTAAGGTGGAGAATGTGGAGACGGTTCCCATCTGCGCCGAAGAGATTCTCCTGGCCGTGTCCGACATGGTTCTGGAGCAGGCATTTCCCGGCCGTCTTGAGGAGATCAAGGAACAGCTGTCCCGGCATGTGGACCTGGCGGTACTGCAGGAATGTCCCTTTCTTCTAATAAAAAAAGGAAACAAGGTGCGCACCATTGCCGACGACATGTTCGAGGAGGCCCAGATCACCCCCCGGATCGTGCTGGAGACGGAAAATATCGAGACGGTGCTGGCCCTGGCCTTAAAGGGGATGGGCATTACCTTTTATCCTAAGATGTTTGTCTCCGGCCACAAGGAGATCATGAAACGGTATAAGATGAAATCGCCTCTGAATCTGTTTTCCCTGGACCATCCCAAAGCCCATGGAATGCTGGCAATCGGGTACCACAAGGGACATTATATGTCACAGGCTACCCGGGAATTCATACAGATTGTAAAGGAACATCTGTGAAATGTTATGGTTGGGTCTTGACAAACCGGCATTTTTTTCATAAAATGAAACAGTAACAATTATTGTTTTCAAGTTTTTGAGAGGACGCTGATCTATATGAAGACTTTGAAATACAGCCGTCAGCGTGAATCAATTAAAAAATGCCTAATGGGACGTCATGACCATCCCACGGCGGATGGGGTATATGCCAGTATCCGGGAGGAATTTCCCAATATAAGTCTGGGGACCGTGTACCGGAATCTGAATCTGCTGGTAGAGCTTGGGGAGATCCAGAAGCTGTCCTGCGGCGACGGGAAGGACCGGTTCGACGGGGTGACCACCCCCCACTACCATTTCCTTTGCAGGCAGTGCGGGGCTGTGACAGACCTTCCTTTAAAGCCTATGCCGGAAGCGGAGCGGTACGCGGAGGAAGCTACCGGCGCCAGGGTGGACAGCCATGTGATCTACATGTACGGGATCTGCCCCGGATGTCTGAAGGAGTAACAGTTGATAAAAAACGCTTGACAGCGGACATGCAATGTGGTAAAGTAATAACAGTAATCATTACTATTTCAAATCAGGGCAGTGATTGCTGAACCAGGAAACATTTTAATATTCATATAAAGAAAAGGAGACCAGAGTTATGAAGAAATGGGTTTGTACAGTATGTGGTTATGTTCATGAAGGCGACAGCGCACCGGAGAAGTGCCCCCAGTGCGGCGTTCCGGCTTCCAAGTTCAAAGAGCAGGCTGCTGACCAGATGGCATGGGCCTGCGAGCATGAGGTAGGGGTTGCCCAGGGCGTATCCGAGGATATCATGGCTGACCTGCGTGCAAACTTCGAGGGTGAGTGCTCTGAGGTTGGTATGTATCTGGCTATGGCAAGAGTTGCCCACAGAGAGGGCTATCCGGAGATCGGTCTCTACTGGGAGAAGGCTGCCTACGAGGAAGCAGAGCATGCTGCCAAGTTCGCAGAGCTGCTGGGTGAGGTTGTGACCTCTTCCACCAAGAAGAACCTGGAGATGCGGGTTGCTGCCGAGAACGGTGCTACCGCCGGCAAGTTCGACCTGGCCAAGAGAGCCAAGGCTGCCAATCTGGATGCAATCCATGACACCGTTCATGAGATGGCTAAGGACGAGGCAAGACACGGCTGTGCTTTCCAGGGTCTGTTAAAAAGATATTTTTCCTAAGATTTGAGGGATTTTCTTCAAAAAGAGGACGGACAACAAATCGCCCATCCTCTTTTTTTGATTCTTCTTACCTCTCCCCCGGCAATACGTCAAACAGCAGATTCCGGTTATATTCAAAATAACGCTCGCATTCATACTCTTTAAGAAAATGCATGGCAAAAGGATTCGTATTTAATTCTGTGACAAAAATTACCATTTCCTGGCTGTCC
>CAJTOV010000080.1 GCA_910577765.1 uncultured Lachnospiraceae bacterium
CAAGCCAGCTTGACGTCTGTTTCCGTCCAGTTTTCCCCGCCCCGTGAACTGTAACGGGGATTGTATTTTAAAAAAAAATCAGGTATACTGAAAAAAGTTGGCGGACCAAAGGGGGACTTATGGCAAGGACAGTGGCAATCGGAATACAGAACTTTGAAGATCTGATACAGAAACACTACTTTTATGTGGATAAGACTCTGTTTATAAAGGAATGGTGGGACAGCGGGGACAGTGTGACCCTGATTACCCGCCCCAGACGGTTCGGGAAGACTTTGAACATGAGCATGACAGAGCAGTTTTTCTCCCTGGACTATGCAGGCCGGGGAGACCTGTTTGAAGGACTTTCTGTCTGGGAGTATGAGGAATACCGGAGAATCCAGGGAACCTATCCGGTGCTCAGCCTGTCTTTTGCCAATGTAAAGGAAAAGGATTATGCCGGAACCAGGGCCAAGATCTGTCAGATGCTGACGGAGCTTTATGCGGATCATGCTTTTTTGCTGGAAAGCGGAGTCATGGAGGACCGGGACAAGGAATATTTTAACCGGATTCATCATCTTATGACAGACGCAGACGCTTCCATGGCCATTCATTATCTGGCCAAGTATCTGTACCGTTATTATGGCAGGCGGGTGATTGTTCTGCTGGATGAGTATGATACACCCATGCAGGAGGCTTTTGTAAACGGCTACTGGGAGGAGCTGGTCACGTTTACCAGGAGCCTGTTTAACGCCACATTTAAAACCAATCCCTGGCTGGAGCGGGGACTTATGACCGGGATCACAAGAGTGAGCCGGGAGTCGGTGTTTTCCGACCTGAATCATCTGAAAGTGGTCACAACAACCTCTGAGGAATATGCGGCTTCCTTTGGATTTACGGAACAGGAGGTACTGGCCGCCCTGGACGAATGCGGGCGTACCGGGAAAATGGCAGAGGTAAAGGCCTGGTATGACGGATTTATATTCGGAAACCATGCAGAGATTTATAATCCATGGTCCATTCTGAATTTTCTGGATACAGGAAAGCTGGCCCTTTATTGGGCCAACACCAGTTCCAACAGCCTGATCGGGAAGCTTCTCCAGGAGGGAAACCGGGGAATCAAGGAACAGTTTGAAGTACTGTTAAAAGGAGGCCGGGTTCATACACCCATTGACGAACAGATTGTGTACAACAAGCTGGAGGATGACAGTCAGGCTGTCTGGAGTCTGCTTCTGGCAAGCGGGTATTTGAAGGTGCTGGGCTGCCAGCAGCAGGAGCTGCTGGAATACGGAGAAGAGGTAAAGTATGAGCTGGCCCTTACCAACCATGAGGTGGAGCGGATGTTCTACAATATGGTGCGCGGGTGGTTTGGCAGTGCAAAACATGACTATAATGATTTTATTCTGGCACTGATGCAGGATGACCTGAGAGCCATGAATGTGTACATGAACCGGGTGGCCTTAAATGTATTCAGTTATTTTGATACGGGAAACAGGCCTTCCGGGGAAGAGCCGGAGCGTTTTTACCATGGTTTTGTGCTGGGACTGCTGGTGGATATGCAGGGAACATACGTGATTACGTCCAACCGGGAAAGCGGGTTTGGAAGGTATGATGTGCTGCTGGAGCCAAAGAACAGGAAGAAGGATGACGGGATCATTCTGGAGTTTAAGGTACATGACCCGGAGACTGAAAAGACACTGGCAGACACGGTCCAGACAGCGCTGCAACAGATTCGTGACAGGAAGTATGGAGCCCGGCTGACTGCCAGTGGGGTTCCGGCAGACCATATCCGCGCTTACGGCTTTGCCTTCCGGGGAAAGCAGGTGCAGATCGGCGGGGGACGGCTATGAAGCTGGCAGTAATCAGTTTTACCCCCAGGGGGACAGAAGTGTGCAGGAAGCTGGTGGAAAGGCTGACAGACCTGGGACATGTGTGTACCGGATATATCCCGGAAAAGTACGCCGGGGAGCCGGAACGGCAGGGGGAGAATCCGGGAGGGATTCTGGTTCGCCGGGAGTCTCTGGACAGGTGGACCCGGCGGATGTTTCCGGCAATGGAAGGGCTTGTGTTTGTCAGCGCCGCCGGGATTGCCGTGCGGGCCGTGGCGCCCTGGGTCAGGGACAAGATGACAGACCCGGCAGTGGTGGTGGTGGACGAGGGCGGGCAGTATGCCATTTCCCTTTTGTCCGGGCACCTGGGGGGAGCCAATGACCTGGCCCGGCAGGTGGCCGGAGCCACAGGGGCACAGCCGGTGATCACCACGGCTTCCGATGTGGAGGGGGTCTGTGCCGTGGATCTCTGGGCCAGGGACCATGGTCTGGTGATCCGGGACCGGGTCCGGGCCAGACAGGTCCAGGCAGCAGTCCTGGAAGGACAGCCGGTGGCAGTCTCCTGGGAGCCCTGGCTGGAGGACTGCCTTCCCTGGCTGGGAAGGGAACCCCTGCCCCAGGGCTGGCAGAAGATTTCCAGGGAGGAATTCTGGCGGAACGCCGGGATTCACATTACCGTCCGCACAGGCCCCCAGGAAGGGGAGCCGGGCAGGAACCAGCCGGTGCTCTGTCTGGTGCCGCGGATTCTGGTACTGGGGATCGGATGCCGGCGGGGAATGGCAGGGGAAAGGCTGGGGGAACGGGTGCGCCAGGTACTTGGGCAGGCAGGCCTGGACCCCTGTGCCCTGTGCCGGATTGCCAGCATTGATTTGAAAAGAAAAGAGCCGGGAATCCTTGCCCTGGCAGAGCAGCTGCAGATTCCCTATGAGACCTTTCCGGCCGAAGCCCTGGAGACGGTGGACCAGCCGGTGGAGGAATCGGAGTTTGTCCGGTCCGTGACAGGAACCGGCAATGTCTGTGAGCGGGCAGCCCTTCTGGCAGCCGGGGAACACAGCCGGCTGGTGGTGGCAAAGCAGGCGGGAGACGGGATCACCGTGGCAGTGGCGGCAGGATGGAGACCGGAGCCGTAAGGAAGGGCAGGAAGACCAGATGGCAGAAGTAATTATCTTTGGAGGAACCACAGAGGGGCGGGAGCTGGCAGAGTATGCGTCCGGCCATGGCATCGGGGCCATGGTCAGCGTGGCAGGAACCTATGGCAGCCAGGTGCTGGGGGAACCGGAAGGCATCACGGTCCGTCAGGGCCCTATGGATGCCGGAGAGATGGAAAGGTGGTTTGTCCGGGAACAGCCGGAACTGGTGCTGGACGCTACCCACCCCCATGCGGTTCTGGTGACAGAGCATGTCCGGTCCGTGTGCGGGAAGCTGGGAATTGCCTACAGACGGGTTCTGCGGGACAGGGGGCCGGAGCAGTGTCAGGAGCCGCCGCAGGTTTTGCAGGGTTCAGGGAATTTGCGGCAGCCGGAGGAAGGGCAGCAGACAGAGGGCCGGGGGGAGATCGTGTGGGTGGACACGGCCCGGGAGGCGGCCAGGGCTGTGAACCGCAATGACCGGCCGGTGCTTCTTACCACCGGAAGCAAGGAGCTGGGGATCTTTCTGGACGAAGTCCGGGACCCGGGGCGGATCTTTGCGCGGGTGCTTCCGGACAGCCGGGTCCTGGCAGCCTGCGAGGCCCTGGGGATGCCGGGAAGTCGTGTGATTGCCATGCAGGGGCCTTTTTCCGTGGAAATGAACTGTGCCCTGATCCGGATGACCGGGGCCGGATGGCTGGTAACCAAGGATTCCGGAAGGCCCGGCGGCTGTCCGGAGAAGCTTAGGGCAGCAGAAATCTGCAGCATCCCTGCGGTGGTGATCCGCAGGCCCGTGGAGACGGAAGGCATCAGCCTGGAAGAGGCCAAAGAGCTGCTGGACCAGGCAGGCAGAAAGGGGCCAAAGGGGATGCCGCCGGCGGTGCGGGAGGAAACAGGAAAACCGTCCAGGCGGTCTCTGGCCCTGGTGGGCATGGGCATGGGAGGGGGCAGCCAGCTGACGGCGGAAGCCGTGAAGGTACTTTCCCGGGCCCAGGTGGTCTTTGGGGCAAAGCGGATGCTGGAGGATGTAAAGGCATTTACCGGCAAGGCCCGGACCCTGCCTTACTATAAGGGGGAGGAGATCGCAGGCTGGCTGGCGGCCCATGAGGACTTTAGCCATGCAGTGGCCGTCTATTCCGGGGATACCGGGTTTCACAGCGGCAGCGCCCTGCTTCTTAAGACCATGGAACAGGTCTGGGGAGACAGCCTTGGGACCCTGTGGGAGATTGGTGTATTTCCCGGGATCTCCACGGTCTCCTGCCTGTGCGCCAGGTTCCGGGTATCCTATGAGGATCTGTATCTGGCAAGCGCCCATGGCCGGGAGTGCAGCATTGGGACCATGATCGGGAAGCACCCGCGTATGTTCCTGCTGCTGGGAGGCAGGGAGGATCTGGCAGAAATCTGCCGGGAGCTGAGTGCTGCCGGGTATGAGGACACCCGGGTCATGGCCGGGGCCAGGCTGGGGTACCCTGACGAGGAGCTGCTGTCCGGCCGGGCAAAGGATTTCTGCGGCAGGGAAACAGCGCCTTTGGCTGCGGTGATCCTGGAACGGGTGCCTGGTTCAGGGTCCGGGAAAGAGTCCGGGAAAAGCCATGGGGCTGGAAAGGAGAAACAGAATGCGTGACCAGGAGTTTATCCGTGGGAAGGTTCCCATGACCAAGCGGGAAGTCCGTGCGGTCTCACTGGAAAGGCTGGAAATCCGGGACGGGGAGGTCCTTTACGATATCGGCGCCGGCACAGGTTCCGTGGCCATTGAGGCGGCTCTTGCCAGCCCCGGCTGCCGGGTCTATGCCTTCGAACAGAAGGAAGAGGCATGCAGGCTGATCCGGCAGAACCAGGAGAAGTTCAAAGTCCCCAATGTGACCCTTATTCCCGGGTGTGCACCGGAAAGCCTGGAAGGGCTTCCGGCCCCGGACAAGGTATTCATAGGCGGAAGCGGCGGAAAGATGGCGGAGATTCTGGAGTATGTGGCCAGGCAGAATCCCGCGGTCCGGATTGTCATCAACATCATTGCCCTGGAGACCCTGGCAGAGGTAACCCGGTATCTGGAACAGCAGGGGCTGGAAGCGGAGACGGTCTGTATCCAGGTATCCCGGGCCCGGAAGGCAGGGGCATACCATCTTATGGAGGCCATGAATCCGGTGTATGTTGTGACGCTGGACCAGGCAGATGCCGGCGGAAGGGAGGAAGCCAGGAACAATGGAAATACGCAGAACCGGGACGGACTGGCATAAGGGCCGGACAGCCCCATGCTCCGTTCCCAGAATCCTTCTGGCCGCACCGGCCAGCGGAAGCGGCAAGACCACGGTGTGCTGCGGACTGCTGGAGCTGTTCCGGCGCCGGGGCATGTCCCTGGTGTCCTTTAAATGCGGGCCGGATTACATTGACCCGGCATTTCACAGCCATGTGCTGGGAATCCGGGGATACAACCTGGACAGCTTTTTCCTGGATGAAAAAGAAGTGGACGTCCTGTTCCGGCAGAAAGCGGCCGGGGCGGACCTGGCGGTCATGGAAGGGGTCATGGGGTATTATGACGGCGTGGCCGGGACCAGTACCCGGGCCAGCACCTACCATATTGCCGCAATCACGGATACACCGGTGATTCTGGTGGTAGACGGAAAGAAATCCAGCCTTTCCCTGGCAGCCCTGGTAAAGGGCTTTCTGGAGTACAGGCCGGACAGCCGGATTGGGGGAGTCATCTTAAACCGCACCGGCCCGGCCATGGAACAGCGGCTGCGGCCATACCTGGAGGAGCTGGGGGTGGCCTGCCTGGGGGCGGTTCCTGAGTGCGGGGAGGCCCGGCTGGAAAGCCGCCATCTGGGGCTTGTCCTGCCCTGGGAGCAGAACCGGCTGAAAGAGCAGACCGGTCGGCTGGCAGACCGGCTGGAAGGGTGTCTGGATGTGGAGGGAATTCTGAAACTGGCAGGTATGGCGGCAGGAGAGGACCGGGAAGCGGTTGTGGAAGGCGGAAGCGGCGGGAAAGGGGCCGGGAGAGCCGTGGGCAGCCGGAACCGGAGGATGGCCGTTGCCATGGATGAGGCTTTCTGCTTCTATTACCAGGAGAACCTGGAGTTTTTGCAGGACCATGGGTGGGAGCCTGTGCCCTTCAGTCCGGTTCATGACCAGGGCCTGCCGGAGCATGTGGACGGGATCTTGTTGGGAGGCGGGTACCCGGAATGTTATGCCAGGGAGCTTTCCGAAAACCAGGCAATGTTAAAGGCCGTCCAGGCTGCGGCAGCCGGCGGGGTGAAGATTCTGGCGGAATGCGGCGGCTTCCTCTATCTCCACGCAGGTCTGGAAGGCATGGACGGGAAACGGTATCCCATGGCAGGACTGATTCCGGCAGAGGGATTCCGGGCAGAGAAGCAGACCCGGTTCGGCTATGTGACCCTGGAGCAGAAAGGTACCGGCCAGGGGAACCCGGCCAGGGAGAACGGTGCTGTCACGGAAAAGGCGGCGCCGGAAGGGAAAGCCCAGGTCTCCGGAAAGGGCCTGCCCCGGCAGGTGATCCGGGGTCATGAATTCCACTACTGGGACAGCACGGCACCGGGGGAAGCCATGACAGCGGCAAAGCCCCTGACCGGGAGAACCTGGCCCTGCATGTATGTAACCCGGCAGATGATTGCCGGATTTCCCCATCTTTACTATCCTTCCGGGGCCTCCTGGATACTGGATTTTCTGGATGGGTCCTGAACACGCGCCGGGAAGCCCGGATATGCGCCGGCAAGTCCGGACACACAGAAACAGAAGGGAAGCAGACCATGATGAGACTTCGGATCGGAACAAGAACCAGCAGACTGGCACTGGCCCAGACCAGGCTGGTCCAGGAAGCCCTGGCAAAGGCATTTCCAGGGATACAGACAGAGCTGGCAGAGGTGGTTACAAAGGGAGACCGGATGCTGGACAGACCCCTGGACAGCTTTGGCGGCAAGGGGGTATTCACCCGGGAACTGGAGGAGAAGCTTCTGGCAGGGGAGATTGACCTGGCAGTCCACAGCGCCAAGGATGTGCCTATGGAGCTGCCGGAAGGCTTGTCGGTCTGCTCGGTTCTTACCAGGGGAACCCCCTGGGATGTGCTGGTTACCAGGGACGGCAGTGAGGCGGCAGCGGTTTTCGGCACCAGCAGCCTCAGGCGGGAGCTTCAGATTCAGGCCCTGAATCCGGGAACCCGGGTGGAGATGCTGCGGGGCAATGTGCTGACCCGTCTGAACCGGCTGCGGGAAGGCAGATATGATGGGATCATTCTGGCGGCAGCCGGTCTGGAACGGCTGGGGCTGGAAGAACCGGAAGGGCTGAAGGTCCGGTATCTGGACGACGGCTCCTTCCTTCCGGCAGCAGGCCAGGGAATTCTGGCAGTGGAATACCGCACCGGGGAGCTGGAGGAAATCCGCCAGGCCCTGTGCCGGCCGGAGACAGAGGCGGCATTTCTGGCGGAACGCCGGTTCTTAAAGGCCCTGGGGGGAAGCTGTAATGCGCCCTGCGCTGCCTATTGCCGCCGGGAAGGGCAGAGCCTGGTCATGTCCGCCATGTATGCCCCGGACAGAACCCATATGTTCCGCGTGGAGCAGCAGACCAGGCTGGAGGAGAACAGCCGGATACTGGAAAGGGCCCAGGATCTGGCTGACAGGGTGACAAAAGCCGTGACCGCGTCGGCAAGGCAGAATCCGGCAGTCCCGGAGACCGTAACAAAAGACAAGGCAGCGGCCCTGCCGGAAGGAAAAGCCCCCCAGGCCTCCGGAGGGACCTCCTGCTTTGTCCCCGGTGCCGTCCGGGTATCCCTGGTAGGAGCCGGGCCCGGGGACAGAGGGCTGGTAACCTGCAGGGGGCTGGCGTGTATCCGCCGGGCCGACGTGATCCTCTACGACAACCTGATCTCCGGTTCCCTGTTAAACGAGGCGCGGCTGGATGCAGGACTGGTATATGTGGGAAAACGCTCCGGTGCCCATCATTTGTCCCAGAAAGAGATCAGCCGCCTGCTGGTAAAGGAGGCGCTGGCCGGAAACTATGTGGTGCGGCTGAAGGGAGGGGACCCGCTGGTATTCGGGCGGGGCAGTGAGGAGGCAAGGGAGCTGGAGGCCTACGGAATCTCTTATGAGATTGTGCCCGGGGTGTCCTCGGCTTACAGTGTTCCCGCTTACGGCGGGATTCCGGTGACGGAGCGGGGAGTGGCATCCTCCTTCCATGTGATCACCGGACAGGAAGGCGGGGACCCGGAGCATCCGGCCCTGGATTACCGGGTCCTGGCCCGGGAAGAGGGTACCCTGGTATTTCTGATGGGACTGGGAAACCTGCCAAGGATTGTGGAGAATCTGACAGCCTGGGGAAAAGGGGAGGAGACTCCGGCAGCCGTGATCCAGCAGGGAACCACAGCCAGGCAGAGACAGGTGTTTTCGGATCTGAAACACATTGTGGAAGAAGTGGGAAAGGCCGGACTTAAGACCCCGGCCATTGTGGTGGTAGGGCCGGCAGCAGCCGGAAAGCAGCGGCTCAACTGGCGGACTCCGGGCCCCTTGTCGGGAATCCGCATCCTGCTTACAGGAACCAGGGCCATGGTCCGGCAGCAGGAGCAGGTACTGGCGCCTCTGGGGGCGGAGACCGTAGCCATGAGCCTGGTGGAAAGCCGTCCGGTGCGGACCCGGCAGCAGAAGCCGGTTCTGGACTGTCTGGGACAGTACCGTTGGCTGGTGTTTACAAGCGCCAATGGCGTGGACCAGTTTTTTAATCTCTTAAGGGAGCTGGACGTGGACCACAGAGCCCTGATGCACCTGGGGTTTGCCGTGGTGGGGCAAAAGACAGGGGAGGCCTTAAAGGCCCACGGCTTTTGCCCGGACTTTATACCGGCCCGGCCCACCAGCGCATGTCTGGCAGATACCTGGGTGCCGGACCTGACCGCAGATACACCGGTTCTGCTTCTCAGGGCCAGGGAAGGGTCCCAGGTGCTTCCCAAAAAGCTTAGGGAGGCCGGGATTCCTTTCCGGGACCTTCCCCTTTACGAGACCTGGACCGATACCCGGCGGAAAGAGGATTTAAACCGGATTCTTCCGGATACGGACTTTGTCACCGTTGCCAGCGGGTCAGCAGCCAGGGCACTGGCAGAGATGACAGAAGCAGAATGCCGGCAGAAGGCCAGGATCATTTCCATCGGTCCGGAGACCACCCGGGCAGCCCTTGAGGCAGGACTTACGGTGGCGGCCACGGCTGAGGAAGCCACGGCAGAGGGCATGGCCCAGGCAGTCCGGGCCCTTGTGGACCAGGAAAAGACCGGCAGATGTTAGAGCGTGTTTGAAAATTGCTTTCCGGTAGCTGTGCGCTCCACTTTGTGGGACACTGTAAGCGCCCCTTGTGGGGATTTGGCCCAAATGAACGCGGCGTAGTGGGCTACGTTAAGTGAATTTGGGCCAAATATACCGCGAAGTGGGGCGTGCAGATGCCGGGAATGAATTTTCAAACACGCTCTGGAAGAAGGTTTCCATGACTTCCGCGATTCCGTCGTGGTCATTGTCATGGTGCTGTTTGCCGTGACTGGTTTTGTGTTAAGTTCCTGTATTCTCCGGGTGATCCGGAAACGGAAAGGGGAATAGGGAAGCTGGAAGGGTGTCTGAAAACAGCCGGAGGAAAGCGGTTTCCGGACCCCCTTTTTTTGCTGCATGTCCAGGTTGCTGTTCAGAATTTTTTAAGAAAGAAACAGGGCGGGAACGCTTGTTCTTTTTCCCTTCTTTTGTTATACTAATACATGTATTTTCTGGTAAATAAGGCAGGATAAGGGGAGGGAGCATGAGATACAAAAGCGTGTGCCGGATGTCTGCACGGCTGGCGGTGCTGGTGTTGGCAGCCGCCCTGCTGGGAATGCAGGTTCCCGCCTACGGAGATACCGGGGCAGGGCCGGCGGGGGAGCTTCGGGGAGTGTGGATTTCCTATCTGGACTGGGAGAAGCTTCCGGCCGGGGAGGAGGGCTTTCAGGCCGGGGTCAACGAGATTCTGGACCGGTGTGTGGAGCTTAAGATGAACGCCGTGTTTGTCCATGTAAGGCCGGATGCGGATGCCATGTACCCGTCGGAGTATTTCCCATGGTCCCGGTTTGTCACGGGAACCCAGGGGGAGGACCCGGGGTATGATCCCCTGGACTACTTTATCCAGGCGGCCCATGAGCGGGGCCTGGCTTTCCATGCCTGGATCAATCCCTTCCGGGTCACCGGGTATTTGAACCGGTGGGACCAGCTTAGTGACCAGAGTCCGGCCAAAATCTGGAAAACGGACGCAGACCCTTCCAATGACCGGTGGGTGTTAAAGCAGGGCGGGGAGTATTATCTGAATCCGGCAGTTCCCCAGGTTCGGGACCTGATTGTGGGAGGGGTCCGGGAGATCGTGGAAAGTTACGATGTGGACGGGATTCATTTTGACGATTATTTTTACCCGGAGGTGGACAACCAGGACCCGGACCGGTGGTTCGACAAGCCGGAATACGTGGCGGCCGGGGTAGGGGGACCTGTCAGCGACTGGCGCCGGGACAATGTCAACAGCCTGGTCCGGGAAGTGTACCGGACCGTCAAGGAGACTGACCAAGAGATCCAGTTCGGCATTAGTCCGGAGGGATATGTGGACCATCTGCGCAGTGACAGCCGGCTGTTTGCGGATATTGATACCTGGATGTCCCAGCCGGGGTATGTGGACTATATCATGCCCCAGCTTTACTGGGGGTTTGAGCATAAGCTGTCCGACGGGACTACGGCGCCCTTTGCCTTTGACAACAATCTCCGGACCTGGCTGCGGCTTAAGGGCCAGGGCAATGTGCGGCTGTATCTGGGACTGGCCATGTACAAGACCGGCTCCGGGACAAAGGATAACAATCCGGTGCCTGAGTGGCTGCGGCGCAGCGACATTATCCG
This sequence comes from uncultured Lachnospiraceae bacterium, assembly GCA_910577765.1. GTDB lineage: Bacteria > Bacillota > Clostridia > Lachnospirales > Lachnospiraceae > Brotaphodocola. The sequence continues at coordinate 10,819 of CAJTOV010000080.1, forward strand.
GCGCCAGGTGGAGGCAGGGCGCAAATGCGGGGAAGTCTCCGGGTACTGTTTCTATGCCTACAGCTCCTTCCAGGAGAAGGCGTGCCAGGCGGAGGTGGCCAATCTGATGAAAGCGTTTCAGTGACAGGCAGGCCCGGGAGACCGGAAGTTTTGCGGCAGACAGCCGGGCTGCGGGCTATGCCTGCTGTCAGAGGGCAGACATGAGATAATATAGAAAAGGCGGGATAAACGATGAAAAAGCTGGAAGAGTATGTAAGAAGTATACCGGATTTTCCGGAGCCGGGAATCATTTTCCGGGATGTAACCTCGATTTTGCAGGATGCAGACGGGCTGTGTCTGGCCATTGACCGGCTGCGGGAAATGGTAAAGGGGCTGGAGTATGACGTGGTAGTAGGGCCGGAGTCCAGAGGATTCATCTTCGGGGTGCCGGTGGCCTATGGGGAGCACAAAAGCTTTGTGCCGGTCCGCAAGAAGGGAAAGCTGCCCTGCGAGACCATTTCCGCAAAATATGATCTGGAATACGGCACGGCGGAGATCGAGATCCACAAGGATGCCATTCGTCCGGGACAGCGGGTGGTGATTGTGGATGACCTGATTGCCACCGGAGGCACCATTGAGGCCATCACCCGGCTGGTGGAAGAACTGGGGGGCCAGGTGGTGAAGATCTGCTTTGTTATGGAACTGGCCGGCCTTAAGGGCCGGGAGAAGCTGGCCGGATACCAGGTGGATTCTGCCATTGTGTACGAGGGAAAGTAAAGGACTATGGCAGGAAAGCTGTATGGAATCGGCGTGGGCCCCGGGGACCCGGAGCTTCTTACGCTGAAGGCAGTGCGGATCATCCGGGAGTGCGGGGTGATTCTGGTGCCGGGGGAGGATTACCGGCAGAGTGTGGCATACCGGATTGCCAGACAGGCGGTCCCGGAACTGGATGGGAAGCTTGTGGCCGGGGTGCCGGTTCCCATGACCCGGAACCAGGCAGAGCGGGATGCCGCCCACAGGCAGACAGCGGTCCGGGTCATGGATCTGCTGGACCGGGGCGAGCAGGTAGGTTTTCTGAACCTGGGGGATGTGACCGTCTATGCTTCCTGTCTGTATATTCACCGGCTGGTGGCAAAGCAGGGGTATGAGACGGAGCTGGTAAGCGGAGTTCCTTCCTTCTGTGCGGCGGCAGCCAGACTGGGGACAGGACTGGCGGAGGACGGACAGCAGTTACACATTCTGCCTCAGCCGGAACAGATTCGGGAGGGACTGAAACTGCCGGGGACCAAGGTGATCATGAAGATGGGCCGGAATATGGGCCAGGTCAAGCAGTGGCTGAAAGAGTCGGGCCATCAGGTACACATGGTGGAGCGGTGCGGGATGCCGGGGGAACGGCTGTACGGGTCTGCGGATGCCATCCGGGAGGACGCCAGTTACTATTCCCTGCTGATTGTCCGGGAGAATGGGGAAAGCAGCCAGGGCATGCCGGAGCCGGTGTGACCGGCGGGAAAGCAGCAGGAAAGGAATCAGAATATGAATCATCTATATGTGGTGGGCATCGGGCCGGGAAGAACGGAACAGATGACCCTGGAGGCCAGGCAGGTGCTGGATTCCTGCGACTTGATCGTAGGCTACACGGTCTATGCAGACCTGCTCAGGGAGGCTTTTCCCCACAAGGAATTTCTGGTAACTCCCATGCGCCAGGAGGTGGACCGGTGCCGGATGGCTCTTAAGGCAGCTTCCGGCGGCAGGCAGGTGGCTGTGGTGTGCAGCGGGGATGCGGGGGTCTACGGTATGGCAGGCCTGATTCTGGAGCTTGCCGTGGATTACCCGGACTGTCAGGTGCAGGTGGTGGCCGGTGTCACGGCCGCCCTTTCCGGTGCTGCCCTTTTGGGAGCGCCTCTGACCCATGACTTTGCGGTGGTAAGTCTCAGTGACCTTTTGACCCCCTGGGAGAAGATTGAGAAGCGGCTGCGCCTTGGTGCTGCCGCTGATTTTGTAATCTGTATCTACAACCCGTCCAGCAGAAAGCGGGCAGACTATCTGGCCCGGGCCTGCCGGGTACTTCTGGAGGAGCTGGAGGAAAGCCGGGTCTGCGGTGTGGCAGGACGGATCGGGCGGCAGGGGGAAAACGTCCAGGTGGTGACCCTGGGAGAGCTGGAGCATATGCAGGTGGATATGTTCACCACGGTATTTGTGGGGAATTCCCAGACAAGAATCATAGACGGAAGGATGGTGACTCCCAGGGGATACCGGCTGTAGCAGCCGGTATTGGAACGGCAGCCGGCAGGGAAAGGCTGCGGCAGCCGTTTCCGGACCCGGAAGGGAAAACGATGGAAGAATATTATCAGCAGCAGCTTTTGTGTCTGACGGGAAAGGTAAGCCCGGCCAGCAGGACAGCGGCCCGGGAGTGCCGCTGCCAGTGGGACAGCATCGCAAAGCCTTTAAACGGTCTGGGAGAGTTTGAGAACATGATCTGCCGGATCGGGGCCATCCAGGGAACCAGCCAGGTGAGGCTTGGGAAGCGGGCGGTGGCAGTCTTCTGCGGAGACAACGGAGTCACCGCAGAGGGGGTGACCCAGACAGACAGCAGCGTCACAGCCGTGGTGACGGAGAATTTCGCCAGGGGAATCGCCAGTGTCAACCGGATGGCAGCACTGGCGGACGTGGATGTGGTGCCCGTGGACCTGGGGGTAGCCGGGGAGATCCGGGAGCCGGGGGTACGGAACTGTAAGATCGCCAGGGGAACCGGCAACATCCGGCGGGAGCCTGCCATGACCCGGGAGCAGGCTCTGGCGGCAATCCATGAGGGCATCCGTCTGGCCGGGGAGCTTCATGGCAGCGGTTATGATATTCTGGCTGCCGGGGAGATGGGCATCGGCAACACCACCACCTCCGGCGCCATTGTCAGCGTTATGCTGGGGGAGCCGGTGGAGGCGGTAACCGGACGGGGAGCCGGACTGTCCCGGGCCGGACTGGAACAGAAGATCCAGGTGATCCGGGATGCCATTGCCCTGCACCGGCCGGACCCGGAGGACCCGGTGCAGGTGCTGGCGGACCTGGGAGGCTTTGATATAGCAGGCATTACCGGATTCCTTCTGGGCGGAGCCATTTACCGGATTCCGGTGGTGCTGGACGGGATGATCTCCCTGGCAGCGGCCCTTCTGGCCAGGAAGCTGTGCCCTCTGGTGACCGAGTATCTTCTGGCCTCCCACATAGGCAGGGAGCCTGCCTGCAAAAAGGCCCTGGAGCGGCTGGGTTTAAGGCCGGTGATCTGCGGGGACCTGGCCCTGGGGGAAGGTACCGGGGCAGTGATGCTGTTTCCGCTGCTGGATATGGCCTGTGAGGTCTATGGGGAGAATCCTACTTTTTCGGAGATTCGGATTGAGGCCTATGAGCGGTTTGAGGATTAAGAAGTAACAGTTCAGACGAGGATGGAAAACATGAAGACAGTGCATTTTATCGGGGCAGGTCCCGGAGATCCGGAGCTGATGACCCTTAAGGGCCAGCGGCTGATCCGGGAGGCGGATATCATCATTTACGCCGGTTCCCTGGTGAATCCCCAGGTGCTTTCCGGTGCCGGACAGTCGGCGGAAATCTACGACAGTTCCTCCATGACCTTACAGCAGGTGGTGGATGTGATGGCGGCAGGGGTCCGGGCCGGAAAGCAGGTGGTGCGGGTCCATACCGGGGATCCGTCCATCTACGGCGCCCACAGGGAACAGATGGCAGAGCTGGACCGGCTGGGGATTCCTTATGATGTGGTGCCTGGGGTCAGCTCCTTTCTGGCTGCCGCGGCTTCCTTGAAGCGGGAGTATACCCTGCCTGGGGTGAGCCAGACCGTGATCCTCACCCGGATGGAAGGCAGGACCCAGGTGCCGGAGACGGAACAGATTGAGGGACTGGCTGCCCACCAGGCAACCATGGTGCTGTTCTTAAGTGTCAGCCAGATCGGGCTTTTGTGCCAGCGCCTGCAAAAAGGCGGTTATCCGGCAGATACCCCGGCAGCCGTGGTGTATAAGGCATCCTGGGAGGATGAACGAATTGTTACCGGCACCCTGGAGGATCTGGCGGAGAGGGTGGAGCAGGCCGGGATTCGCCGGACTGCCCTGGTAACGGTGGGGCGGTTTCTGGGAGACGGGTTCCAGCGGTCAAAGCTGTATGACGGGGCATTCAGTCATGGATACCGCAAAGGGTGCGGGCCTTAAGGGACAGGAGACACAGGATGGCAAAGACAATTATGATACAAGGCACCATGTCCAGCTCCGGCAAGAGCTTTCTCACGGCAGCATTGTGCCGGATCTTCCGTCAGGACGGCTACCGGGCAGCGCCTTTTAAGTCCCAGAATATGGCCCTGAATTCCTACATTACCCGGGAGGGGCTGGAGATTGGCCGGGCCCAGGCCATGCAGGCCGAGGCAGCGGGAATCGAGCCTTCTGTAGACATGAATCCCATTCTTCTAAAGCCCACCAGCCACATGGGCAGCCAGGTTATTGTCCGTGGGGAGGTGGCAGGCAACTGGAAGGCCATGGATTATTACCGGAGAAAGCAGGAGTTTCTTCCTCTGGTCCGGGAGTCCTTTGACCGGCTGGCCGACCAGTACGATATCATTGTCCTGGAAGGGGCCGGGAGTCCGGCAGAAATCAATCTGCGGGACCATGACCTGGTGAACATGGGCATGGCGAAGATTGCCAGGGCTCCGGTGCTTTTAGTGGGGGATATTGACCGGGGCGGGGTATTTGCCTCTCTTTACGGCACCGTGTGTCTGCTGGAGCCGGAGGAGCGGGCCATGATCCGGGGGCTGGTGATCAACAAATTCCGGGGGGATGTGGAGCTCTTAAAGCCGGGACTTGAGATGATCCGGGAACGGCTGGGGATTCCGGTTACCGGAGTGATTCCCATGGAGCAGATTGATCTGGACGATGAGGACAGTCTTTCCTGGCGGCTGGGTGGGAGTGGAACCGGACCAGGCCAGTGGCAGGGCCGGAATGGAGCCGGACCGGGCTGGGAGCCGGGGCAGTGGCCAGGCCATGAGCCTGGCCGGTGGCAGAGTCCGGGCAAAGTCCCAGGCAGGGCCGGAGAGGGGATGCTGGATGTGGCAGTGGTCCGTTTCCCCCATATTTCCAATTTTACGGATTTCAATGTGCTGGAGCGGAAGGACGGGGTGTTTCTGCGTTATGTTCCCGGTGCGGGACATCTGGGGAAACCGGACCTGGTGATTCTTCCCGGCACCAAGAACACCATGGAAGATCTGGCATGGCTGCGGGAGACCGGACTGGAGGCAGGAATCCTGGAGCTGGTCCGGGAAGAGCAGATTCCGGTGATCGGAATCTGCGGCGGCTACCAGATGCTGGGCCAGGAGCTTCTGGACCCGGAAGGGGTGGAAGGCAGGCCGGGGAGCCGGATGCCGGGCATGGGGCTGCTTCCGGTGCGGACCGTGTTTACCGGACAGAAGACCCGGACCCGGATTCATGGGGAGCTTCTGCCCGGGAGCCGGATGTTTGCGGGATGTGGGAAAAGAAGGCTGGAGGGATACGAGATTCATATGGGAAGGACCGAGCCGGTGGATGAAAGACAAGCTGGTCTCTGTAATCCATGTATCCTTCTGGAGGACGGACGGACGGACGGCCTGGAATCCCCGGACGGACAGATTCTGGGAAGCTATCTTCACGGGTTTTTTGACAACCTGTGGCTTACGGACCGGCTTCTGGAACGGCTGGCCGGAAAGAAAGGGATTGAGCCGGGAAGAAAGCTGGAGTCCGTGGAGGATTATAAGGAACGCCAGTATGACAGACTGGCGGCCCTGGTGCGCAGCTCCCTGGATATGGAGGCGGTGTACCGGATTGTGGAGCGTGGGCTGGAGAAAGGAGTGGGTGAATCATGACAGAGTTTACCCGGTGGATTCGCCCGGAGGAGATTGAGAAGCGCAGCATGGAGATCATCGGACAGGAGATGCCGGAGGGCAACTGGACCCCGGAGGAGCTGGCAGTGGTGAAGCGCTGTATCCACACCTCCGCGGATTTCGATTACGCGGAAAACTTATATTTCTCGGACCAGGCCATCCTCCGTGCCAGGGAGGCGCTGTGTCCGGGGGCCACCATTATCACGGATACCAATATGGCGGCAGCAGGGATGAACCGGAAAGCCATGGAGAAGCTGGGGGTTTCGGTCCGCTGCTTTATGGCAGAGGAAGAGACTGCCCGGGAGGCCAGGGAGCGGGGCATCACCCGGGCGGCTGTCAGCATGGAATACGGGGCTGCTCTTCCTGGGCCTCTGGTCTTTGCCATCGGCAATGCGCCTACGGCCCTGATCCGCCTTTATGAGCTGGTCCGGGAGGGGAAGGCGGTACCGGCTTTTATCATCGCTGCCCCGGTGGGCTTTGTCAATGTGACCGAAGCCAAGGAACTGATCCGGACCGCGGGGGTCCCCTGTATCATTGCCAGGGGCAGGAAGGGCGGCAGCAATATTGCGGCGGCTATCTGTAATGCGCTGATGTATATGATTGATGACA
>CAJTOV010000081.1 GCA_910577765.1 uncultured Lachnospiraceae bacterium
TTCTTATTATTCATCATCATTTCCGTTCACCTCTTCCTATGAAATTCTTCCATATTGTAAAATGATCCTGTCCCGAAGCCGTGAAATCTCACTGCGGCTTAAGGAATCAATTTGCAAAGGTAAATCTATTTTATGATATTTTATCAAATCCCGCAAGCCCTGTTTTTGCTTTTCGGAAGCAGGCTGTTCCCGTTTTACCTTATAGACCAGGGGCTTTGGCGCAAATGCTTCCGGTTCCGTCTCCCTATACAGTTCCAGAAGCCTCTGGAAGAGCCGGTGGGCATCCCTGGCGTCTCCCAGGGCCCGGTGGGAGCCTTCCCGCCGGATTCCGTAGAATGCGCAGGCCGCTTCCAGGCTTTTCCTCTGGCCCCTGGGCATAAAATGCCTGCACAGCCCCAAAGTATCCACCCCCATCCGTTCAAATTCCCGCTGCCGGTTGACGGCTGCCCGTTTGAGAAAACTGAAATCAAACAGAATGTGGTGGCCCACCACCGGCAGTTCCCCTGCAAAATCCAGAAACTCCTCCAGGGCCCTGTCCATTTCCGGGGCATACTCCAGCATCTGGTCGGTGATTCCGGTCAGCCGGGACACCTGTTCTTCCAGCTTCCTGTGGGGATTCACCAGGGTCTGGAAATGTGCCGTCTCCATACCGTCCACCACCCGGATGGCACCGATCTCCATAATCCGGTCCTGCTTGGGGTTTAAGCCGGTGGTCTCGGTGTCCAGGGCAATGTAGGTTTTCAGAAATTCTGTCTGCCCTGCTCCGGCTCCCGGCGCCGGAACCGCTGCCTCCCGGCCGGCTTCTGGTGCCGGATCATCTTCTGTCTGGCGCCGTGCTGCCGGGATACCGTGTCCGTACTCTTTCCTGCGTGTTTCCTCCTTACTCATGAATCATTCGCCTTCTTTCATGGGGATGCTGCCGGTCACCGGCAGCATCTGCCTGACTTCCGGACACCAGGAATCCCTCTGACTGACTGGGAAATTCCGGTTCTGTCCGGTACATGAGGAGTCTTCGCTCCTTCCGTAGACTCCGCGGTTCCTCATGGGGTCGGCGTTCCCTCGGCTGACTCCTTGTTTATGATGATGGCCCGGGGCCTGCTCTGCTGCTTCTTCCGGGCTGACCGGCCCGGGGGCGCTCTGCCGTTTCTTCCGGGCTGACCGGCCCGGGGCTTCCGTCAGGGCGTCTGTATTTCCGGCAGACGCTCTGCTGCCTGGACCGCCCTGGCATTCCTTGTCAGAGGGTCCCGCTGCCGGTAGTCGAACATCCACACCTGCCCGGACCGGAACACCTCCACGTGTACCTGGGTGCCCAGGCTGCGAAGCTCCGGCACCAGCTCCCGGATTCTGTCCTTATACGGACGCTGGTCCGGGGCAAAGCCGGGCCTGCTCTTTGCATTTTCCCGAAGATACAGGTCAAACATCAGGGCGTCCTCAAACCGGGAAAGCCGGAGGGCATCCGGGCCCAGTTCCTGGGCAATAAAATCATGGAGTATCTCAAACCGCGCCAGACGGCTGTGGTTCTGTCCCTCCAGTCCCTTTCTTCTATAATATTCGGCCATTTTCCCAAACATTATAAAGGAATCGGGAAATTCTTCCTCCAGAAGCTCCAGAACCGTGGCAAACTGGCCGCTGTTGTAGTAGACCTCCACCATGTTCTCCACGCCTTTCAGCTTCAGCACCTCCCCGTAGGACAGCCATCTGGTGGAAATCACCTCATAGGGCGGCATCTCCCGGTAGACCAGATCATATGCAGCCGCCATGTCATACATGTGCGAGCCTTTCAGCACCTTGAGAAAGCCAAGCTGCAGCTGATCCGGTTTCATCCGGTACACGTGGCAGAAGGATTTGCGGAACCGGTCATAATCCTCGTAGGGCAGGCCGGCAATCAGATCCAGATGCTGGTGGATATTGCGGCCTTCCCGGATTCTGGCCACCACGGCTTTCACCCGTTCCAGGTCCATTTTCCGGCGGATCTCCTGGATCGTCCGGCTGCTGGTGCTCTGGACACCGATTTCCAGCTGAACCAGCCCTGGCCGCATCCGGGCCAGCAGGTCCAGCTCTTCCTCATCCATCAGATCCGCCGCCACTTCAAAATGAAAATTGGTTATGCCGTTGTCGTGTTCCAGAATATAGCTCCATATGGCCATGGCATGGGATTTGCGGCAGTTAAAGGTCCGGTCCACGAATTTCACCTGGGGCACCTGCCGGTCCAGGAAAAACTGCAGTTCCTGCCGCACCAGGTCCAGGCTGCGGAACCGCACGGTCTTATCTGCGGAGGACAGACAGTAGCTGCAGGAAAAGGGGCAGCCCCGGCTGCTTTCGTAGTAAATGATCCGGTTGGCAAAATCCTCCAGGCCTTTCTCGTCCTGGCAGGGGAAAGGGATCCGGTCTAAGTCCATGGCCGGGCCCAGGGGCAGGTCGTGGATGGTGTCTCCGGGGGCGCCGGAGAGAATGGCGCTGTTTTGGATGCTGTCTCCAGGGGCGCCGGAGAGAATGGCGTTGTGCCGGGTTCTGTCTCCGGAGGCGCCTGGGAGAATGGTGCTGTTTTGGATGCTGTCTCCAGGGGCGCCGGGATGGATGGGTGGGGCGTAGGCGGATGGCGCCCGGAAGGTAACTCCGGGAAGGGCGGAAAGGCTGTACCAGAAGTGGCTGAGCCGGTCCGGCTTCCGGGCAGCGCTGGTTCCCAGCTCCCGGTAGCAGCCTGCCAGTCCGGCAAAGGTCTCCTCCCCTTCCCCTTTCATAATTCCCAGTACCTCCGGCTCTTTTTCCAGAAGCTGCGGCGCGTCGTAGGATACCTCCGGGCCTCCCAGCCAGATGTCTGTATCCGGCAGTACCTTGTGCAGGTCCCGGACCAGCTCCATCACATACCGGATGTTCCAGATGTAGCAGGAGAAGCCTACAACCTCCGGCTGTCTCCGGTAGATATCCTCCAGAATCTGCTCCATCTGATTATTGATGGTATATTCGGCGATTTCAATCCGGATTTCCCCGGTGACCGGCGGCTGGTTCTCCCCCAGACATGGGCAGGGGAGGCCTGCTTCCCTCTGCTTCAGGCCTCCCTGCTTTTCCGCAAATATTTTTAAACTGTACACTCCCGGGTTGGAGTGGATATATTTTGCATTTACTGCAACCAAGAGAATTTTCATATGCTACACATCAATCTCCAGCTTTCTTCCGGTCTTCTCATACTGGTAATAGCGGACGCCTGCGGCGTTGAGCATGCGCTTGGATGCCCGCACAGACGGGGAATCGGGATACTTGTCCTCCTTGTAGATCACGGTGCGGATTCCTGCCTGGATGATGGCTTTGGCGCACTCGTTGCAGGGGAACAGGCTTACATACAGCTTGCTTCCCTCCAGGCTGCCGCCCCGGTAGTTGAGAATGGCGTTGAGCTCGCTGTGGGTCACATAAAGGTATTTGGTGCTGTATGGGTCCTGGCCGTCTTCCGGATTCTCCCTGGACCAGGGAAACTCGTCGTCGGAGCAGCCCTTGGGGAAGCCGTTGTAGCCCATGGACAGAATCTTGTTGTCCTCACTGACAATGCAGGCTCCCACCTGGGTGTTAGGGTCCTTGGACCGTTTGGCCGAAAGATCCGCCACCCCCATAAAGTATTCGTCCCAGGAAATGTAACCCAGACGTTTTTGTGAATTTTCCATATTGTGTTCCCTTCTGTGGTTGTATGGGTTTGCTGCGGTCTGCGTTCGCAGGGTACGCCGTAATCCTGGTACACCGCTGCACTAATTACTTTAAGACCAGTGCTGCCTTGCAAAGCAGGGGCGTACCAGATTCTACTGTTATTATAGTGCAATCGGGAAAAGGTGTAAAGCCTTTCATTTTAAAGACTTTGCACTCTTGGGACTGTAACCTATTGATGCATTTGCCGCGAAGAAGAGCGATTTTAGGATTGATATGTATCCAACTATAATAAACATGACCTTCGTCAGGTTTCTTCCTGACTAAGATCCAATGATTCTTTTATCCACCTGCCTATTTGGCAGAAAAACCCATTTATGGAATATACCCAGCCATAAGAAAGCGTGGTGATACGTATGTGAGAAGCAATTAAAAATTTTGTTGCAGTACCACGGGATACATGAAGAAAAAGACAAAACCGAAAAAAGCAGCAGAGCCTCTGGCTGTAAGCCGCCCACAGGCCGGGAACACAGCCTGATTCCCTTTGGCCTGCCCCACATAAAGATTGTAGATGTACTTCCTACCAATCTGCCGGCCATTGAAAGTAATGAGCTGCGGCTTGACAATCTGTATTTATTGGAGGATGAAGCCATAGGAATCATTGACTATGAATCGGATTACAGCCGGGAGAATTTCGTAAAATATCTCAATTATGCTGCCAGAATCGTGAAACGGTATCCTGACCTTTACAGACAAGATTATTGACGAAGACTACCGCAGCCGGGTAAAGGAGGAATGGGAAATGACGCAGATCGGGAAAATGATTTTCGATGACGGCTATGAGGCCGGAAAAAAAGAAGGTGAGAAGCTGGGAGAAAAAAGAGGAGAAAGGAGAGGGGAAACCCGGGGCAGAAAGCTGGGAGTGAAATGCGGTATGGAGCAGAAGGTTATTGAACTGATCTGCCGGAAACTCCAGAAAGGCAAGACACCGGAAGTGATTGCCATGGAACTGGAGGAAGGGCTGGAGCTGATTCAGCGGATCTGTCAGACCGCTTCCCGGTTTGCACCGGAATATGATGTTGACCAGGTGTATGGAGCCTGGAGCAGTAGTGGACAAAATAATTTCTAAGGAGAACCAATATGTCAATTGACCGGGTAAGAACCTATTTCAGACAATACGATATGGAAGACCGCATCCGGGAATTCCCCGTTTCCAGCGCCACCGTGGAGCTGGCAGCCGCTGCACTGAACTGTCAGCCCCAGCGGATCGCCAAGACCCTGTCCTTCCTGGTGGGCGGCCATGCCGTGCTGGTAGTGGCAGCCGGGGATGCCCGGATCGACAACGCCAAATATAAGGCAAGATTCGGTACTAAAGCCAGGATGCTTTCCCTGGAGGAAGCAGAGACCATGACCGGACACGCCGTAGGCGGGGTCTGTCCCTTTGCAGTCAACCAGGGGACTGAAGTCTATCTGGACCAGTCCCTGAAACGCTTTGAGACCGTATTTCCCGCCTGCGGCAGCGCCAACAGCGCCATAGAGCTGACCATCCCGGAGCTGGAGCAGTATTCCGGGTATGTGGACTGGGTGGATGTATGTAAGGGATATTAGTATAGCACAAAAGGACAAAAATCAGGGGCTGCCGGGAAATAAATTCCATTTCCCGGCAGCCCCTGAGGCATGTCTGAAACATACTAACCATTATTAGGCGCCGTAGTCAGCTTATAAGGATACTTGACCCGGTCGGTTTTCCCGGGACGGGCCGCCACCTGCAGGTTTCTCTGGGCCGTAGCCAGCATCAGCTTGATACGGTTTAACTGGTTCACCTCGCTGGCCCCAGGGTCATAGTCCACGGCAATGATATTGGATTCCGGGTGCTTCCTGTGTAATTCCTTGATGACACCCTTGCCGACAATATGGTTGGGCAGGCATCCGAAGGGCTGGGTACAGACGATGTTGCTGACTCCGCTGTGGATCAGCTCCAGCATCTCCCCGGTAAGGAACCATCCTTCCCCGGTCTGGTTGCCCAGGGACACGAACTCCTTAGCCATATCCGCAAGCTGCCAGATCCGGGAAGGGGGAAGGAAATGCTCGCTGGCCTGAAGCTCCTTTCTGGCCACCCGGCGCAGATATTCCAGAAGGGTGATGCCCAGGTTGGAAAGTCTGGCTGTGGACTGCTTTCCGCCCAGATGCTCTGCCTTGAAATTATTGTTGTAGAAGCAGTACAGCAGAAAATCCATCAGATCCGGCATCACTGCCTCTGCCCCTTCTGCCTCCAGAAGCTCCACAATATGGTTGTTGGCCAGGGGAGAGAACTTTACCAGAATCTCTCCCACAATGCCTACCCTGGGCTTTATCACTCCGGTTCTGGGAAGCCGGTCAAAATCCCGGACAATGCCCCGGACATTCCGTCCGAATTCCATCATATTGACAGAACGCTTTGACAGGCTTTCGATACACCGCTTTCTCCACTGGGCGTGGAGTGCATTGGCAGCCCCGGCCTCCTTCTCATAGGGGCGGGTGGCATACAGAACCCGCATGAACACGTCCCCATAGACAATGGCCTGCATGGCCTTGGTTACCAGGGCCGGTGTAAAGGTAAAGCCCGGGTTGGTCTCCATGCCGTTGTAATTGACCGAGACCACCGGAACCTGGGGCATACCGGCCTTCTCCAAAGCCCGCCGGATGAACCCTATGTAGTTGGAAGCCCGGCAGCCGCCTCCTGTCTGGCTCATAAATACAGCCGTGTGGTCCAGGTCATATTTGCCGGAAAGCAGGGCCTCCATCACCTGGCCGATGACAATCAGGGACGGATAGCAGGCATCGTTGTTTACATACTGGAGTCCCACGTCAATGGCAGAACGGCTGTCATTGTCCAGGACCACAATGTTGTAGCCGCAGGAACGGATGGCAGGTCCGATCAGGTCAAAGTGGATGGGGGACATCTGGGGGCAGAGCAGGGTGTATTCCTTCTTCATTTCCCTGGTAAAGACTACCCGGCGGTAGGAGCTGGACCGGATTCTCCGGGCAAAATGCTTCTGCTGCCGGACCCGCAGAGCCGCCATCAGGGAACGGATGCGGATGCGGGCGGCTCCCAGGTTGTTGACCTCGTCGATCTTTAACACCGTGTAGATCTTGCCGGCACTGGCCAGAATGTCGTGGACCTGGTCCGTGGTTACCGCGTCCAGGCCGCAGCCAAAGGAATTAAGCTGGACTAAGTCCAGACAGTCGGTCTGCTTCACGTAAGCAGCGGCCTTGTAGAGCCGGGAATGGTACATCCACTGGTCTGTGACGATCAGGGGACGCTCCGCCTGGGCCAGGTGGGAGACGGAATCCTCCGTCAGCACTGCCATGCCGTAGGAGGTGATCATCTCCGGAATCCCATGGTGAATCTCCGGGTCCGCATGGTAGGGCCGTCCGGCCAGGACAATGCCGTGGCAGTCGTGTTCCTTCAGCCAGGCAATGGTTTCCTCCCCTTTCTTCTCCATATCCCGGCGGGAAGCCAGAAGCTCCTGCCAGGCGGCATGGGCTGCCTTCTGAATCTCCACGGAAGAGATGTGGTACTCCTTTCCAAACTCCACAATCAGCTGTCTGGTAAGAACCTCTTCGGAAGTAAAAGCCAGAAACGGATTCATAAAATGAATATGCCGCTGGGAAAGCTCCTCCACATTGTTCTTGATATTCTCCGCGTAGGAGGTGACCATGGGGCAGTTGTAATGGTTGCCTGCCTCCGGGGTCTCATTGCGCTCATAAGGAATGCAGGGATAAAAAATCTCCGAGATCCCCTGCTTTAACAGCCAGGAAATATGCCCGTGGACCAGCTTGGCCGGATAGCATTCCGATTCACTGGGAATGGATTCGATTCCCAGCTCATAAATCTTCCGGCTGGACTGGGGTGACAGCACGGTCCGGAAGCCCAGCTCCCGGAAGAACACGGCCCAGAACGGGTAGTTCTCGTACATGTTCAGCACCCGGGGAATGCCCACGGTGCCCCGGACAGCCAGATCCGGCCTAAGAGGCTCATAGTCAAACATCCGGTGGTACTTGTAGTCAAACAGGTTGGGAATCTCCTTTTTGGTCTTCTCCTTCCCAAGACCACGCTCGCACCGGTTGCCGCTGACATACTGGCGGCCTCCGTCAAACCGGTTTACCGTCAGGACACAGTGGTTGGTACAGCCCTTGCAGCGGGTCATGGAAGTGTCATACCTGAGACCGCAGATTTTATCCAGGGACAGCATGCGGGTCTGGCGGGAGGGAGAGGCCTCATACCGTTCCCGGGCAATGAGGGCAGCGCCGAAGGCCCCCATGATTCCGGCAATATCCGGCCGGATGGCCTCACAGCCGGCGATCTTCTCAAAGCTGCGGAGCACGGCGTCATTGTAGAAGGTGCCGCCCTGGACCACCACATGGTTTCCCAGGTCAGCGGCGCTGGTGATCTTGATGACCTTAAACAGCGCATTCTTGATCACCGAATAGGCCAGCCCCGCGGAAATGTCGGCCACAGAGGCCCCTTCCTTCTGGGCCTGTTTCACATTGGAATTCATAAATACGGTACACCGGGTTCCCAGGTCCGTGGGATTGGCGGCAAACAGGGCTTCCCTTGCGAAATCCTCCACGGAAAAATTCAGGGATTTGGCAAAGGTCTCAATGAAAGAGCCGCACCCGGAGGAGCAGGCCTCATTGAGCTGGACACTGTCCACGGTCCGGTCCTTGATGCGGATACACTTCATATCCTGTCCGCCGATGTCCAGAATACAGTCTACCTCCGGATCGAAAAATGCCGCCGCATAGTAGTGGGAGATGGTCTCCACCTCCCCCTCATCCAGGAGAAATGCCGCCTTTAAAAGGGCCTCCCCGTATCCGGTGGAGCAGGACCAGGCGATCCGGGCTCCCTCAGGAAGCTGGTCACGGATCTCTCCGATGGCCCGGATGGCCGTGGCCAGAGGGCTGCCGTTGTTGCCCGAGTAGAAGCGGTACAGAAGACTTCCGTCCTCCCCCACCAGGGCTGCCTTGGTGGTGGTGGAACCGGCGTCAATCCCCAAAAAGCAGTTGCCCTGGTAGGTGGCCAGGTCCCTGCTGCGGACACAGTACTGTCCGTGGCGCCGGCAGAAGGCCTCATACTCCTGGCCGGAGGCAAACAGAGGCTCCATGCGCTTGATCTCCGTGTCCATCCGGACGCCTTCCGACAGCCGTAAGATCAGGTCTGACAGGGAGACTTCCACATCCTTTTTGCTGTTCATGGCCGAACCCATGGCCGCGAACAGGTGGGAATGCTCCGGCGCCACAACATGGTGCTTATCCAGGTTCAGGGTGCGGACAAAGGCTTTGCGCAGCTCCGGGAGAAAGTGCAGGGGTCCCCCCAGGAACGCTACCGTACCCCGGATGGGCTTGCCGCAGGCCAGGCCGCTGATGGTCTGGTTGACCACAGCCTGGAAAATGGAGGCGGCCAGGTCTTCCCTGGTGGCCCCCTCATTGATCAGGGGCTGGATATCGGACTTGGCAAACACCCCGCACCGGGCCGCGATTGGGTAGATCATCTGGTGATTTGCCGCATATGTATTGAGACCGGAAGCATCCGTCTGGAGCAGGGAAGCCATCTGGTCGATGAAAGAACCGGTGCCTCCTGCACAGATCCCGTTCATGCGCTGGTCAATGCCGCCGGTGAAATAGATGATCTTGGCATCCTCCCCGCCCAGCTCAATGGCAACGTCCGTGTGGGGCGCCTCGGCCCGCAGGGCCGTGGCTACCGCCACAACCTCCTGGGTAAAGGGGATGCCCAGATGGCCGGAAAGGGCCAGACCGCCGGACCCGGTAATATCCGGATGAACCCGGATCTCACCCAGAACCTCCCTGGCACGGGACAAAAGCATGGCCAGGGTTTCCTGGATGTTGGCATAATGGCGCTCATAGTCACAGAATAGCGGTCTGCTGTTTCTGTCTAAAATTGCAATCTTTACGGTGGTGGAACCGATGTCGATTCCCAGTCTGTTCTGTATGCTCATATGGTGGGAAAATATCCCCGGCCTCCTTTACAATTGTTACGGCGTCCGCCTAATGGGGAAAAATATGCACATACTATATGCATTTTAGAAGCAGTATACCATAAAAGCCGGGAGAATACAATTTGGATATCCGTTAAAAGTTAGTTAAGATTTGGAAGAAACAGGACCGGATTCTTGCAGGAACCACAAAAATGCCACAATATTTCTGGTAATAATCATGACAGTTTCTTAACGATTATAGTGATAATTGACAAAAAAATACAGAACCATTTGTCTATTATATGGATATTGACTCTGCGGATTTCCTGTGTTATCATGAAACCAGAACAAGCAAACGTTTGCCTATAGGAAGCGGCAGGAGAAAAGAGGTGAGATATGGGCGGCCAGTATGCAACATTGAAAGATGTGGCAGAACGGGCAGGTACAACTGCTGCTACCGTATCCTATGTGCTGAACGGTTCAAAGAAGCGTTATATCAGTGAGGACATGCGCCGCAGAGTGGAGGAAGCGGCCAGGGAGCTTAACTATGTAAAAAGCAGTGCAGCCAGCAGTCTCAAGGGAAAGAAGCGCAAGATCATCGCAGTCCTGGTTCCCCAGTTTGAAAACCAGTTTTTTACACAGCTGATTCTGGGAGTGGAGCGGGTGGCGGACCAGTACGGATACATTCTTTCCATCTGCAATACCTTTGACGATCCAAGGCGGGAGCTGGAGATCATCAACCGGATGCAGGCCCAGCGGGTGGACGGCTACATTATCACACCTACCAGGGAGGGTGGAAGAAACACCCGGCAGATCCGCAAGATCGGGGTTCCCATGGTGGTGGTGGACCGGTCCATAGACATAAAGACCCCCTACTTCTTTGTATCCATCCAGAACTACGAAAGTACGGCCATGGCCGTGCGGTATCTGCTGGAGCGGGGCCACAGGCATATTGCCTACATTGGCTGGAAAGCAGATTTCGGCGGACTGGAGCTGCGGGAGCAGGCTTACCGGGAGCTTCTGACCCGGTACCAGGTTCCGGAAGAAGAACAGATCGTATACAACGGGGAATTTACGGAGGAAAGCGGCCAGGAGCTGACCAGGCAGGCTCTTAAGGAGCACCCGGAGGCAACGGCTGTGCTGTATGCCTACAATGTTCAGGCCAGGGGCGGTGTGGATTATCTGGCCCAGGCCGGCATCCAGGTGGGAAAGGAGCTGTCTGTGCTTGTGATCGGTGCCCCGGACTGGGTTCACACAGGGAACAACCGTTTCACCTGCGTGGATTTAAACGGCAGGGGACTTGGAACCATTGCGGCGGAGACGCTGTTTGACATCATTGACCATGAAGGAGCGGTAGCGCCTTACCAGAAGGACCAGATTTCCACACTTCTGGAGGGAGATTCCGTCTGTCGGGTGCAGAGCGTGTGACAACCGTCCAGGGGATACGCTCTGGACCGGCAGATATTCAGGAATCCTTCTGCACGCCAGTCCCGGAGTCTGGAAAATTCCGGGACGGTTACGGACCAGGAGTTTTTCAGGTGCCATAGGCAAACGTTTGCTTATTTAAAAATCCAAGGAGGAAACAAGGTATGAAAAACAAGAAATCAATGATCGCAGTAGTGGCAATCGTGGTTGTTGCCCTGATTGCAGGCGTGGCTTACCAGCAGCTTGGCGGCAAGGCATCCAAGTACCCGTCCCGGGATATCAACATGGTAGTTCCGTGGAATCCGGGCGGCTCTACGGACCTTACCGGCCGCGCCCTGGCAGACGCCATGGGCAAGAGCCTGGGTACCAACATTGTGGTAACCAACACTCCCGGTTCCGGCGGTTCCGTAGGTTCCCTGACCGTGCAGAAGGCCGAGAAAGACGGATACAATATTCTGGCCAACGGCATGCTGGCCCTGACGGCCATGCCGGTTCTGGGCTACACGGAAAGCACCCACAAGGACTGGGATTACTATCTGGCAACCTTTACCCCCAATGTGCTGGCTGTGCGGAAGGATTCTCCCTACCAGACTGCCCAGGATCTGCTGGATGACATGGCAGCCCGTCCCGGTGAAGTCACCGACGGTACCGGCGGAATGGGTTCCGGCGGCCATCTGGGAATCGAAGTGCTCTGCGCGGCAGCAGGACTGGAATACAAGCACGTGACCTATGAGGGCGGCAGCAAGGCCATTACCGCGGCCCTGGCAGGGGAGGTGGATTTCACCAGCCAGCTTCTGGTGGAAATGCAGGATATGTTCGTATCCGGGGATATGAGAGCACTGGCCAACTTTACCGCAGAAGAGATCGTTCTGGAAAACGGCGTGGTGATTCCCTCCATTCTGGACTTTGTTCCCGAGCTGGCAGAAAGACTGCCCATGGGTGAGACCACCGGAATCGCAGTGCCCAAGGGACAGCCGGACAACGTGATGGAGGCTCTGGACAAGGCCTTTGACGAGGCAGTAAAGAGCGAGGACTTCCTGGCATTCTGTGAGACCAAGGGCTTCCTGGTAACTGCCATGGGCAGAAAGGATGCGGAAGGCTACGTGGACAAGCTGGCTTCCACCGTTACCTGGACCTTGTACGACTGCGGCGTGGCAACCATCTCTCCGGAGCAGTTCGGTATCAGCCGGTAAGAGTTCCGGCGGCAGCCGTTCAGAGGGGCTCTGGACGGCTGTAGCCGGCCGGATGTGGGAACTGTATCCCGGTAACTGTCCGGATATAAGGAATGCGAAAGAGGAAGGGGCCTGGATACCACAAAAGGCTCCTTCATTTTGCCCGACATACCGGAAACGTTATTGAACCAGACAAGAGAGGTGACTGAATCTTGGAAAATAATCGCAAAATGAAGGATTTTCTTTCTTCAATTGTACTGTTGGCGCTATCGTTTTTCGTATTGTTTGAGAGCTGGCGGATCTACCAGAAGGCCGGAAAGCTTCTGTATCTGTCGCCGGCCCTGATCCCCCTGATGCTGGGGGGAATCCTGCTGCTTCTGTCCCTTGTCCTTTTGCTGGAAAGCTTAAAGGGCGGCGGTGCCGGTGCCAGGGTGGAAGAGATGAAGGCCGTGTTCCGGGACCTGAAAAAGGACCCCAACTCCTTCCGGATGCTGGTAGGGGTGGTACTGATGGGGGTATATACCTTTGTGCTTCTGGGGCTGCTGCCTTTCTGGCTGGCCACCTTCCTGTTTATGCTGCTGCTGATGTATTTTCTGGAGGCCGGGTCCCTGGTGCAGATTGTGTCCGTGTCCGTGCTTGTGACGGCACTGATCATCATTCTGTTCCAGGTGTGCTTCCGGGTACCGTTACCGTAGGAGGAGGGATTGTTTATGGCATTACAATATCTGGCCCAGGCCTTTGGGGCCGTCATGACGCCCATGAATCTGGGTGTCCTGTTTCTGTCAACCTTTGCGGGACTGATCATGGGCATGCTTCCAGGACTCAGTGCCACCATGGCCGTGGCCCTTCTTACAGGCCTGACCTACAGTCTGCCCAGCACCAGCGCCATCATTTCCCTGATCGGCGTCTATGTGGGAGCCATCTCCGGCGGCTGCCAGGCAGCGGTTCTTCTGAATATTCCCGGGACCCCTGCCAGCGCGGCCACGGCCCTGGACGGATTCCCCCTGGCCAACCGGGGCAAGGGCGGCCTGGCCATCTTTCTGGCTACCACAGCCTCCTGCGCAGGGACCCTGATCAGTGTTATCTGTGTCCTGACCCTGACGCCTCTCCTGACCCAGGTTTCCTTACAGTTCGGAAGCTGGGAGTTCTTTCTGTTAAGCCTGTTCGGGGTGATCATCTGCGGCAACTTAACCTCCGGCGGCAATGCGGTGAAGGGGTGGATCTCCGGTGTCATCGGCCTGTTAGTGGCCCAGGTAGGCCTGGACCAGGTGGATGCGTTTCCCAGGTTCTCCTTCGGAAATGTCAACATTATGGCAGGCCTTGCCCTGATCCCCATTATGATCGGACTGTTCGGATTCCCGGAGATCATCAAGGCGTTTAAGAAGACGGAAAGCAAGGTGCTGGAGTTCTCCCCCTTCCGGATCGGCGAGGGCTTCGGGATTCTGAAAAACCACATAGTGGAGATGGTGCGGTCCGCCCTGATCGGTGTGGGCGTAGGCATCATCCCGGGTGTGGGAGAGGACGTAGGCGGCTGGCTCAGCTACTGGGCAACCAAGTCCACCAGCAAGGAGCCGGAGAAGTTCGGTGACGGGGCAGTGGAAGGCATCATTTCCGCGGAGGCAGGCAACAACTCCTGTATCGGCGGCGCCATTATCCCCATTCTGTCCCTGGCAGTTCCCGGCAGCGCACCGGCAGCCGTTCTTCTGGCAGCCTTTATGATGCACGGCTACCGTCCCGGCCCCCTTCTGATGAACGAGAGTCCGGAATTTTTGTACCAGGTCTGTGTGGACCTGTTTATGGCAGCGCTGGCCATGTGGATTCTGGCCCAGATCGTGTCCAAGTTCTCCGTGAAGATTCTGGGGGTGAAGAAGGAGATTCTGATGCCGGTGATCTATGTGCTGTGTGTGGTAGGCTCCTTTGTCATCAACCACATTATGTTTGATGTGAAGGTAATGTTTATCTTCGGAATCATCGGATTCTTCCTTTCCATAGCGGAATTTCCGGCAGCGCCGTTCCTTCTGGGGGTCATTCTGGGAAGCATGACCGATTCCAACCTGCGGCGGAGCCTGAACATCTCCAGCGGCAGCTTCATGCCTATGTTTGGCCGGCCCATCAGCCTGATCTTTTTGGTGGTGATTCTGGTGCTGATCCTGGCCCAGTTCCATGTATTTGACCGGCTGAAAAGAGCGAAAAAGTAGTGCAGACATGGAAAAATGTGATAAAATGGTAGCAGTCCGGACGGCAGGAGCCTGCCGTCTGAGCGGTTACATCAACCAATCTTGAGAAAGCAGGTGAAATCATGACAGGAGTGGCCATACTGGGGGCAGGCGATATTGCCAATGTCCATATTGAGGCTTACAAAAAGCTGTCCGGCCGCTGCCGGATCGCAGCACTGGCAGATATCTTTCTCCAGAAAGCCCAGGAGAAGAAGGAAAAATACGGGCTGGACTGTGATGTGGTGGAGGATTACAAAGAACTGGTGGACCGGGAGGATATTGACCTGGTGTCTGTCTGTCTTCCACCTTCGGACCACTGCCAGGCAGTGACGGCATTTTTAAAGGCAGGGAAACATGTGCTGTGCGAGAAGCCCATGGCGCCTTCCCTGGAAGAGTGCGACCAGATGCTGGCGGCCGCCGCAGAAAGCGGCGCCCTGCTGTCTGTGGTGGCCCAGAACCGGTTCAAGCCGGATATTATGCGGACAAAGAAGTTCCTGGAAAGCGGCGCCCTGGGAGAGCTGTATTTTGCCCAGGCCAATTCCCTCTGGTGGCGGGGGGACAATTACTATGATTTGTGGTGGCGGGGCACCTGGGCAAAGGAAGGGGGCGGCTGCACCTTTATCCACGCAGTCCACCATATCGACCTGTTCCTGTGGCTGATGGGAGACCTAAAAGAGGTTTCCGCCATGGTGTCCAACCAGAACCACCACAACAGCGAGGTGGAGGATGTGTCCATCAGTACCCTGCGGTTCGAAAACGGCGCCGTGGGCCTTATGGTGGCATCTCTGCTTCATCACGGGGAAGAGCAGAAGATCATCATTGACGGGGAGAAGGGTTCCATTGAGATTCCCCACAAGATCAGCGTCAACCGCCAGATGCCCAACGGCTATCCGGAGGACGATGAGGAGGCCCGGACCGGATTTGAGGAGGCTTTCCAGGCCATGGAGGACCTTTCCTACCGGGAGCACTGCGGCCAGATTGAGAATATGCTGTCTGCCATTGAGCAGGGAGGAAAGCCCCTGATCACCGGGGAGGACGGCCGCAAGACCGTGGAATTCATTTCCGCTGTATACCAGTCTGCTTTTACCGGCACCAGGGTGGCCCTTCCCATGGACCGGAAGGATCTGTTCTACACCCGGGAGGGCATCTTAAGCAAGGCCGTGAAATTCCACGAGAAAAAAAAGAGCGTGGAGAATTACGCGGATATGGGAATCAAGGTAGGCGGGACGTTGTAGAATAGCGCAAAGCGGGGGTACATGACAGACATCAGGAGGAGACAGGATGCAGAAAGCAGATGGAATGAATTATGCACCCGAATTCCGGGGCCAGGTGGAGAAGGTGTGCGGGCCCGGAGAGTTCCGGTTCGGCGTGATCGGCCTGGATCACGGACATATCTATGCCATATGCAACGGCCTGCTGGAGGCAGGAGCCCAGCTGGTCAGCGTGTGGGATCCAGACCCGGGAAAATGCCGGGAATTTGCGCAGCGGTATCCCCAGGTCCAGTTGGCAGACTCAGAGGAAGCGGTTCTGGGGGACGGGGGGCTTCAGTTGATTGCAAGCGCTGTCCGTCCTTCCAGGCGCTGTGGTCTGGGGCTTAAGGTAATGGAGGCAGGCAAGGATTTCTTTGTGGATAAGCCGGGAATGCTGTCCCTGGACCAGGTGGAGGCAGCCCGGAAGGCCTGCGCACGTACCGGGAAAAAATATATCATCTATTTTGGAGAACGGATTCATGTGGAGGGGGCTGTCTATGCGGAACAGCTGATCCGGGAGGGAAAGATCGGCCAGGTGCTCCAGGTCACCATCCTGGCGCCCCACCGGCTTAACCGTCCCACCAGGCCGGACTGGTTCTTTGAGGAAAAGGAGAACGGCGGCATTATTTTAGACCTGGGCAGTCACCAGATCGAGCAGTTTCTCACCTACTGCGGGGCCAGGTCAGCCCGGGTGCTTCACACCACCGTGGCCAATTACCGGAACCGGGACAAGGAAAGCTTCTACGATTTCGGGGAGGGGACGCTTCTGGCAGACAACGGGGCCACCTGCTGGTTCCGGGTGGACTGGTTTACCCCGGATGGCTTAAGCGCCTGGGGAGACGGACGGGTGTTCGTCATGGGCACCCAGGGGACCATCGAGATCCGCAAGTATGTGGACCCGGGTACCTCCCGGGAGGGAGACCACGTGATCTGGGTGGACGGCCAGGGGGAGCATAAGGAGCAGGTCACCGGGAAGATGGGCTTCGTCTTCTTCGGCCGCCTGATCCGGGACTGTCTGGACCGCACCGAGACCGCCATTACCCAGGACCATGTCTTTGAGGCCATGTCTGTGACCATCCAGGCCCAGGAACAGGCGGAGGTGATCCGGGGGGAGGAAATGGAGGGGCGGTAGAGCGTGTTTGAAAATTGCTTTCCGGTAGCTGTGCGCTCCACTTTGATAGGAGATTATGAAACAGGTGTCTGTCTGGTTGTGGGCAGGCGCCTGGTTTTTGTGTCAATGCTGTATCCCTACCCTCAGTGGACAAGGGGCGTGTGTCCCCTTGTCCACTGAGGGTAAGCCTGTATGTGACAAAAATAGATAGTTACTCCCCCGCAAATTTGTGGTATACTTTGACTAGTACATCGTTGCACTAATTCCCGAGTAAATAGCACTCGCTATCCGCGCCAT
>CAJTOV010000082.1 GCA_910577765.1 uncultured Lachnospiraceae bacterium
CAGATACTCCTGGATCACGTCAATCCACTGGGGCGCATACATGGCCACCTCCACCAGCCGGGCCGCCTTGATGCTGGTACCCTTTAAGGCTTCCTTCAAAGCCCTGCCGTCCTCCCCTTCTGCCGGATAACAGACTTTCAGAAGATGGCTTAAGACCTCCGGCTTGGCGGCCTGGCGGTTACTGTAATACCAGGAGTAATAGGTATTGCGGCTTAAGGAATCCTGGCCCAGGGCCATGAGAATCCGTTTCAGCCAGGGGATTCCCCGGATGTAAGCGATTCCGTAGATATCCTGGGAGAATTCGGTCTCTGCTTCTCCCCGGCGCAGCTCCCGGTCCACCATTACCGGCACAATGGCCTCATACAGCTGCCGGATCAGCTTTCCCTCCCAGGTATCCTCACCCAGGCAGGCTTCCCCCTTCCGGGACAGCTTCTGTTCCAGCTCCTGGCCAAAGAAACAGATCATGGCCCGCCGGTTCATGGGCTTTGCCACCTCCCCCTGGACCACCCGGGAAAGCACCTGGAGACTCTGGTGCCTGCTGAAATAATCCATAATGGCCTTTACCAGCGTATCCCAGGAAATGACTCCCATATGGTATGCCTTCATAAACCAGTATGGCCGCACAGGCGTCATGGTATCGTCCCGGCTTCCCAAATGTCCCGGCTTTGTCAAAAACTGGTTCCGCTTCTCCTGGTCCCGGCATTTCTTCTCAAATTCCCAGGCTGTGTAAAAGGCCTTAAGAAACTCCTCGTCCGTCTCCCAGTAGCCCAGTCCTTCCACATACCGTTCCAGGATTCCCAGCTCGCTGACCCGTTTCGAACTGGTGTACTTCCTGCCCCCATAGCCGCTGTAGGAGTACTCCACCATCTTGTTATTCCGGTCCGCCAGCCGGGTCAGGGCCTGGACCACCTGGATACCGGTATTCAGCAGCATCTTCCGGTCCAGGTACTGGAACCGGTACACCAGCCGCACATCCCGGACCTGCTGCAAATAGTCAAGGCCGAAATTCACCGGTTTAAAAGGCTGGCACCCCAACACCCCCTGGTAAAAGGACGCCCCGGCCCTGGCCACGTCCTCATTCCAGAACAGGCGGGCCTCCATCTGGACCAGAATCTCATAGGTGCCGATCTCCTCCCGGTAGAACCGTTCCAGTTCCTCTGCCAGAGGATAATGCTCCAGCCGGTAGCCGTCCCTTGCCCCCCGGATTCCCTTGTATTCCTTCTTATAAGTATACCGGTTCCCCAGAAGCTCCTTTTCCCCGGAAATGCTGTCGTACTCCAGGTCCTTGTGCTGCCGGATGATGCTGTCCAGCTTTTTAAGCTTCTGGATCACCTGCTCCTCCGTAAGCGGCAGGCACCGGGCCTTTAAGTCTTCCGGGCTGGCAGGCTGGCCAAGGGCCTGGCTTTCTGCCCTGGCCCCAGGCAGTTCCAGCAGACATTCCTCTGCGTCCGGGTCATAGATCCCATAGCCTTTCCGGGCTTCCTCTCCCTTGTCTTCCCCTCCGGCCAGCTCCTGGATCAGAAGCTTCTCCTTATCGGTAGGATGCTCCACCAGGGCGGTCAGAGGCTGTACCTTCTGGTACAGAGCCCCCCGTTTCTGGTTCCCGGAAAGCCGCAGCAGCATATCCAGGGCCGCCGTGCGCTTCTCCTCCCGCTTATCCTCCAGAAGCCGCCTGAGGCAGGCCTCCATCCCGGCGTCCTCCTGCTCCATAAGCAGCCCAATCAGGGTGCCTCTGAGACTGCTGCGCTTAAACCGCAGCATATCCTCCAGAAGCACATACTCCTGGGGCTGAAGCTTCATCCGCTTCACCAGCTCTATGGCCGTGGCGGAAGAATCGGTCTCCGCATTTCCCATATATTCGATCAGCATTTTCCTCTGCTCCGGCTGGGAGGGCTCATACAGCAGCAGGTTGATCAGGTAGCTGCGCTGGTAGCCGGTTCCTGACACCTCCCCCAAGAGACCTGCCATCCGGGTGATCTTCTCCGAATCCTGGAGCACATACGCCAGAAAGGCCAGCTGCCGCACCACCTCCGAAGGCGCCAGCTCCACCCGGTACCAGGGGAATATGCAGGGAGCGCAGACGATCCCCTTCTTAGGCAGCGACTCCAGAATCTTTGTGAATCTGCTGTACAGTTCTTCCGCCTCCTGCCGGTCTGCAAAGTAATCGGTCAGCACCGGCGTCCTGGGCTTTGGCGTCTTTTTGGGATAAATGACCCGCCCCTCATAGAGAAGCTCCCGGATCTGGCCGGACAGCCGTACCGTGTAGGCAGGCATAAAGGCAGCCACCAGCTCCAGGTCGCCGGTGTGCTCCAGAATCACCTTTCCGGCCACCCGGATCTTCAGATCCTCGTCGTAGAGATTGTGGTTGTAGAAGGAAGCCGCCAGCTTCTGGTTTCTGGTTCCATGGTCCACCAGGTCCTCCATGGCCCGGACGGCATCCTCTGCCTCCCGAAAGCCCAGGGCCCAGAGGGCTGCATTGATGGCCACGGAATCGCTGGTTTCAAGCTGGCTTTTACAGAAAGCCCCGTCGTCCAGGCAGCGGCCCATAAGCTGCAGCAGCTTTCCGTTTATCCGGTCCACACTGTTCTCGTCGAAAATGCCGATCCAGGTGGATACTGCCCGCTTCACCGAGGCAAAACGGATCAGGTCATGGTCCTCAATCACTTTCAGAAGCTTCCTGAAAGCCGTGGGGGTTCCCTCATCCATGGACTCGCAGATGGCCTGGCGCAGTCCTTCCTGGAGACGGGCAGCCAGAAGCAGGCCGCACAGAAGCTTCTGAAGCTCCTCATGGTCAGACCGGAGAATCCCCAGAATCATCTCCCGGTCCAGATAAGCCGTGTTGTTCTCGCTGAGGATCAGCTCCTTTAAGGCGCCGATTACCTTCTGGTTACCCCTGTCAATCTCCGCTGCATAGAGATAGCTGAAATTACTGCGAAAGCCCCACTCATTCTGTATGTAATCCACCTTTTCCGGGTCCAGCCGGTTCAGGATCACATCCTCCATCCGGTCCCCGCAGTAGAACATCCGCTCATAGATCTCCAGGAGCTGGAAGACCTGGCGGATCTGGGGCCCGTAACCTGCCGTCCGCACGGTCCGCCGTGCCCAGCCTCTGGAAAAGGGGTACTGGTTCAGCTTGTCAATGATGTACAGATAGGATTCCTGATATGCCTTTGGCACAAAGGTATCCAGCAGCGCCTGGTGGGGCGGCTTCCCGGGCAGAAGTCCCTTTCTGCCAAACCACTGGGACGGCTTTTTCTTCCTGTCCCCATAAAAGTCTTCCCCAATCTGCCGGACAGGCCCGTCCAGCTCTCTCTGGCCTTTGACAATGGCCTGGGCCAATTCCCTGTCAGGTCCCGACAGTTTTCCGATCCTCTGCTGCAGCTGGCTCTCCCGCTCCTTCCGGATTGCCAGTCTGCTTGTTCCGTTATACTCTGCCATACGCTTCTCCATTTCTGACTTTCCTGATTTTCATCTGTAAAAGCGGCTTACCACATGCGCCCGGCCAGCATCACCAGACGGACAAAGGTAAACACCCCTTCCTCCGTTACCTGCACCGGCCCCTCCAGCTCCTTTAGAGGCTCCCCGTCCAGAAAGATCCGGTAGATCCCGTCTTCAAAGGACTGGACGGCATTGTCTATGGCAGCCTTAAGCTCTGCCGGCTTTTCCCCGTAGACCGCACCGAAACTGATCTTTCCCTTCCCGGCCTGATCCTGGATTTCCTCCCGGGTCAGGTATTTCAAGAGTTCCCCCTCCCTGGGAAAAGCGTCTTCCCGGACACATTCCCCGGCAGTCTCCAGCCGGTGGTTGTAAGCTTCCACCTCCGAAGTCACCACCGCCTCAATCAGCTCCCGTACCGAAGCAGGATGTCCGGCAATCTCACAGAGCCGCTCCTCCACAGACGGTTTCCGCTTTCCCATCTGCTTTACATTGACACGGATTTTCAAGTTTTTGCCTCCCTCTTTTTTCCCATATTCCGCCGGCCCGGGCATCTGCCCCGGCCCAGCCAGATTCCTTCCGCCGGCCCGGCCATCTGCCCCGGCCCAGCCATTCCTTCCGCCGGCCCGGTGGCTCAGCCCATCCGCTCCAGGGCCTCATTGAGAACTTCCGTTCCCTCTGCCACAAACCGGCCGGCCCGGACCAGGAACCGTTCCCTTCCGTCCGGACACACTGCCGCAATATCCCCCAGCTCCGAATAGGGGATGGTAATGTCCGTGTGGCATCCGAAATAAGCCCTGCCTGCATCCTCCCGGCGCAGAATGGAGATCTCGTTGTCCCGGGCAATGACCTCCCGGCCGTCCGGGTTGTACACGGGGGAGTCCTCACTCCAGCTATAGCAGGTATCCCCCACCGCAAAGTGGGGTCCGGTCTTCTCCGCAATCAGAATCGGAAGCCTGTCCATGATGCCGTACCGCTCCGCCATCTCATAGGCTGCCGTGTTGGTGCCGATGGCAAATTCCCCCAGGGGAAGGGTATCATGGTTCTTTAAGATCTCCTGGCGGACCAGAATCCGCCCTTCCTCCGGGTCCGGAAAATTGCCGCAGGAATAGTCTTCCACCATGCCGTCCCGGAACCGGATTTTCAGGTCCCGGAACTGGATATTGCCCAGATACACCTTTCCCACATGGAGAAGGCCTGTGGTGCCGGAAAGCACCGGAGAGGTAAATACCTCCCCCACAGGAATATTCACGTCTGCCACACAGTTTTCAAAGTTGGTCTGCCGGGTCACATCCTCCAGCCGGTGCAGGGACACCCGGATATCCGTCTGGTTGGCCCCCCGCCCAGTAATATGGACCTGGTCCGCCTGGTCCAGAATCTCAATAAGCCTCTGCTGGATGCCCAGATACAGCTCATAATCCAGGGTATTGATCCGGATGGTGTCGGCAAAGATTCCCGGAAAATCCGCCCCCACCTCCGGCACCGGAAAGGCGATTATGGTGAAGCTGGTCTCGTCCCCGGGTATATACCGGTTCACCACCTGCATGGATTCATTGGACAGGGCAATGGACAGCTCCTGCTGCTTGGGGCTGAGTGTATAAGCATGAACCCTGTTCACCGGCTGGAAGCCTTCCCGGCCAAAGGTCTCTGCCACCGCCGGTCCGGCGTAGTCCGCCGCTTCCTTTTTATACTGTTCATAGGCGGTTTTCAGCACTCCCAGCTTCCGGTCCTTAAAGGCCTTGTCCAGGTAGATGGCCTGGTCATACCGGTGGTCATAGTCATACTGCCGGTTCACAGAGCCGCTGTGGTATCCCACTTTCCTGCCCGGTGTCTGGGTCACGGACCATACCGCTGCCCGGTACAGCACCGCTTCCAGGCCCATTTCCCCAAACTGCCGGACAGCCTCCCGGATCATCCGCTCAAAGCCCAGCTCATAGCGGATGCCTACGGTCCGTTTCTTTGACAGATCCCGGCCCATGACCGCAAAGCCCTTCCGGTATCCTTCCGTAAAGGTTCTGGCCATATTCCCTATGGTCTCCTCCGGAAGGGAATTGAGAAATTCCGCGATCCGCAATTCGTTGTCCGACACATACTCTCCGAACCGGTACAGATACCGCAGATCCGTCAGGTCGCTGTCCATAACCAGGTCCCTGGCAAAGGTCAGGGACGGGTCTAACTGCTCCCGAATCCGGTAGGTCAGGGTCACATCCGTATAATCGCTGAAAAACCAGTAAAGAATGTCCCGGATGCTTTCTTTCGTGGGCACCTCCTCTTCAAACCGGTTGTAGATCTCAATCAGTGTCTCCCCCAGAATGGTAATATCCGTCAGCCTGCATTCATAGGCAAAGACAATACACCCCCGAAGCTGGGCATAGAAGGCAGACAGCAGCGGCCCCAGCTCCTTTCCCAGCCGCTGCGCTGCATAGTCCGGGTTCCCGTAGCTGTGGTCATAGTTCTCCGGAAGGATATCAAGGTACAGCTTCCGGTTCCATTCCTTCAGCTCCTCCAGGGACATGGTCTCCAGCTGGTCCCGCATCTGCATCAGGGCCAGATCCCCCACCAGCCCCATGAACCGGGACATAGAGACAAAAAAATCGCGGTAAGGCTCCTGCACCACAGTCTCCTGCCCCATCTGGGCAATCCGCTCTGCTGCAAGGTCATACCGCTCCCGAATCTGCGTATTCTCCTGATAAAACAATTCCTGATATTGCATTCTGTCCTGTCCTTTCCTCATCTGGATGTCCGCAACCCTCCGGATTCCAGGAATCGGTCACGGATGTTTACCATTACCGGAGGTCCCGCCTGCTCCCTCAGGCCAGAACCCCCACAAGAATGATACAAACCCAGAACAGAACCAGAATCCCACCGATTCCGGCTCCAATCCTGGCTAACATATAATTCATCTCCTTCTCGAAAAAAGAGAGAAGTCCATAGACAATGGCGGCCAGTGCAAACAGAAGGCTGGAACACCCCCAGGCCGCGATCCGCAGGTCCCCCTGGCCCTGCATCTGTACGCTGAGACCCAGACTGACCGCTGCCAGGGCCACTGCTGCCAGGGCCAGGGGCAGACAGACCAGACTCCGTCTTGCAAAGGGCTTACGGATGTAGGAAATCTTACGCTTTCTTTTTTCCAAGCTTCTTCCTCCTGATTCTCACCAGCTGGACCACGCGGTTGCCCACGTACCCCGCCACGCCTCCAAGGGTATTCAAAAGCAGGTCATCCACATCAAAGCTGCCTACCTTAAATACCAGCTGGATCAGCTCAATGGAAAGACTTAAGGAAAAACAGAGCAGGATGGTATTGTACCATTTCCGCCCTCTCCGGCTGACAATCGGAAGGAAAAACCCGCAGGGAATAAAAGCAACCACATTGCCCACCACATTCAGCAGAAATGCTTTTATTCCCAGTTGTTCTCTATAGACATAGAACCGTCTGATCTCCTTAAACAGTTCCAGATTGTACGCATAATCATCCCTCTGGGACGGCAGCCGCCCAAAGGATTCCGCAAAGAACACAAAATAGACCAGCACCGCCAGATAGGCCACAAACAGTACCCATCCCAGCTTCTGGTTTCTGGTAGTATTCCGTAACATAAATTATCCCCATCCATCTATAACCAGACCAGGAAACCCGTCACCAGTACAGCAATGTACTACCGTGTCTCCGGTATGTCTGGCACTAAAATGCGCGGCATGCATTCCAGATGCTGCCCGTGCATACGAATATGTCAACATTTGGCGTCCACGAAAAGACCGCCTTATTCTGCCGGTCAAAAAATGCAGGATACCCATATAAAAGCAAGTGTCAGTCTAAAACGTAATGTCCGCTTTTCTTCTCAGCAGAATCCCTCCGCTGACAATGGACAGAACCCCTACTACCAGTCCTGTCACAAGCACAATAATCCCAACCGAAATACTCAGCGCACCTGCTGTCTGCATGGTCTTATATACCTTTTCCATAAATGGCTCCTTACTATCATTAAACACCCGTCCCAGGGGTCATTCCTGGTTATATAACCGGACAAAAACAGTCTTACAGGCCAGCCTGACGTCTGTTTTCGTCCAGTTTTCCCCACCCCGTGAACTGTAACCTTTATTCTGCTCCATACTGCTCATAATATGCATCAATGGCAGCCTTCAGCCGGTCGTCAATCACAACCCGGCCCTTATACGGACGGTTGTAGAGATGCTCCACCACCTCTCCCATGGTCACAATGGCCGTGGTCTTAAGGCCGTATTTTTCTTCGATTTCCTTCAGGGCAGACTGGGTGCCTTTTCCCCGCTCCATACGGTCCACAGACACTACCAGCCCCAGAACCTCCACATCCCCCTGGGCCCGGATAATGGGAAGGGTCTCCTCAATGGAGGTACCTGCGGTGGTCACATCCTCAATAATCACCACCCGGTCACGGTCCTGGACCGGACTCCCCAGAAGAATGCCCTTATCCCCGTGGTCCTTGATCTCCTTCCGGTTGGAGCAGTAGCGGATATCCGCATCATAGAACTCACTGATAGCCATGGTAGTGGCCACTGTCAGGGGAATCCCCTTGTAGGCCGGCCCAAACAGCACGTCAAAATCCATCCCAAAGGCATTCTGGATTGCCTTTGCATAGTACTCTCCCAGCCGCCGGAGCTGGGTCCCGGTACGGTAAAAACCAGTATTCACAAAAAACGGGGTCTTCCGCCCGCTCTTAGTCACAAAATCACCAAACTTTAAGACCTCACAGTCAATCATAAACTCGATAAATTCCTGCTTGTATGCTTCCATCCTTCAAAACCTCCCTCATTCTCCGGTTCAGGTTTCTTGTATGCGTCCTGTTTCCATAGTATAGCATAACATCCGGAAAATAACAATTCCCTTTTCAAATTCCATAGAAACTCAAATCGTCTCGATGATGCTTCCCGTCTTCTGTACCAGTCTTTCCTTCCAGCGGATCTGATATTTCCGGTAGGCACATGAGTAAATCTCCTGGGTTTTGCATTTATTGGCGATGATCCGGTATCGCAGCTGGTATCCTGCCAGTTCCCTGGCCAATAGTTTCCCGGTTGCTTCCAGCTGCCTCGCCGCCTTCACCAGATCGGAACCTTTCAGCTCGATCAGATACGCTGTCCGTGTATCTTCATTCATTAGCAGATAATCACACCTGTTTCCTTCCTTTATGACGGTTCCGTCAATTTTGTAATGTGTCACATATGCACCTGACGGATTATTTCCTTTATGATATTGCGGATTTCCCTTGTCCCCTGATATAATCTGGGAAGCCCTGGGACTGCACAATGATTCAAACCCTTTTAAAGCCATTAAACCACCACACTTCCTTCATCTGTATTCTCAAGCTCCAGAAGTTTGTCAAAATCCTGATTAATAACCTTGGATATTTCATCAATTCTCTCATTTTGAATCATATGGATTTCTCCATCCATACAGTTATCAATCACTCCATTTTGAACAAACCAGGAATCGAACTTCTTCCAGTCGATCCAGATTGATCCGGGAATAATGGCTTCTGCCGCTTTCCGGTCATTTTCCTGTACCGTATGAGCATATAATAAATTATTCAGGGTTCCAAGCACATAGGGACTGTGAGTCGTCAACAGGACCGAATGCTTACAATTACCAGCCAGTGCGATCAGTTCTGTGATATATTTCTGGGATTCTGGAAACAGGTGGGATTCCGGCTCCTCAATAATAAACAGAACCGGATTCTGATGCAGAAGATAATAAAATAATAAATTTAAAATCCACACACTCTCCTGCTGTCCTGACGAAGAAAAATTAATCTTTACATATTTTCCGTTGTCAAGAACGATCTGCTCCTCCCCATTACTATAACGATACGTGCCCCGCAGAATCTTTTTTATCAGGATTAATGCCTGTTCCAGAATATCCGGAGACACACGGCCGTTTCCTGGCCTGTATACCATGAGCCCCTTAAGCCCCTCTGAAAATTCAGGCTTCAGGCGGAGGATTCTTTCCAGGTAATCCCTGGTACAGCTGTCTATCAGACGCTTTTGTGTATCATCCATTTTCGCGTAAATATAATTGATCTGCTGCGACAGCAAAGTTATCATACTGCGTCCTGCCGGAACATATACAACCATATACGGATCATCCAGCAGACGGTACAGCTGGTTTCTGAATTTTTTAAGTTCTTCCTCCGGCACACCCAGAACTGTGGCAGATAAACAGCGATTATGGCACCAAAGAAATTCTTTTAAATCATTGCTTAAAGTGATCCAAATGTAATTCGGTGTTGTATATCCGGTATCATTTACAAGCGAAATTCTAATAGTACAAGTTTCGGTAAAACAGTATTCCAGATACATGTCACTGGACATTCCCCAGGCAGAACCAAAGGTCCGCAAAAATTTCTCACGCAGACAGTCCTCCAGCTTTTTTCGCAGTCCGTTTCTGTTTTCAGACTGGTCCTCAGGCAGCCCGTTTTCGGGCACCAGATCCAGTGCCTGTTCCTTGGCAAGTTCTATAATATCGTCCTTTATTGTCCGAAAAAAATAAATTGCTTTGGCAATCGTGCTTTTTCCAGATGCCTGGAAACCGGTCAATGTCATGAAATGGGAGCATTCCATTTCACAATGTTCGATCGGCCCCAGTTTATGAATCACCAGCTTGTGCACAATTTGTCAGCCCCTTTCACTTTTCGTTACCGTTCATAAGGTTCCCAATCTCTGTTATTATAATCTACCGGGAATTAGAAATGCAACCTGGAAATATGGAAAATGGCTATAATAGTAGCGGTTCCGTAACAGTTCAGATAGGTCTGCGCGTTTACCGCGCTGACCGTAAGAAAATGTAGCGGTCGCGGGCATACGGCCCATCGCGTTAGCGATTCTGAATGGCCGTATGCCGTAACAGTTCAAGGGGTATCTGAACTGTTACGCGGTTCCGTTACAGTTCACACCCCAGCCGATCACCACACTGATCGGCTGGGAAGATGTGCGTAATGGCCAAAATCCGGTTCAGCCGGCGGCAAGATGCCCCGGCTGAACTGTCACCTATACTATGTCAAACAGACTCATCTGATACCCTCCGTCCCAGTCCCGCTTCTGCCGGACCTGCTCTTTCCGGACAGTATCTTCCGGAATTTCCTTTAAGAACCTGGACACTTCCCCGGAAACGGTCATCACCAGTTCCTCCTTTGCCCGGGTCATGGCCACGTAGAGAAGCCGCCGTTCCTCCTCCACATCAGTGTCCTTTCCTTTAAGTTCCAGCGGGACCAGCCCGTCCCGGACCCCACACAGAAGCACCACCGGGAACTCCAGTCCCTTGGAGCCGTGGATGGTCATCAGGGTCACTGCATCGGAGGTATAGTGCTTTCCGCCGCACCGCTTTAAGTCGCTTTCCCGGCCAAAGGCCAGGGCCGTCAGCATTTCCTCCATGGTCTTATAAAATACAGCCATGTCAGACAATTTCCCCAGCCCCGGATGGTCTGTCAGCTCCAGGTCCTTCTGCCAGCTTTCCCACAGCTTCCCCGGCTTTCCCCTGCCCAAAAGCTTCCGGTATTTCTCCGCCAAAGCTTCATAGGGACACTGGGAGGTGCTCTCCTCCCCCAGGTTCCACAGAAGCTTTAAACAAAGTCTGTGTGACAGAACGTCTCCCGGATTTACCAGGCTTCTGAAAAATGCCAGGCTTCCCCGGACCTTCTCCTCCTCCAGAAAATCCTCCCGGCCTGTGACCACATAGGGAATTCCTTCCTTTTTCAGGCAGGTCTCCAGAAGCTCTGCCTGACGGTGGGTCCGGTAGATCACGGCTATGTCCGCAAAGCTTCTGGGGCTGCGCTCCTCCAGGCCGCCAAAGCCTTCCTGGGCATCCAGCATGTCGATCCCTCCCACCAGGCGGTTGATCTCTTTGGCTGCAAAGATGGCCTCTGCCCGTTCCCCGGCTCCTTCTGCCAGACGGACCGGAAGGCCGGAAGGCTGCACTGGCTCCAGAAGGTGTATGGGGTCCAGGGACTGTGCGGCGTCCATAGAATGTATGGAATCCAGGGACTGTGTGGCGTCCACAGGACGTATGGGGTCCAGGGACTCCCCGGCAGTTCCCGCCCCTTCCAGAACCTTCCCGGCTGCTGCCAGAATCTCCGGTGTGGACCGGTAATTCTTTTTCAGGGGAATCACCTGGGCACCGGTCTCCTGGCAGAACCGCCGGAAGCTTCCGGCATCCGCCCCACGAAAGCCGTAGATGGCCTGGTTGGGATCTCCGATGATGAACACCTCCCGGCCACCCTGGCTCCAGGCCCGGATCAGACGGTACTGCAAGGGGCTGATATCCTGGAATTCATCTACCAGAAGATAAGGGAAGGTACAGCCCCGCTCCTGGTCCTGGGCCATCTGAAGGGCCCGGATCAGAAGATCATCGAAATCCAGGACTCCCAGAGCGGCCAGCCGCCGGTTATAACACTGGACCGCCTGGTCCAGATCCACAGGGCTGTCCGGCGCCGCTGACGCTGGTGCCGGTGTCTGTGCTGGTGCGGGTTCCAGTGTCAGCGCCGATGCCACCACAGGTGCTGGTGCGGGTTCCAATGTCAGTGCTGATGCCACCGCCGTTATCGGTGCCGGTACCTGTGCTGCCGCCAGCGCCAGCTCCGTCTTCCTGCCGGAAATCTTCTGGCGCAGGTTTTTTACATTTCCCCGGATTCCCAGCTCATGGGCCACTTCCCGGACCAGTTCCAGTACCGTGCCCTCCTCTGCCAGGGTGAATGCTTCTCCCGATGCCAGCAGCAGATCATAGCAGATGGCATGGAAGGTTCCGATCCGTACCTTTCCGGCTGCTCCCCGTTTCCCAAGCTGGTCCTGGAGACGGGTCCGCATTTCCTTTGCCGCCTGGCTGGTAAAGGTCACTGCCGTGATCTCTCCCGGTCTGACCCGGTGGTTCTGGAGCAGATAGAGAATGCGGGAGACCAGGGTCCTTGTCTTGCCGGTTCCCGGCCCTGCCATGACCGCCATCGCCGGAGCCAGGGACTGGACTGCCAGAAGCTGGTCTTCGTTGAGAGTCTGGGCGGACGCAGCCGGAAATCCGGCTTCTGCCGTAGCGGCTGCCTCCCGGACTCCGGCGGTCTGCATTTCTGATGCCGCCACAAAGTCTCCGCCGTCCTGCATTCCTGACGCTGCCCCTGGGACTCTGCCAGCCTGCACTCCTGACGCTGCCCCTGCTTCTCCGTCAGCCCCCATTTCTGATACTGCCCCAGAGACTCCCTTCTCCGCATTCCTGTCTTCTGTCCCGGTTTCCTTGTCCCCTCCCAGTCCCGGGCCGAATCCGGCACATCCGAACAGACTCATCTGCCCTTCCATGGCATCCAGCTCCGAAGGCTCAAACAGATGGATCGTGCCGTATTCCCCGTCAAATCCCGGGAAACGCCGTACCTGGCCCTGCCGCAGCCTCCGGATTCCTTCCGCGATCTGGTAGCCGGACCGGCTGCGGATATCCTCCACTGACAGCTCCCGGAGGATTGAGAATTCCGTCCCCAGCTTTCCCAGCATTTCCTCATACAGCCGCTGCACCTTTGTGCTGGCCGCCCCGTGGCCTGTGGAGGCGGCGATCACCTCCGGCAGGGGAACCAGACTTTCAAAGGGAACTGCCCCGGGACGGCTGTAGCCTTCCGCCCGGTCCGCCAGCTGCTCCACCCGGTGGGATACCCCAAGGGTCAGCTTCTTACCGCACACCGGGCATTTCCCATGATACCCTTCTGCCTCCCGGGGGCTCAGACAAAGATGGCATTTCCGGTGGCCGTCGTAGTGGTATTTGCCCTCCTCCGGGAAGAATTCAATGGTTCCTGCCAGCCCCTTTCCCTCCTGTATGGCGCCGTAGAGACCTTCATAGGACATGGGAATCTCCAGCAGATTGGCCTCCCGTCCCAGCCTGCCCGGGGAGTGGGCGTCGGAATTGGAGATCATCTGGAACCGGTCCAGGGCCGACAGACGCCAGTTCATAGGCGGATCAGAAGAAAGGCCGGTCTCAAAGGCACGGATATGGGGAGTCAGATCCTCAAAGCACTCTTCCACCCTGTCAAACCCGGAGAAAGCCCCGAACATGGAGAAATGGGGCGTCCAGATATGGGCCGGCACAAAGATGGCCCTGGGACAGATTTCCAGGGTGATCTCCAGCAGGTCCCGGCTGTCCAGCCCCAGAATCGGCCTGCCGTCGGAATGAATGTTGCCGATGGCCTCCAGCTTCCGGGACAGAAGCTCTGCTTCCTCAAGCCCCGGCAGCAGGATCAGGTTATGTACCTTCCGCACCCGCCCATGCTTTTTGTAGATGGAACTGATCTCCCCGGATACCACAAACCGCGGAAAGCCCTGGCCCATGGGGGCACGGTCCTTTAGCCGCAGTTCTTTCCTGAGACAGTAAAGACCGTCCTCCGCGGGAACCAGCTTCTCTGCCAGCTCCTGCCGCCAGGCCGGGTGGGTGAAATCCCCGGTTCCCAGAAGGTCAATCCCCTTTCTTCTGGCCCACAGATCCAGGTACTCCGGGACACACTCCCTGCTGGTAGCCCGGGAATACCGGGAATGGATGTGTAAATCTGCTATATACATATACTTTCTCCTGGTAACAGTGATTTGGTTACGGTTCTGACTTTCAGTATATCCGTTTTCCGCCTTTGTTTCAATTATATTTTTGAATTCCCCCCAGCCGTCCCAGCTTCCGCTCCAGCCTGCGGCAGAACACAGACATGGATATGGTGAAAAAGATTTCCAGGGCGCTGCTGATGATCCCGGCCAGGGCCAGCAGAAGTCCGCTGCCCATGAAAATCAGAATCAGACCGGCCTGGTACAGTCCGAACTGAACCGGCTCTGTCCGGAACAGCTTCCACACCAGAAGCCCCAGAAACGCAGCCAGACACACTGCGGAGAGAAAGGCGAACACCACATGAAGGAACGATTTCAAAGGAAATACATCCGGCAGATAGGGGGTCGTAATGGCGCAGGCCAGAAGCACCAGGGCCAGAGGTACGAACCAGATTCCCTTTGGCCGCTTCTCCAGATACCCGGCAATGATTTCCAGAATGGTAAAAAAATACACGCCTACCAGAAGCCCCCAGAAAGCAAAGTCATTCTGCCTCTGAGGCCGGTTTCCCAGTACTGAGAAATTGGTGGTAAACCAGTTGCTTCCGCGGACAAACAGGATGGTAATAAAAGGAATCACAACATAGGCTGCCAGGTCCAGAACCAGATTCCGGATGGTTCTCTTTTTGCCGCAGCCGGTGACAGGTGCAGGTTCGGTCATAACAGCCTCCTGATTGGATTCATCTGCATAAGGAACCGTCCGGCTCCAGGAAGACGGTTCTCTCATAGTGTGGAGACATAGACAAAAAATATACAGTAATTCCAGCACTGTGAATCAAAACTGTTGTAACCAGCAGATACAGCCAGCCACATTACCATGGCTGGCTGTATCGGTTTCCTTATATTACCTGCTTTCCTTCTACCATTACCCCTTTCACCAGGATCTGGTCGTCAAAGATCACAAGGTCCGCATCCATGCCTGCTGCCAGAGTCCCTTTCCGGTTCTGGATGCCAAGAACCCTGGCCGGGTTATAAGTCATCATCCGGACCGCATCCTCCAGCTTCACCCCTGCCAGATGGTACATGGTGCGGACACACCGGTCAGCGGTGCATACGCTTCCGGCAAAGGCGCTCCGGTCCGGCAGCACGGCCACTCCCTGGTCGATGATGCATTCCTGGCCATGGGCCAGACTGCCCAGGAGAACATGCTCCCCGTCGGCCATACCAGCTCCCCGCATGGAATCCGTCACCAGACAGATGTCCTCCAGGGGCTTTGTCTTGACGATCAGCCGCAGAAGCTCCGGGGGAAGGTGCTTGCCGTCGGCAATGATCTCCACGGTCATGCCGTCGATCAGATAGGCGCTTTCCACCACACCCAGGTGCCGGAACGCACGTATCCGCCGTATGGTGGACATGCCGGAATACAGGTGGGTCACATGAGTATATCCGTGCTCCCAGGCCTCTGCCACCGTCTCATAGGTGGCGTCGGAATGGCCGATGGAAGGGAGAATCCCCCTGGCCTTCAGCGCTCCTGCCAGCTCCATGGCCCCGGCAAGCTCCGGCGCCACGGACATGCGGACAATGTCCTCCGATGCCCCCAGCAGGGCTTCATAATCGTCCCGGGCCGGCACCTTCAGATACCGGGGGTCCTGGGCGCCCCGCTGTTCCATGGAAAAGTAGGGCCCCTCCAGGTGGATTCCCAGAAGCTTTGGTCCCTGCTCCATCCGGTCTTTGGCCTGGCGGTAGCATTCAAAAAATGTAAACAGCTCCTGGTCCGGGCAGGTAAGGGTGGTAGGACAGATGCCGGTGGTGCCGTGGACCAGATGGGCCCTGCACCCTTCCATAATGGCCTCAGGCGTCCCGTCCATAAAGTCATGTCCGCCGCCTCCATGGGTATGGAGATCCATGAATCCGGGGCTTACATAATTTCCTTCCGCGTCCAGATACCGGTCTGCCCCGGGTCTGGCTTCCCGGACCAGCTCTGTTATTTTCCCGTCCTCAATCACCAGGCTGGCCCCCTCCAGAATCCGGTGGGGCGTAATCAGTTTTCCGTTTACAACGGCTGTTCTCATGGCATCATCCTTTCCTTAAATGGCCGGAACCATCTGCCCCGCAGACTCCCGGTCCAGGAACAGATGCCAGTCCGGATGGGTCTTAAGAACCGTGGCCGGGATCTGGCTGGTCACGGCTTTGGCCGAAAGGGTCTTGTAGACTGCCTCGCTTTTGCGGACACCCGGCACAATGGAAAGGATGGTCCGGCTGGCCATGATCTGGGGCACGGTCATGGTAATGGCCTGGGCAGGTACTTCCTCCTGGGAACCGAACCAGCCCTCGTTGACCTGCTGCTGCTTACACCGGTCAGCCAGATTCACCACCATGTATGCTTCCTTTGTGTCAAAATCAGCCGGCGGGTCGTTGAATGCCACGTGTCCGTTCTCCCCGATGCCTACCAGGGCCACATCCACCGGAGCCTCCCGGAGGGAAGCCGTAAGGGCGGCGATATTTTCCTTCACATTCCCCTCTCCGCTGACCAGATATGCCTTCCCGGGATGGACCACCTCCAGGAAACGCTCCTTTAAGTATTTGCGGAAGCTGGCCTTGTGGCTCTCCGGCAGACCGATGTACTCGTCCAGATGGAACATGGTCACCTTGTCCCAGCTTACCTGCTCCTTTGCAAGAAAGCCCAAGGTCTCAATCTGGGATTCGCCGGTTGACAAAAGAATTCTTGCCTCCCCCCGCTCCGTAATGGCCTGACTGATAGCCCTGGCCGCAGCCGATGCTGCCTGACGGGCCATTTCACTGGAAGTTTCATAGATACAGATATTCATCCTGCGTCTCCTTTTTCTGTTTTATTAGTTACTATTCACG
>CAJTOV010000083.1 GCA_910577765.1 uncultured Lachnospiraceae bacterium
GCTTCGGGCGTCAGCCCGATACCAAATCTTGTGAGAAAGCGCTTATACAAACAAAAGCGAGTTTGCAACACACTTTCTCACAAGATTTGCTGCCTGTCTGAACTGTTATGATAAAAACTTACATAAGTATTTTAATAGATTCACAAACTGTTCTTTTCCCCAAAAGTATTTTATGATGCTTTTGAAAACAGAAATTCCCGGCCGGAAGGCAGCGCCATTCCGGAACCGGGGAACGGATGAAGGAGGAGAACGGTATGGAACATGCGGCAGCAAAGCGGTTGGAAATTATGGGGATCAAAATTCCTGTCTACGCGGGGATCTGCGCCCTGGTGGCAGGGGTCATGGCCATGGGATGGATGCCGGGAGGCATGCTGGGGGCGTTTGCGGTGATGATGGTTCTGGGAGGACTGTTCCATGTGACCGGCAACCACCTGCCCATTGTAAAGACCTATCTGGGCGGCGGCGCCATTGTGTGCATCTTCGCCTCTGCCGGGCTGGTCACCGCCGGACTGATTCCGGAGGCAGTGGTGAAAAATGTGGACAGCTTTATGAACACCACCGGATTTTTGAACTTTTATATTGCAGCCCTGATTACGGGAAGCATTCTGGGCATGAACCGGACCCTGCTTCTGCGGGCGGCAGTCCGGTTTCTGCCGGTTGCGCTGTGTGCCATGACCTTTGCCATTCTTCTGGTGGGCGGGGCCGGAATGCTTCTGGGATACGGATTTTCCGAGGCTATTATGTACGTGGCAATTCCCATGATGGGCGGCGGAATGGGAGCCGGGGTGGTTCCTTTATCCGGCATGTATGCGGAGGCCCTG
The DNA here is from genome assembly GCA_910577765.1 of uncultured Lachnospiraceae bacterium. Classification (GTDB taxonomy): domain Bacteria; phylum Bacillota; class Clostridia; order Lachnospirales; family Lachnospiraceae; genus Brotaphodocola. The sequence goes on from CAJTOV010000083.1 coordinate 822, forward strand.
GGCCAGGATTCGGCGGTGATTATTTCCAGAATGATTCCGGCCTCCACCCTGGGCAATGTGACTGCCATCATAGGCGCCGGACTGCTGGCCAGACTGGGCCAGGCAAAGCCGGGGCTTACGGGAAACGGAAAGCTGATGCGCAAAAACAGCGAGGATATGAAGGAAGGAAAGCCTCTCCCCACAAGTGTGGAAATGATGGGAACCGGCATGATCCTGTCCATAAGCTTCTATCTTCTGGGAACGGTTCTCGGGAAGCTGGTTCCGGCCATCCATACTTATGCATGGATGATTATCATGGTAGCGGCGGCAAAGGCAGCGGGGATTGTCCCTGAGAAGTTTGAGCAGGCAGCCAGACAGTGGAGCGGGTTTGTCATGGGCAACTGGACCCAGGCCCTGCTGGTGGGAATCGGCATCTCCATGATCGATCTGTCGGCAGTAGCAGCGGCATTTTCCATCCAGTATCTGATTCTGGTGCTGGTGGTAGTAGGCGGTGTGGCCCTGGGGGCAGGCATAGGCGGATATCTGGTAGGCTTTTATCCCATTGAGTCCTCCATTACCGCCGGTCTGTGCACCACCAATATGGGAGGAACCGGGGATATTGCCGTGTTGTCGGCGGCAGGCCGCATGGAGCTTCTGCCCTTTGCCCAGATCGCTACCAGAATCTGCGGGGGGCTGATCCTGATTGTGGCCAGCGTACTGGTGAAAGTACTTTTATAACCGGCCGGGAAAACCGGAGGGAAACAGGAGGACCTTATGAAGCAGCATACCATGGAGCGGCGGCTGTATATGACCCTGGGCAGTGTGATTCTGCTTATGGCGGCCATCTCTATGATGGTGACCTTGTATTACAGCATCATGCAGAACCGGAGAAACTTGGACCAGGCCATTTCCAATATGGCCCTGGTGCTCTCCCGGTCGCCGCTGGTGGTGGATACCCTGGAGGGAAGAAGCCCGCAGGAAATTCTGTGGGAGTACCTGGACGGGATTCAGGAGTCCGCATCCAGCCTGGATGTGGTTACAGTCTGCAACATGGAGGGAATCCGGGTGTACCACCGGGACAAGGCAGAGGTCGGAAAGTATTTTACAGGAGGGGACGAGAAGGAGGTTCTGGGAGGAAGGGAAAGCTATATTACCGACGGTGTGGGTACCCTGGGACCCCAGCGGCGGGCCTTCCATGTGGTGAGGAACCGGCAGGGACAGCCGGTGGGATTTGTCATGGCGGCGGTGCTGACGGAAAATCTGCGGAAAATGTATCTGGATATTCTGAAAGTGTACGCCGTCATGGCAGCCGTTGTCCTGGCCATGGGGGCCGTCCAGGTGCGGCACCATATGCAGCGTCTGAAAAAGGTGCTGATGGGCTACCGGCCGGAGGAGCTGGCCACCAAATATGTGGAGCGCAGTGAGGTTCTGGATATGCTGGAGGAAGATGATGATGTGCAGACCGTGTACCATACCGTCCGGCCCGGCAGATGCTGGGGATTGGAGAGGACCGGCAGGCAGAGGGAAGACCCTTAAAGGAACTGTACCCGGACACAAAGCTTCTGGAGGTAATGGAAAGCGGCCGTCCCCAGCACAACGTGTCCTTGCAGCTTAACGGAAACCATATTCTGGCAAGCCGGATTCCCCTTATGGAGCATGGGAAGACTGCCGGGGCCATTACCATATTCCGGGACAAGACGGAAGCCATCCGGCTGGCGGAACAGCTTACGGGCACCAGCGACATGGTGGACACCCTGCGGGCCTTTAACCATGAGTTTATGAACAAGCTCCATGTGATTCTGGGGTATCTGCAGCTGGGACAGTGCAGGGCTGCCATGGAGTTTATCATGAATACGACCCTGGTGTCGGGGCAGGCGGTGGTCAACGTGACCCGGCAGATTGGGGTTCCCCATTTGTCCGCCCTGGTGATCGGGAAGATGATGAAAGCCGGGGAACTGGGCATCGGTTTTCACCTGACCCCGGACAGCTTCTGCGGCCAGGAGTATCTGCTGATGCCGGTGGACTGTTATGTGACCCTGGTGGGAAATCTTCTGGAAAATGCCATTGAGGAGCTGAATTCCCGGGATTACCCAGTGAAAGAGATTTCCCTGGGAATCTACTGCGACGGCAAGGGTACCATGGTGGTGTGTACGGATACAGGAGGAGGGATTCCGGAGGAAGTACGGGAGAACATGTTCCGGCAGGGATTCTCCACAAAGGGCCGGGGCCGGGGAACCGGAATGGCGCTGGTGCGGAATCTGGCGGACCAGTATCACGGAACAGTGGAAGTGGAGACGGAAGCAGGGGAGGGAACCTGCATTACCGTCAGTTTTCAGACATGCTCCAGGCAGGGAGGGTGACAGGACAATGTATCAGGTAATGATAGTGGAAGACGATCCCATGGTGGCCAGCATTAACTGCCAGTATGTGAACATGGATTCCAGGTTCCATGTGGCAGGGGTATTTAAAAACGGAAAAGAAGGGATCGATTATATCCGGCAGGGAGGTCCGGCGGACCTGGTGATTCTGGACTACTATATGCCGGTCATGGACGGCATGGAATTTCTCAATGCATTGCGGAACCTGGAAGGAGTCGGAAAGGGTCCGGAGGTCATTATGGTGACCGCGGCCAACGGGGCGGAGATGGTGCACAGGCTCATGGGAAACGGGATTCTGGATTATCTGGTAAAGCCCTTTGAGTATGCCAGGTTCCAGCAGGCCTTAAGGCATTTTGCCGATTACCGGGAGCTGATGAAGGATGGCTGCGGGCTCCTTGGCCAGAAGGAGATTGACCTGGCCCTACGGGGCAGAAGCCCGGCAGGCAGCGAGGCAGCGCCCATGGAAAAGGGGCTCCAGGCCCACACCCTGGATACCATCCGCCAGTGTATGAAGGCGGACCGGGAACATTTCTTTACCAGTGAGGAAATCGCGGAACAGGTGCATTTGTCAAGGGTCACCGTGCGCAGGTATATGAATCACATGCTGGAGGCCAGGGAGATCGTCAGCCAGGTCAATTACCAGACCGGAGGACGGCCCTCGATCCGGTACCGGTATGGAAACGGGTAAGGGACAGAGTCCCTGCTGTCCGGTCCCTGGCAGGCCGGGAGCGGTGGGGGCCGGAGAATCCCTCTGCCCATAAGAAAAACTTAGTCAGACAAGAAATTCGCCATTGTACTTTGAAGTGATGTCGTGTTATAGTTTATGTTAGAATCATAAGAACCGTCAGGAGGAACGACCATGAACTACTATGAGGAAGCATTGAAGCTGCACAGCGAGAACAAGGGAAAGATCAGCGTAACCAGTAAGGTAAAGCTCCAGGACCGGGATGATTTAAGCACCGCCTACACCCCCGGCGTGGCAGAGCCCTGCAAGGAGATTGCAAAGGACCGGAAGAATGTGTACAAATATACTGCCAAGAGCAATCTGGTAGGAGTGGTGTCCGACGGCACGGCAGTGCTGGGCTTGGGCAATATCGGTGCGGAGGCAGCCATTCCGGTTATGGAAGGAAAGGCCATTCTGTTCAAGCAGTTTGGCAATGTGGATGCATTTCCCATCTGCCTGGACACTAAGGATACGGAGGAGATCATTAAGGCGGTGAAGCAGATCGCGCCGGTATTCGGAGGCATCAATCTGGAGGACATTGCTTCCCCCAAGTGCTTTGAGGTGGAGCGCCGTCTGGAGGAGGAACTGGATATTCCGGTGTTCCACGATGACCAGCACGGGACAGCCATTGTGGTGACTGCCGCCCTGATGAATGCCCTGAAGGTGGTAGGCAAACAGATCGATGAGATCAGGGTGGTGCTTAACGGACCAGGCTCCGCAGGTACGGCCATTATCAAGATGATGCTGACGGCTGGTGTGAAGCATATTACCGCATGCGACGAGAACGGGATTCTCTATAAGGACCGGGGCGTGGGCATCGTGGATCACAAAAAGATGCTCTGCGACATCACCAATCTGGAGGACCAGAGAGGTACCCTGGCCGATGCCCTGGTGGGTGCGGACGTATTTGTGGGCGTGTCCGTAGGAGGCGCTTTGAAGCCGGAGATGATCAGGACCATGAATGCCAACCCAATAGTCTTTGCCATGGCCAATCCTACCCCGGAGATCATGTACGACGAAGCCATGGCCGCAGGGGTGAAGGTCATGGGCACCGGACGGTCCGATTTCCCCAACCAGATCAACAATGTGCTGGCATTTCCAGGTATCTTCCGGGGAGCCCTGGACGCAGGCGCCAGGGATATTAACTATGAGATGAAGCTGGCGGCTGCCCAGGCCATTGCCGAGCTGGTGGAGCCGGGTATGCTGTGTGCCGAGTACATTATCCCCTCGGCCCTGGACCCGCGGGTGGCAAAGCATGTGGCGGAGAAGGTGGCAGAGGCCGCGGTAAAGTCCGGGGCCGTGCGGAAATAAGAAAGTTTTGGAAAAAAGCGGAATACCGGTTACAGGGGTATGCATATAATAAATGATAGCAGAAGGCACCGCCCGGGAGGCGGTGTCTTTTTGCCCGGCATGCCGCAGAACCGCCGGAGGCGGGGCTTGGCATGCCGGGTGCACCGCAGCCAGTTGCTTCCGGATGCCTGCCTGGTACAGCGATGTACTGGTGCCGATAAAGGTTGTTCAAGGTTTTGTAACCGAATTGTAACGGGAAATTTATATATCAAGAATTTCTTGTTTCGGCGGAAAAAAGGAGTATACTAATAGGTGTGCGTTAAATATTTATGTAGAAACAGGGGAGATAATTATGAGGAATTTCAGGTGTTATCTGGCAGCGGCCATGGCAGCCGCAATGTTCATGTCACAGCCGGTAATGGCGGCAGAAGGGACGCCGGTAGTGGTACAGCCTGCTTATGACAGCCAGTCAGGTGGTCCGGGGGTGGCGGCTGTGACCCAGGAGAGCCCGGGAGGGCAGGATGGGACAAGCCTGACGGGGGAGGCGTCCGGTCAGGAAGCGGACCAGTCCCAGGTAACGGCAGATACCGGGCAGATGCCGGTCCAGGAGCAGGAAGTACCGGACCAGTCCCAGGCAGGCCAGCCGGAGCAGGTATCCCCGGACCAGTCCCAGGCGGGCCAGCCGGAACAGGTATCCCCGGACCAGTCCCAGGCATCCGGCAGCGGTTCTGCACCGGTGCTGGTAGCAGGCGGTGATCCGGGGATCACGGGACCGGCGGCAAAGCAGGCCGCCGAGGAGGAAGCAGCCCGTCTGGCCGCCGAGGAAGCAGCCCGTCAGGCAGCGGAAGAGGCCGCCCGCCAGGCCGAGGAGGAAGCTGCCCGCCAGGCCGCAGAGGAGGCAGCCCGTCTGGCCGCAGAGGCAGAAGCCGCCCGGCAGGCAGCCCAGGGACGCCAGGTATTTACCCGCCAGCTGGACCCTTCCAGGCCTATGGTGGCCCTGACCTTTGACGACGGCCCCAACGGGCCTGTAGGCAACCAGATCATGGACTGCCTGGCCCAGTATGGAGGCAAGGCAACCTTTTTCATGGTAGGCTCCCGGGTGCCGTCCTATGCGGCGGAGGTACAGCGGATGGTGGCAGAGGGCCATGAGGTGGCAAATCACTCCATGAACCATAAGTATCTCCAGAAGCTGGACGGAGCCCAGATCCAGGCAGAGGTAAACCAGTGCAATGATACCATCCAGGCAGTGTGCGGGGTGAGACCGTCCCTTCTGCGGCTTCCCGGAGGCAATCATAATGCCACGGTGCTGGCCAATACCCATATGCCCATGATCCAGTGGAACATAGATACCCTGGACTGGAAGACCCGGAATGCGGACAAGACGGTTGAGTCCGTGCTGAGTCAGGTAAAGAACGGGGATATCGTGCTGATGCATGAGCTCTACAGCCAGACAGGAGAAGCCGCCCTGCGGATTATCCCGGAACTTGCCAGACGGGGATTCCAGATGGTGACGGTCAGTGAAATGGCAGCAGCCAGAGGCCGTGGGCTGGAGGCCGGAAAGCTGTATTTTTCCATACCATAGTGAACAGGACTTAGAAGCTGCCCCCGGGTCAGTCTGCAAAGGACTTATTTCGGGGGCACAAGTGTCTGCTGGCCCCTGACCCGCTCCCTGACCTGTGCCAGGAAATGCTCCGGTCCCAGGACCTTTACCATGGGGCCGAAGGACAGCACCTGGATCAGAAGCTCCGTCTCCCAGCGTACATCGTAGTAGATGGAGCAGCGGTAGCGGCGGGAATCCTCCGTGCGCTCCACGGTCTTCTGGTAGCTGGCAAAGTGGAGCATGGTCCGCTCCAGGGCATTGCGGTCGTCAAGGATCTCCAGGATCAGGGGCTCATGGCTTAAGGAAGCTTCCAGAAAGGCGTCGATGGCAGGAGGCCGGTCCCGGGTGTCTGTGGAAGCAGGGGAATGGTCTGGCCCTTTTGCCGGATCCGGGGCCGGGACGCCGGGAGTTGCTGCCGGGGAGTCAGCCGTCCTGCCGCTGTTTTTCTTTTGTGCTGCTTCCACCCGCAGAATCCGCGCCATGTTCAGTACATCCAGCCGCCACCGTCCGCTGGCCCGGCGGTAGAAGGCGCAGAGCCGGAATTTTCCGTCCTTGGGAGAGTACTCCAGGCGGCTTGGAAACCAGGTATGCTCCATGATCCGGTTCTTACCGGAATAGTATACGATCCGCAGTGGTCTGTGGCTGCGGATGGCCTCCAGAATCACGAAAAAATGCTTCCGGTACATGACCGACTGGACCGGATCGCTGTCCCGGTATCGGTCAAAATACAGAAAGTCCCCGGGATCGAAGAGAGGCTCCACATCCTTCAGGGCATTTTCCAGCTTCTGGAGCTGTCCGTCGGAGAAAAAAAGGGGAATCCGTTCATCTTTCAACAGGGCCTTTATCCAGGATTTCTGGAGAACCGTGAATGGGGTAAATGGTTCCCTTTTCAGGCAGCTTATGCAGCGTCCGTCCGCCTGGGGCTCCAGAAGCTTCCAGTCCCCCTCCAGAAGCCTGGGGACGATTTCCAGGGCGCTTTCCTGGTAGCCTTCGCTCTCGGCTATATTGTGGATCTGCTGCCGGGTCAGGGGAGCTTGAAAAGCCTGGCCAAGGATCCGGGCAGTTACCTGGTAATAGCAGCTATACAGTTCTGAGAATAGATTCATGGCAGGCACCTCCGGTTCAAAGGAACATGATTTGCATGGGGGGATGGGTATTTTCTGTTCCTGCTGTGCCGTGGATACAAAAGGTCTTTTATGGTTCTTTCCCAACCGGCGTACCAGCACTGTTTATACTGATATCCAGCAGATATTCAAACAGGATCAGTACCCGGGCATAGAAATAGTTTGCTGTCAGGTTCCGGTCATCCAGCATTTTGTCGTCCAGCAGAAGGAAAGCCGGACGGGCTTTCTGGGCAATGGGAGAGGCGGCATTTCCCGTAAATGCCACAAGATCCACACAGTGCTCCTGGACATCCTGGACCGGCTTGACGATGGTGTCGGTGGTACCGCTTTTGCTGATGGCAATGACCAGACCGGCTCCTAAGGGATTGTGCTCATAGACCTCATAGCTGTTGGTGGCGATGGCAGTAAAGCCCAGAACCAGCAGCTTGCGGACAAAGAAGTCCCGCAGGGGAGAGCAGAAACCGGTGCCGCAGACCAGAATGGTATCCTGACGGTGGACCGTTAAAAGCCTGGCGAACCGGGCAATGTGCTCCGGGGGAATCTCGCCGATGAAGGCGGTGATCCCGGAAGACAGATTCTTGTTGTTAATCTCGTTCTGAATCAGAAATTCCAGCCGGTATATCATATCTGTATAGCCGGTGTATCCCATCTTTTTGCTTAACCGCACCACAGCGGCTGGTGACACATAGTTTTGGGCTGCAAATTCCCGGACGCTGTAATGGATGCCCTGGTCTGTGGCCTCCAGAATGCGCAGCAGAAGCTGCTGTTCTCCCTCATTGAGAGCATACTGGTCTGCCAGCTTATAGATATCGTATTTCACATGGATCCGTCCTTTTTGGTGATTATGGGGTAACGTTTTTGTTGAAAGTCTGCTGATCCGGGATTTCTCCCTTCCATGTTCATTTTACGGTATTTCGGGAGGTTTTGCAAGATTCCTATTTGAAACATGTTTCAAAGGCTGTAAACATGTTCAGAAACACTTGCAATCTATTGAAATTTTTGTGCAAAATGATATACTCGCCTTGTCAAAAACGAGAGGCGCCAACTCGCGGAGAGAATCAGCCGCAACCTGTTTCCATTGGCAGACAGTTGCGGAAAGTCAAAAAAGAACGGAGAAAAAGAGAATGAAACAAAAAATGATGGATGCTATGCAGAGCTTCTCAAAGGCCCTGATGGGGCCGGTCCTGTTCCTGCCCATAGCCGGTATGATCCAGGCTCTCTCTTCGGTCATGAGCAACACAGCACTGGTAGCAGAAGGCGGGATTGTATACATAATCGGACGTTTTATCAACGGAGGGATCGGTGCGATCCTGTCCAATCTGGGAATTCTGTTCTGTGTGGGGGTTTCCATGAGCCTTGCCAAAAAGCGCAAGGCGGATGCAGCTTTTGTATCCCTGGTGTCTTACCTGATCTGGCTGTCAGCCAATGCCCGGTGGCTCAGTGTGGCGGGGCTGATGATTGCCGGTGACACGGCCGGGGATCTCTACGGCACCGGCCAGACCATCTGCCTGGGATACCATGTAACAGACATGGGCGTATTTCTGGGAATGATTCTGGGCGTGATAGTAGCCATGGTTCATAACCGGTTTATTGACACCGAGTTTGACGGGGCCTTTGCCCTCTATGGCAACAGCAAGTTTGTATTTATCGTACTGCTTCCGGTGGTACTGGTGATGGCGGTTGTGGCCGCCTATGTGTGGCCGGTGGCCGCGGCAGGAATCAACGCGCTGACCGGAGTTATGGCAAGTGCCGGTGCATTTGGCGTATTCCTGTATGGCTTCCTGAACCGGATCCTGATCCCTACGGGACTGCACCATCTGGTCTGGTCACCGTTCCTTTATTCGGCCCTGGGAGACAGCATGATGGTGGGGGCAGAGCAGATTGTGGGAGCCAAGCCGGTATTTCTGGCCCTTCTGTCTGACAGTACGGTCACCTATATGCCGGAATCGGCCCGTTTCCTTACCTATGGCCTGATGAAAACCTTTGGTGTCATCGGCGTGGCCCTGGCATTTATTGTCACAGCCAAAAAGGAGAAAAAGGCAGCCACCCGTGCCCAGGTGGTTCCTTCCACCCTGACGGCGGTTCTGGTAGGTGTCACGGAACCTCTGGAGTTTTCCTTCCTGTTTGCGGCCCCGGTTCTCTGGGTGGTGTACTCGGTGCTGGACGGTCTGTTCCAGATGGTGGTTTATCTGCTGCATGTACGTGTCTGCGCCACCAATGGTATCATTGATTTCCTGGTGCTGAATCTGCCGGCAGGTGTGGCACGTACCGGATGGCCTGTGTATGTGGCAGTGGGCCTGGTAGAGATTGTGGTGGTATTCTTTGTCTTTAAGGTCCTTATAGAGAAGCTTAAGCTGAAGACGCCCGGACGGGAGGACGGAGAGGACGTGACCGACCTTTCTGCCAATGCGGCGGCTGTCAAGGAGCAGATCCGGGGCGGCGGGAAGACCCAGGCAGGTGCAGGGGCTGACGGCGGAAAGCTGGCCCAGGATGCCCTTCATGTGATTGAAGGACTGGGAGGCGCCGGCAATATTGAAAATGTGGACAACTGTATGACCCGTCTGCGGGTCCAGGTAAAGGATGCCGCGGTGGTAAAGGATAAAGACTGGTTTAAGCCCACCGGCTCCGCAGGACTGGTGGTAAAGGGAAACAATATCCAGGTGATCTACGGTCCAAAGGTGATGAAAATGCGTTCGGCCGTGGAGCAGGCCCTGGGGCGCGAGGAATAAGCGGCTTTCAGGCAGGAGGCCGGGATAGCGGTCCAGGGGGATCTGAGCTGTTACATACCGGGAGAATCCAGGCAGCTATAACAAAGAAACATGAACTTAGAAAATCGAAAAAACGGAAGCCGGTCCAGGACGGGTTTCATAACCCCCACCGGTTTCTGTCTCAGAAAGGCGGATTGTAAATATGAAAACATTTAAACTGGTAATTGCAGGCGGCGGAAGTACCTATACACCGGGAATTGTCAAGAGTCTTCTGGCACAGAAGGAGCGTTTTAAGCTTAGGGAGCTGGTGATGTACGATAACAATGCCCAGCGTCAGGATTCGGTAGGGGTGATTGTCCGGCATGTGGTGGAGCTGTTTGACCCAGGACTTAAGCTGACTTTGACCACAGACCCTGAGACGGCCATGACCGGTGCTGATTTTATCTTTGCCCAGATGCGGGTGGGGCTTTACGCCATGCGGGAGAAGGATGAGAAGATTCCGTTAAAATACGGGGTGGTAGGCCAGGAGACCTGCGGACCAGGCGGTCTGGCCTATGGCCTCCGGACCATCTATCCCATGGTGGAGCTGATCGACTACTGCGAGAAGTATGCAAGCCCCCAGTACTGGATCGTCAACTATTCCAACCCGGCGGCCATTGTGGCCAAGGCGACCTTCCGGCTGCGCCCCCATGCCCGGATTCTCAATATCTGCGACATGCCTGTGGCTATTGAGCGGAATATGGCCGAGATTCTGGAATGCGACCGCCATGAGCTGGAGGTGGATTATTTCGGGCTTAATCATTTCGGATGGTTTACCAAAGTCCGCCACAATGGGGTGGATGTGACGGAGAAGCTGAAAAACTATGTGGCAGAGCATGGCTACATGCCAAGGAACGAGAAAAGCGATGTGATGCACAGTGACCCTTCCTGGCTCCATACCTACGGCAATGCCCGCCATATCTGCTCCGCCTTCCATGATTATCTGCCCAATACCTATATGCAGTATTATCTGCTGGGGGATGAAGTGGTGGAAAGCAGCAATCCGGACCATACCCGTGCCAATGAGGTCATGGAGGGCCGGGAAAAACGGATCTTCGATGCAGTGGCAGACTACCAGGCAGGTAAGGAGGTGGACCTGACAAAATTCTTCGGCGGAGTCCACGGGGAATTCATTGTGGATGTGGCCATGAGCCTGGCCTTTGATCTGCGCAAACGCTATCTGGTGATGGTGGAGAACCACGGCGCCGTGGCCAATCTGCCGGAGGACGCCATGGTGGAGGTGCCTGCCTATATCACGGACCGGGGGCCGGAGCCGGTGCGCATGGGAGAGATTCCCACCTTCTATAAAGGACTGATTGAGCAGCAGGAGGCAGTGGAGAAGCTGGTGGTGGAAGCCGCCATTGAGCACTCCTATGAGAAGGCCCTGATGGCCTTCACCCTCTCAAAGACCGTGCCCAGCCTGTTTGTGGCAAAACAGATCCTGGATGAAATGATGGAGGCCAATAAGGAATACTGGCCCCAGCTGCGGTAGGTCATATCCGGTATTTAAAAAAAGTTGTTTCTATCCCGCTGAAAATCTATTATAGTAGCGCTTTACCGGAAGCACACGTATGCTTCCGGTAAAAGGCGTTGTTAGGCGTTTTTGTCATTACGGGATTTTCATATGGCCGGTTTGGTGCCGTCACTGGATCCGTACCATTCCTGGGCGGTCTGGACCGCATGCTGCGTATCCGCCAGAGCGCTGACCATGGTTGCTGCCCCGATCTTTGTCCCAGGCATTTGTTCTAAGAAATCCGCGGGAGAAAAGGAGTCTTGAAATTCTTCCTTACTTTTTATTATTTCATAAGGTTCATATTCTGTAACAGTTCAGATACCCCTTGAACTGTTACCGCATACGGCCATTTAGAATCGCTGACGCGATGGGCCGTATGCCCGCGACCGCTGCGTTTTCTTACGGTCAGCGCGGTGAACGCGCAGACCTATCTGAACTGTTACCACTATTTACTTCGGGATTCATGCAACGATGTTCTGGCAGGGCGTAACGGTCCGGGAGTTTTCCGGACCGTTGCGTCCTTTTGGGTTGAGGGGACGTCCTTTTTCTGGTATACTTTGGGTCAGGGGAAGTTTGTGTTTTTCAGAAGATTTCCATATATCACAGATTCCCGCTTTTTGAACCAGCAGATACCGTTATAAGGAGGAAGCCATGTATGTATGTCCAGGCTGTGCCGGAAACTTAAAGTTTGATATTGCCCGGCAGCAGCTTATTTGTGAATCCTGCGATACCCAAATAGACCCTTACAGCTTTTATAAGGAAACGGATGCGGAGGAAACCAGATACGCCTCTGAAGAAGGCGATTATGAGATAACGGTGTTTACCTGCCCCCAGTGCGGGGGAGAGCTTGTCAGCGAGGATGTGACGGCGGCTACATTCTGCAGCTTCTGCGGCGGCTCCACCATACTGGACAGCCGCATAAGCAGGGAGCGGCGTCCGCAGAAGATCATCCCCTTTACCAGAACAAAGGAAGATTGCAGAGCCGCTTACAAAAAGCTTGTGGGCCGGGCTGTTTTTGCCCCCAGGGCGCTGAAGGACGAAAGCCTGATCCAGCAGTTCAGAGGCATCTACATGCCTTACTGGGTGTATTCTTTTGTGAAAAATGAGACCGTCACCTTTCCGGGAAGGGTCACCAGCCGCAGCGGGGATTATCTGATTACAGACCACTACAGTCTGGAATGCCAGGTGGAGGAATGCTATCAGGGGCTGGCTTTTGATGGGTCGTCCACATTTTCCGACAACTTAAGCAGTGCCATAGGACCTTTTGACCTTGGGGAGGGAAAGCCCTTTGTGCCGTCTTTCTTAAGCGGGTTCTATGCAGATACCAGTGATGTGGAACAGACGGTCTATCTGCAGGATGCAGAGGATCTGGTGGTCCGGGACGCCGGCAGTATCCTGGCAGCGGACCCGGTATGCAAAACGTATCAGGCAGGCCAGGGCGGGGACTGGTATGGGTTCCGGACCGCGGTATGTCCCTGGGACCGGACCGTGGAGCTGGCCCTGCTGCCGGTGTGGTTCCTGTCTTACCGGAATGGGGACCGGGTCAGCTATGCGGTGGTCAACGGCCAGACCGGAAAGGCAGCCGCAGACCTGCCGGTGGACGGGAAACGCTATCTGGCCGGTTCACTGCTGCTGGCTGTTCCGCTGTTTTTCCTGCTGAACCGGTTCTTTACGTTGACACCGGGGAAACTTCTGCTGGCCGGGGTACTGCTGGCATGTGTATGTCTGGGAATCTCTAACAGCCAGCTGACCCATATGATTGCCAGGGAATCCGGGGAGGATGACAAAGGATTTACCTTCCGAAACCGCCCGGGCGGAGAAGCTCCTTCCGGCTGGGACAGGACAAAAGGAAACGCTCCTGTCCAAAAATCCAGGGAGAACAGTATAGTCGAAGTGATCTGTATGCTTCTGCTGTTTTACTGTATCGCTGATCTGCTATCCTATTTGTTGTACCTGGCGGGCAATGAGAGTATGTATTCCGTGGTGCAGATTTTGATGATCATCCTGATACTTGGAGCCACCGTTCTGAGGTTTTTTGACGTGAAGAAAGAACCCAGGTGGAAAAGGGGAAACGCCGGTGAGAAGCCTCTGGGAGGCGGCCATTTTAAGGAAAAGTGGCCGGTTCTGAGAAAGCCCCTGGCAGGCATTGGGCTGGCGGTTCTGATTCTGGTCTGGCATCCTGTGTCCGACTGGTTCTATTATCTGGGAGCCCTGGGCTGTATGGGGACGGTTCTGTGGGCCATTCTGGATATGATCCGGCAGCACAATGTGCTGGCAACCCGGAAACTGCCGCAGCTTGGCAGGCGGGGAGGTGAAGAACGTGGATAGGGAGAAAGGCAGAATGGGAAGAACAGGCAGCAAGGGGCGTCTGGCCTCTTTATTCCGTTTCGGGACGGCGGTGGTTCTGGGGGGATGGCTGTTATCTGCGGGGTTTCCCCTCAGTGGGCAAGGGGCGTGTGTCCCTTGGTCCGCTGAGGGAATGGCTTGTTATGTCCGGGTACCGGAAGGTTTTGGCCGGAAGCCGGACAGTTTTCAGCGGCAACCGGAAGACCCCGGTACCGGGAAACGGTATGTGAACCCGGACACGGGCTGGCAGGTTGTGGTGGAGGACCGGGCGAATCTTCTGGAACCGGAGCAGATTCAGGAACTGTCCCGGATTATGGAACCGGTGACTGCATATGGTCATGCCGCCTTTGTGACCATCTTCCAAAATACGGATTCCACGGAACAGTTTGCCAGAAGCTATTACCATGACCGGTTTGGCGCAGACAGCGGCACAATCTTTGTAATCGACATAAACCGGCGCAATGTGTGGATACACAGTGACGGCGCTGTCTGGCAGGTGATCACCACAGCCAATGCCAATACGGTTGCAGACAATGTATACCGCTACGCGTCAAAGGGAGACTATTACCAGTGCGGGGCAGAGGCATTCCGGCAGATTCTGGCGCTGCTGGAGGGAAAACGGATTCCCCGGCCCATGAAATACATAAGCAACGCCTTCCTTGCCCTGATTCTGGCCCTTCTGGCCAACTACGGCCTGGTTATCTGGTCCGCCAGACTGCATAAGCCCGGGGAAAAGGCCCTGCTGGCATCCATTGACAGGAAATTTGCCTACCGGAATCTCCAGGCCTCCCATACCAGCCAGACAAGGACCTATGACCCGGCCTCCGGCGGCGGCGGACACCATGGAGGCAGAGGCGGGGGAGGCGGAGGCGGCGGAAGAAGCGGCGGGGGCGGCGGACACCGCTTTTAGAAGGAGCACACAGATGGAACAGTTTGTAAAAGAATTTGAGACCCTGACCGAAAGCGAGCGGCGGGTATTTTCCTATATTTACAAGAACCAGAAAAAGGCGTCCTCCATGAAGATCCAGGACCTGGCCCAGGAGACCCTGACCTCCAAGACCGTGATCATCAATATGTGCCAGAAGCTGGGGCTGGAAGGTTATGGGGACCTGAAATATTATCTTAAGAACCGGAAAGAAGAGCCGGTCCAGGAGACCTCTCCCAACCAGATGCAGTACCAGATTCTGGACCAGGTGAAGAAGACCATGGCAGTGGCCGGAATGGACGCCCTGCGGCGTGCTGCCCAGCGGATTCTCAAGTCCAGGACCGTCTATATAATTGCCAGGGGAACCAGCAAAGCCGTGGGAAGCTATCTGGAGCATCTGCTTCTGATTCTGGGAATCCGGTGCATCTATCTGAAGGATTACAATCTGATCTCCACCGTGACCCGGACCCTGGACTTAAATGAGACCGTGGTGGTGATCTCCCTGTCCGGGGAGACAGAGAAGATTCTGGAGGTGGCCAGAATTGCCAAATCCAGGGAAGCCTCCGTGGTGGCCCTGACCGGTTTTTTCACCAGCAGTCTCAGCAAAATTGCGGATGAGACCCTTTACTGTGCCGCCGACAACCGGGATACCCGGGACAATGATGTCCACTCCCGTCTGGGGATGTTTGTGGTGGTGGATATGCTGGTGGGGTGTATCCGGGAATATACCGGGAGATCGGTTTTTAAATTAGATTAAGCGATATTTTGAGAACAAAAAAAGAAACGAGCAAGCCGCTTGAGCAATAGCTGTACGGTCGAAAAACTCATTCCTTTTTGTAAGCTATATTCGGGAGTTTGACAGTTTCATAAAGGAAAAATCATTGAAAGCCTTGATTTAGGCTTATTTTTTTGTCAAATTTTTCTTATTACATTTGCGTGATGCTGCGTGATGTGTTATAATATAAGGGATTGGAGGTTATGATTTATGAGACTGAAAGTATCCCGTTCAAAAAATGCCGCTTCCCTTTATGTTACCAAAACCATTTACGAGGGCAAAAAACAGCGAACCATTACTGTGGAGAAACTTGGTACTGAAAAAGAACTGCGTGAAAAACTCAATGGTGAAGATCCTTACGAGTGGTCCAGACAATATATTGCAAAGCTTAACCAGGAAGAAAAAGAAAAGAACAGGGAGATCATTCTCAAGTTCAAACAATCCAGGCTTATACCTCTGAACGTTCAGCGCTCTTTTAATGGCGGATATCTGTTCCTGCAGCAGATTTACAGTTCTTTGGGACTTGACAAGATTTGCAAAAGCATATCTGATAAATACAGATTTACATACGACTTA
>CAJTOV010000084.1:0-7922 GCA_910577765.1 uncultured Lachnospiraceae bacterium
GCGACCATTACGTTTTCGTACGGTCAGCGCGGTGAACGCGCAGACCTGTCTGAACTGTTACCAAAAAGCTTTCTCCGGTTACCGGCAGAAAGCTTTTTTACTTGCATTTTCCCCCAACCTGTGTGTATAATGGTTACTATTGCAGCCAAGGCGCCAGAATCCTGCCGGGGCTGAGAACGGGAACAGTATGGAGGAGTGACATGGCAAAATCACAATATGATGCAGACAGTATTACCGTCCTGGAGGGCCTGGAGGCTGTGCGGAAGCGGCCGGGCATGTATATCGGCGGGGTGGGCACCAAGGGACTGAACCATCTGATCTACGAAATCGTGGACAATGCCGTTGATGAGCATCTGGCCGGATTCTGCGACCAGGTCCAGGTGACCCTGGAGGCAGACGGGTCCTGCACGGTCCGGGACAGCGGCCGGGGAATTCCGGTGGAAATGCACAAGAAGGGGGTCTCTGCCGAGCGGGTAGTCTTCACCACCCTCCATGCAGGCGGCAAGTTCGACAATGACGCCTACAAGACCAGCGGCGGCCTTCACGGCGTAGGTTCCTCGGTGGTCAATGCCCTTTCCACCCGTATGGACGTAAAGGTGTATAAGAACGGGTATATCCACCACGATGCTTACGAGAAAGGCATTCCGGTGGTGGAGTTAAAGGACGGCCTGCTTCCGGTCCTGGGAAGGACAAAGGAGACGGGAACCGAGATTAACTTCCTGCCGGACGGGGAAATCTTTGAGAAGACCCGGTTCAAGGCCGACTGGCTTAAAAGCCGCCTTCATGAAACCGCCTACTTAAATCCCAGGCTGACCATCCGGTATGAGAACCGGCGTCCGGGGGAGGAAGAGACCGTCACCTACGCGGAGCCCGAGGGCATTGTGGCTTATGTGAAGGAGCTGAACCATGGCCGGGAGCCGGTTCATGATCCCATCTATTTTAAGGGGGAGGTGGACCGGATTGAGGTGGAGGTGGCAGTCCAGTTCGTAGATGCCTTTGAGGAAAATATTCTGGGCTTCTGCAACAATATTTTCACCCAGGAGGGGGGGACCCACCTGGTAGGCTTCAAGACCCGGTTTACCCAGCTTGTGAACACCTATGCCAAGGACCTGGGGATTCTTAAGGACAAGGACCCTAATTTTACCGGGGCAGACACCCGCAACGGTATGACGGCCCTGATTGCCATCAAGCACCCGGACCCGATTTTCGAGGGTCAGACCAAGACCAAGCTGGCCAGCGCCGATGCCACCAAGGCCGTGTTTACCATCAGCGGCGACAAACTGCAGCACTACTTTGACCGGAATGTGGAGGTTCTAAAAGGCATCATCGCCTGCGCGGAAAAGTCGGCAAAGATCCGCAAGGCCGAGGAAAAGGCCAGGACCAACATGCTGACCAAGTCCAAATTTTCCTTTGACAGCAACGGAAAGCTGGCCAATTGCGAGAGCCGGGACGCCGCAAAATGTGAGATATTCATTGTGGAGGGAGATTCTGCCGGCGGTTCTGCCAAGACGGCCCGGAACCGCCAGTACCAGGCCATTCTGCCGATCCGGGGCAAGATTCTCAACGTGGAGAAGGCCTCCATGGACAAGGTGCTGGCCAACGCGGAGATCAAGACCATGATCAATTCCTTTGGCTGCGGCTTCTCGGAAGGATACGGCAATGATTTTGACATCAGCCGCCTCCGCTACCACAAGATCATTCTCATGACCGATGCGGATGTGGACGGAAGCCATATTGACACCCTGCTTTTGACCTTTTTGTACCGGTTTATGCCGGAACTGATTTACAACGGCCATGTGTTCATTGCCATGCCGCCCCTTTACAAGGTGATTCCCAGCCGGGGCCAGGAGCAGTATCTGTATGATGACAAGGAGCTGGAGCGGTACCGGAAGACCCACACCGGGGAATTCCGCCTTCAGCGGTACAAAGGTCTGGGGGAAATGGACCCGGAGCAGCTGTGGGAGACCACCCTGGACCCGGAGCGCCGGGTGTTGAAACGGGTGGAGATTGAGGATGCCCGTCTGGCCTCGGAGGTGACCGGCATGCTGATGGGCAGCGATGTGCCTCCAAGAAGGAAATTTATCTACGACCATGCCGATGAGGCGGAGATTGACGCATAAGGAGGGAAGACATGGCTGAAAAGATTATTACAACAGAATTTTCGGAGGAAATGCAGCGCAGCTATCTGAATTACTCCATGAGCGTCATCACGGCCAGGGCCATCCCGGACGCCAGGGACGGCTTAAAGCCGGTACAGCGGCGCGTACTTTACGATATGAGCGAGCTGAGACTGGGCCACGACAAGCCTCACCGGAAATCGGCCCGTATTGTAGGCGATACCATGGGTAAATACCATCCCCACGGAGACAGCTCCATCTATGAGACCCTGGTGGTGCTGTCCCAGAGCTTTAAGAAGGGCATGCCCCTGGTAGACGGACACGGCAACTTCGGCTCCATTGAGGGAGACGGGGCCGCGGCCATGCGTTATACCGAGGCCAGGCTGGAAAAGTTCGCGGAGGAAGTGTACTTAAAGGACCTGGACAAGACGGTCCGGTTCGTGTCCAACTATGATGAGTCGGAGAAGGAGCCGGAGGTGCTGCCGGTGCGGGTGCCCAACCTTCTGATCAATGGGGCCGACGGCATTGCCGTAGGCATGAGCACCAGCATTCCCCCCCACAACCTGGGGGAGGTGGTGGACCTGGTGGAGGCCTACATAGACAATCCCAAGATGACGGTGGAGGAAATGATGGAGCGGATGCCGGGGCCGGATTTCCCCACAGGCGCCATCATTGCCAACAAAAAGGATCTCAGGGAAATCTATGAGACCGGGACAGGCAAGATCCGGCTGCGGGGGAAGATGGAGGTGGAGCTGGGCAAACGCCGCAGCGACAAGGACAAGCTGATCATCAGTGAGATCCCCTACACCATGATCGGCGCCGGAATCAACAAGTTTCTGGTGGATGTGGCGGAGCTGGTGGAAAGCCGGAAGCTGCCGGATGTGGTGGATATTTCCAACCAGTCCAGCAAGGAGGGCATCCGCATTGTGCTGGAGCTTAAGAAGGATGCGGATATTGACCGGATCAAAAGCATCCTCTATAAGAAGACCAAGCTGGAGGACACCTTTGGGGTCAACATGCTGGCCATTGCCCACGGGCGGCCGGAAACCTTAAATCTCAGGGGGATTCTCAACAATTACCTGGAATTCCAGTATGAGAATGCCAGGCGCAAATACCAGGCCCTGCTGGACAGGGAGCTGGAGCGCAGGGAAGTGCGGGAAGGCCTTATGAAAGCCTGCGATGTCATTGATCTGATCATTGCCATCCTGCGGGGCTCCCGGAATCTAAAGGATGCCAAAGCCTGCCTGATGAACGGGGATACCAGCCGGATTCAGTTTAAGACCCAGGGCTTTGAGGAAGATGCCAGACAGCTGCATTTTACGGAGAGACAGGCCTCGGCCATTCTGGAAATGCGTCTTTACAAGCTGATCGGTCTGGAGATTCTGGCTCTGGAAAAGGAGTATAAGGAGTGTCTGAAAAAGATTGCCCAGTATGAGAAGATTCTGGGAAGCCGCAGGGCCATGGACAAGGTAATCAAGGAGGATCTGGAACAGATCAAGGCAGAGTTCGCCCTTCCCAGAAGAACCCGGATCGAGGACGGAGGGGAGATTGTGTATGTGGAGGCGCCGGAGAAGGCCCAGGAGCTGGTCTTTGTCATGGACCGGTTCGGCTACTGCAAGAATCTGGACAACGGCCTTTACGAGAAGAACCGGGACAGTGTGGACAACGAGTACCGGTTTGTACTCCGGTGTATGAGTGACGACCGGGTGTGTATTTTCACGGACCGGGGAAATCTCCACCAGGTGAAAATGCAGGATATTCCTACGGGAAAATTAAAGGACAAGGGGGTTCCCGTGGATAATATCAGCAAATTCGACGGAAGCCGGGAGGAGATTCTGTATCTGACCAGGGCATCGGCTCTGGCCGGGGAGAACTTTCTGTTTGCCACCAGGCAGGCCCAGGTGAAGCTGGTGCCCGGGGAGGAATTTGTCACCAACAACCGGACCGTGGCTTCTACCAGGCTGGCAGAGGAAGATGCCCTGGTGTGTGTAAAGCCCGCAGGCGGGGAGCCGGAGGTGGTGCTGCAGACCAGCGGGGATATGTTCCTGCGGTTTGCCACGGAGGAGATTCCTGTGATGAAGAAGAATTCCCGGGGAGTCCGGGGAATGAAGCTGGCGGAAGGGGAATTCCTGGAGCAGGTCTATTATGTGCAGCAGGAACCGGTGATCCGGTACAAGGAGAAAGAGGTGCATTTAAACCGGATGAAGACCGCAAAGCGGGACGGAAAAGGCAGTAAGATCCGGGTGTAAAACAGGTCCGGAAATGGCCATGATCCAGGTGTTTTCGGAGCCGGTGGCAGGTGTCCCGGATGGATATTGGAAACGGCGTGTTCGCGGGGGAAGTACAATTGTATTTTTCTCGCGAATTTCTATTGATTTTTTCGGGAGAATGAGATAGTATATTGAGACAGAAGCCGCATGCAGCTAGCGCGGCGGAAAAATGAGGAGATCACAATTATGGATAAGAAGCTGAGAGTGGGTGTGCTGGGCGCCACAGGCATGGTGGGACAGCGGTTTATTGCGTTACTGGAGAATCACCCCTGGTATCAGGTGGTGGCGGTGGCCGCCAGTCCCCGGTCTGCCGGGAAGACCTATGAAGAGGCGGTAGGGGGACGCTGGAAGATGGCCACGCCTATGCCGGAGGCAGTGAAGAAGCTGGTAGTCATGAATGTCAATGAGGTGGAGGCTGTGGCTGCCTGCGTGGATTTTGTGTTCAGCGCCGTGGATATGAGTAAGGATGAGATTAAGGCCATTGAGGAGGCTTATGCCAGAACCGAGACCCCGGTGGTGTCCAACAACAGTGCACACCGGTGGACCCCGGATGTGCCCATGGTGGTGCCGGAGATCAATCCGGAGCATTTTCAGGTCATTGAGTTTCAGCGCAGGCGCCTGGGGACAAAGCGGGGCTTTATTGCCGTAAAGCCCAACTGTTCCATCCAGAGCTACGCGCCGGTGCTGACGGCCTGGAAAGAGTTTGAGCCTTATGAGGTGGTGGCCACTACATACCAGGCCATCTCCGGGGCCGGCAAGACCTTCCAGGACTGGCCGGAGATGGTGGAGAACATTATCCCCTATATCGGCGGCGAGGAAGAGAAGAGCGAGCAGGAGCCTCTCCGGCTGTGGGGGGAAATCCGGGACGGTGTCATCGTCAAGGCGGCGGAGCCGGTGATCACCTGCCAGTGCATCCGGGTGCCGGTGCTGAACGGACACACGGCAGCCGTGTTTGTCAAGTTCCGAAAGAAACCGTCAAAGGAGGAGCTGATTGCCCGGATGGTGGAGTTTAAAGGCCTGCCCCAGGAGCTGGCCCTTCCCAGCGCCCCCAGGCAGTTCATCCAGTATCTGGAGGAGGATAACCGTCCCCAGGTCCGGGCGGATGTGGATTTTGAGAACGGAATGGGCATTTCCGTGGGCCGTCTCAGGGAAGATACGGTCTACGACTACAAGTTTGTGGGCCTGTCCCACAATACGGTCCGGGGCGCGGCAGGAGGCGCGGTGCTGTGCGCGGAGCTTCTGACTGCACAGGGATATATTCAGGCCAGGGAGTAAGCCGGGCGGACGCCCGATGCTTCTTGTCCGGCTATGCCGGACAAGAAGATGCCCCCCATGAATAGTAACGTATTTTGCAAAACATAAGGGCAAGAAGGGAGACGATTTCTTATGGCATGGAAAAAGGAAGTGTTCGGGACACTGGCTGACGGACGTCAGGCGGACAAGTACACACTGACCAATGAACAGGGAGTATGGGCTGCATTTACCAGTCTGGGGGGCATCTGGCTGGGAATGGGTGTGCCGGACCGGGACGGCGTCACGGAGGATGTGCTGCTGGGCTATGATTCCGTGGAAAAATGCTTAAACCTCTCCGGCCATCTGGGGGAGATTGTAGGGCGCAATGCCAACCGGATCGGCAATGCCTCCTTTACCTTAAACGGGGTTACCTACCGGCTCCAGGTCAATTCCGGAGGCCGGAACAATCTTCACAGCGGACCGGATTTCTACAGGGACCGGATCTGGGATGTGCAGGTAGAGGAAAACGGGGAGGGAACCACCATTGCCTTCTCCCTGGACAGCCCAGACGGGGACCAGGGCTATCCGGGCAATGCCAGAATCACGGTCAGCTATACCCTGACCGGAGACAACAGCCTGCGTCTGGACTATCATATGGTCTCGGACAAAGATACCATTGCCAATATGACCAACCATGCCTATTTTAACCTGGCAGGTCATGGGGCAGGGGAGATCGGCAGGCAGCAGGTGTGGATGGATGCAGATGCCTACACCCCCGGGGATGACACCTCGGTGCCTACCGGGGAGGTGGCTCCGGTTAAGGGGACTCCCATGGATTTTACGGAAATGAAGGAGATTGGCCGGGACATTGACGCGGATTTTCAGCAGCTTACCATGGCCGGGGGCTTTGACCACAACTGGGTGCTGAACCATCCGGCAGGAACCCTGTCCCTGGCTGCCAGGGTCTATGACCCGGGAACCGGACGGGGCATGGAGGTCTATACGGACCTGCCGGGAGTCCAGTTCTACACGGCCAACGGCCTGACCCGGTGCCAGGGAAAGGACGGGGCCGTCTATGACCGCCGGGGAGGATACTGCTTTGAGACCCAGTATTTCCCGGATGCGGTCAACAAGCCCCAGTTTGCATCGCCGGTGCTGCGGGCCGGGGAGGAATATAAGACCACTACCATTTACCGGTTTACGGTGGAATGATATGCCGGACCGGCCAATGGTTGTACAGCCTGAAAACGGAGGACCCGCGGGTCCTCCGTTTTGGCATGGGCATTGCTGGTTTCTGCAGCCTGTTATGCCATGGCAGAATACTGGTTGCGTACTTTCTGAATCTTGGTATCTTCAGCCTGCTCGGTCTGATACCAGCCTTTGGCGGACATTTTCCTGTAGATATTGTCCTGCATGCAGAGACTGTCGGAAAGTGCCTGGTCAAAGGTCTGGTGCACATTGGCCGTGGACGATTCAATGGTGCCGTGGAGATACAGGTCGCACACGCCTTTGGTAGTCAGAAGCAGGTTTTCCATGATACATCTGTCATCCATGTGGGATTCCTCCTTTATCCGGGTCAGGTCAGGTGGTAAAAGCTGTCAAAAATCTGCTGGTGCTTTGTGGAAATCTGCTGGACAAAGGTCTTAAGCTCCGGGTCCTGGAGATTGTTCACCGCCTCCTGGCACTGGGTCTTAAGAAAACTCTCATGGCCCAGGGCGTCATCAATATAGCTCAGTTCTTTGGGACTCATGTTCCGTTCCTCCATGTTCTGTGTTTTTTCAATGGCTGCATAACCGGACAGGTGTGCCTGTGGGTTTTTTTGCATATCCGGCAAAGAGAAACCCGGCCAGATCCTGACCGGGCTTCCTTTGAAGGCTGCTTTTCTTACTTGCCAGCCATCTGCTTCTCCTGGGCTTCAATCATCTTCTTGACCATATATCCGCCCACAGAACCGTTCTGTGCAGAGGTCAGGTTACCGTTGTAACCGTTGGATAACGGAACACCCAGCTCCTGGGCCACCTCCATTTTGAAACGGTCCATAGCTTCCTTAGCTTCCGGTACTTCAGTTCTGTTAGTAGATCTGCTTGCCATAATAAAGGCCTCCTTTTCTCTGTTGAGCCTGCCGCGATGCAGGCTCATTGAGAATGGATTCCTGCTTCACGACGACTGTTTTTTGTTACGTTGATAGTATGTGCCGTCCATTTGATCTTACACTAGAAGGTTTTACGCCTTTTGACAAAATTATGAAAAAGCAATGAGACGTGCAGAAATTGAGGTGGGGTTCCGCTAAAACAGGCTCGCA
>CAJTOV010000084.1:7932-16746 GCA_910577765.1 uncultured Lachnospiraceae bacterium
TGTTTTAGCGGAACCCCACCTCAATTTCTATAGGGCGAAAGCCAGAGCTTCTTGTTTTCGACGGTTTTCGAAAACAAGAAGATGCACGTCCGGGCAGAAAAGCCAGAGCTTCTTTCAAAAACATAAAAGATAGTGCTTGTCTATCCGGTGGTTTAAAGCTATAATTGTACGTGACTATGGCTGCGGCCGTAAGGGTTTCACGCAGCCGGACAGGAGACAGACAGATGCGTGTAATTGCTGGAAGTGCCAGGAGGACTCCTCTTAAGACCCTGGAGGGGCTGGGAACCAGGCCCACCACAGACCGGATCAAGGAGACTCTTTTTAATATGCTGCAATATGACCTGGGAGACCGGATATTTCTGGACCTGTTTGCCGGAAGCGGCGCCATCGGAATCGAGGCCTTAAGCCGGGGGGCGGCCCAGGCGGTGTTTGTGGAGTCGGACAGCCGGGCAGTAGCCTGCATACAGGACAATCTGAAGGCGGCCAGGCTGGGGGAGCAGGCAGTGGTCATGCATGGTGATGCCCTGACAGCCCTGAAACGTCTGGAGGGAAAGTACCGGTTCGATTACCTGTTTATGGACCCGCCCTATGACCAGGGGCTGGAGCGGCAGGTGCTGGAGTATTTACAAGATTCCCGCCTCATTGACAAGGAGAGTACCCTGATCATTGAGGCATCTTTGAAAACCGGGTTTGACTATCTGGAGTCCATGGGATTTGTGGTGGAGAAAGTGAAAGAATACAAGACAAACAGACATCTGTTTGTCTATCGGAGGGAATGATTATGGCTGTTGCAGTCTATCCGGGAAGCTTTGATCCGGTTACCCTGGGGCATATGGATATTATTGAACGGACAGCGAAAATGATGGACCGGGTCATTATCGGAGTTTTGAAGAATAATTCAAAAACTCCGTTGTTTTCCGTGGAAGAACGTGTTAAGATGTTAGAGAGCATAACTGCTCATCTTTCGAATGTTGAGGTGCAGTCTTTTGATGGGCTTCTGGTGGATTTTGTCCACCAGAAACATGCAGATGTGATCGTCCGTGGGCTTCGGGCCATTACGGATTTCGAATATGAGCTTCAGATGGCGCAGACAAACCGGGTGATAGCACCGGATGTAGATACCATCTTTTTGACGACCAACTTAAAGTATTCTTATCTGAGTTCCAGCATTGTGAAAGAAATTGCATATTATCGTGGGGATATTGGAGAGTTTCTGCACCCGGAGGTGGCAGAGCAGGTAAGGAGGAAGCTGAACGCCTCCGTCCAGCCGGATGCCGGGTAAAGGCCCGGGCCGGACTGCCGGATATTCCTCCTTTGGGAATGCCGTGAAAAGGAAGGCGGCACAGGCAGAACTGCTATTTAGGAAAGAGGAGTGATTAGTATGAGCAGAATCGAACAGTTAATCGGGGAAATCGAAGAATATATTGACAGCTGTAAGTTTCAGCCGTTATCCAATACAAAGATCCTTGTAAATAAAGAAGAGCTGGAAGAGCTTCTGGTGGAACTGCGCCTGCGGGTTCCCGACGAGATCAAGAAATACCAGAAGATTATCAGCAATCAGGATGCCATTCTCAATGAGGCCCGTACCCAGGCAGACAGTATTCTGGCCCAGGCCACGGCCCAGACCGACGAGCTGGTCAACGAGCATGAGATCATGCAGCGGGCCTACGCGGAGGCGGAAGAGGTGGTCGCCCAGGCCCAGTTACAGGCCCAGGAGATCATCGACAGTGCGGTGGCAGATGCCAACGGAATCCGCCAGAGTTCCATCAACTACACAGACGAAATGCTGGGAAGCCTCCAGGCCATTATCGCCCATTCCATGGAGGAGGCCCAGGGGCGGTTTGCCTCCTACTTTGCCTCCATGCAGTCCAGCTATGACATTGTCATGTCCAACCGCAATGAGCTGGCAGCAGGGGTTACGGTCCCGGAGGAAGAAATGCAGCCAGGAGCGTGAGAATCAGGGCAGATAAAAGGGTGTGAAGAAGCTTCCAGCTTCCATAATGCCGGAGGGACAGTCCGGCATTTTTGGTGACCCCGTAAGTCTGGAGAAGGCCGGAGCAGCCGCCGAAGGTGACGGCCAGCAGGGCCGGAAGCAGCCGGGGACGGCCGGGAAAGGTCTGGCAGATTTCCCTGACACCGGTGGTGATTTCCAGAAATCCCACCAGAAGTGCCCGGAGGGAGCTGTCCAGGAACGGAACCTGGTGTATCCAGGTGACCAGGATGGAGAACAGCATCAGGGTGCCGCCGATGATCACCAGGGTCTCGCTGGTGGACAGGATGATCTCTCCGAAGGAGATGGTTTCTTCCGGGGCCGTATCCCGAAGGGCGCCGGGGAGTGCCTGGCCGGCTGTCCCGGAACATCCGGAAGCAGGGGCAGCGGTCCGGGGGCCGGAAGTGCCTTGTGCCGGACAGGCAGGGGCAGGCTTCCCGGAAGCCGCGGCACCGGGTTTTACGGGATATCTGGAATAGAATGTAACCGCACCGTAATATAGAAGGGGAACCGGCAGATACACGGCTGCCAGCATGGGGAGCAGGCTGCCGGGAAGTGCAAGCTGGCTTTGCACATATCCCAGAAGGAACATGGGGCTGGGATGGTTGCACACGGCCAGAAGGCAGCAGGCCTCCGGCCAGGAGATCTGTCCCCGCCGGCAAAAGTCTGCGCACAGCCTGGCGCCTACGGGATAGCCGCACAGCAGCCCGCACAGCAGGATATAGCAGCCATTGACTGAGGTGCGAAAGCAGCGGTGAAGCAGGGGATACACCGGCCTGACCAGGATGCGGATGCCTCCTGCTGCCTGCACCAGCTGGGTAACCACCATAAAGGGGGCCAGGGTAGGGACCACAATCTGGTACCACAGAAGCAGTCCCTGGGAAGCCCCCTGGACCGACAGGGTGGGAAAGAACAGCAAAAGCAGGAATACGATGATACAGATCCAGGAGATGAACATGGGCAGCGT
This sequence comes from uncultured Lachnospiraceae bacterium, assembly GCA_910577765.1. Taxonomy (GTDB): domain Bacteria; phylum Bacillota; class Clostridia; order Lachnospirales; family Lachnospiraceae; genus Brotaphodocola. The sequence continues at coordinate 10,890 of CAJTOV010000084.1, forward strand.
GGGACCTTTCCTGGTTTTTTATTATTATATAGACAAATGTAGGGTGTTTATGCCAGTTTCCAGTTGACATGCTTCTTGTCAGGCGTAAGCCGGACAAGAAGATGCCCTGGGAGACCGGGAAGCCGTAGCGGGAAGGATGGGAGGAAAACAGACAGGCATGAGATTACCGGAGACATTTCTGGCAGAAATGAGACAGATGCTGGGCAGCGAGTATGAGGCCTGGCTGGGATGCTATAGGGAGCCGTCCCGGTCCGGTCTCAGGGTCAATACCGCAAAGCTTCTGCCAAAGCAGTGGGAGAAGATCAGTCCCTATGGCACCCGGCGGGTGCCCTGGACAGCCAACGGATATTATGTGGAGGGAGACCGGCGCCCGGCCAGGGACTCTTACTATTATGCGGGTCTGTATTATCTTCAGGAGCCCAGTGCCATGGCTCCGGCAGCGGTTCTGCCGGTGGAGCCGGGAAACCGGGTTCTGGATTTGTGCGCCGCGCCAGGGGGGAAAAGTACGGAGCTGGGAGCCAGGCTGAAGGGAAAGGGTCTTCTGGTGTCCAATGATATCAGCAGCTCCCGGGCTAAGGCCCTTCTTAAGAATCTGGAGCTGGCCGGCATCGGCAATGTGTGTGTCACCAGCGAAAACCCTGGGAAGCTGGCCCAGGTGCTGGGGCCGTTTTTCCACCGGATTCTGGTGGATGCGCCCTGCTCCGGGGAAGGCATGTTCCGCAGGGACCCGGAGCTGGTGAAAATCTGGGAGGAACACGGCCCGGAATATTATGTGCCTTTGCAGCGGGAGATTCTGTCCCGGGCAGTGGAAATGCTGCTGCCGGGAGGTTATCTGTTGTACTCTACCTGCACCTTTTCCGTCAGGGAGAATGAGGAAAATGTCCGGTGGCTTCTTGACCGGTATCCGGTGCTGGAGCCGGTGCCGGTTCCCCTTTGGGAGGGGGCTAAAGGCGGCATGGACTCCAGTCCGGCGGTGCGTCTTTTTCCCCACAGAGTGGAGGGGGAAGGGCATTTTCTGGCTTTGTTGCGGATGAAGGAGCAGGCCTGGGACCGGGAGATACCGCAGGATCTGGAGAACACCGGGGATAAAGGGGAAAGAGGCAGCCGGCCAAGGCACCTGCGCCAGCCGGGGCAGAAGGCAGAGGCCGGAGGGGACGTATCCCGCCAGGAGGGGAAGCTTCTGGATGCCAGCGATTTCGCTTCCTGGGAAAGCCAGGTAAGAACATCCTGGGACCGGGACCGGATCATGGTGAAGAACGGGCAGGTTTATGTGCTGCCGGAGGATTTCCGGAGGGAGTGGAATCTGCGGTATCTGCGGACAGGGCTGCTTCTTGGAGAACTGAAAAAGGGCCGGTTCGAGCCGTCCCAGGCAGTGGCCATGACCCTGGGGCCGGAGGATTACAGGCAGGTGTTTTCCATGGACCATGAAGATGAACGGGTGGTCCGGTATCTGAAGGGGGAGACCCTAAGCCTGGTTCCGGAGGAAATATCCGGTCTGGCTTCAGGGAAGCCGGGGTCCGGAGGCTGGATTCTGGTGTGTGTGGACCAGTATCCCCTGGGATGGGCCAGGCTGGCAGGAACCAATCTGAAAAACAAATATCATCCAGGATGGCGGTGGCAGTGATGGAAAAGACAGTGCGGCTGGATAAATTTCTGGCGGACATGGGAAAGGGCAGCCGGTCCCAGCTCCGGGAGGCGGCCAAAAAGGGCAGAATCCTGGTAAACGGGGAGCCGGAGAAGAAGACAGACCGGAAGATCGTACCGGGAACCGACCAGGTGGTCTTTGACGGGATTCCCGTGTGCTACCGGAAGTATGAATACTATATGCTGAATAAGCCCCAGGGAGTGGTGTCGGCTACGGAGGACAGCCGCTGCACCACGGTGGTGGACCTGCTGGGAGCAGGCCCGGAGGGAGACCTGCGCCGGGATCTGTTTCCCGTGGGACGGCTGGACAAGGATACGGAGGGGCTTCTGATTCTCACCAATGACGGGGACATGGCCCACCGGCTTCTGTCTCCCAGGAACCATGTGGACAAGGTGTATTATGCGCGGGTTTCCGGCAGGCTGCCGGAGGATGCGGCAGCAGTCATGGCAGCCGGGATGACCTTGCAGGACGGGACCCGGGTGCTGCCCGGGAAGCTGAAGGTGCTGGAGGGCGGGGAAAATCCCCGGATCCTTCTGACCATCCAGGAAGGAAAGTTCCACCAGGTAAAGCGGATGTTTGAGGCCCTTGCCTGCCAGGTGGTGTATTTAAAGCGGATATCCATGGGGCCGGTGGTCCTGGATGAGAGCCTGAAACCGGGAGAGTACCGGAGGCTGACCGGAGAGGAGATCCGGCTGCTGGGAGGGGAAACCGATGAATGAATTACTGGATGTGATCCGCTCAAAAAAGGCGGTCCTTTTTGATCTGGACGGAACCCTGGTGGATTCCATGTGGATGTGGTACCAGATTGACGTGGAATACCTGGGCCGGTTCGGCCTTGCGTGTCCGCCGGATCTCCAGCGGAATATTGAAGGCATGAGCTTTTCCGAGACTGCCGTATATTTTAAGGAGACCTTTGGTCTGCCGGATTCCCTGGATGAGATCAAGCAGGCCTGGATTGATATGAGCATTGAGAAATACCGGACCCAGGTGCCCCTTAAGAAGGGGGCTGGGCGGTTCCTGGAGTTTCTAAAGGAATCGGGAATCCAGGCGGGGATCGCCACCAGCAACGGCAGGGACATGGTGGATGTGGTGCTGGATGCCTTAAAAATCCGCTCCTATTTCCAGGTGGTGGTTACGGCCTGCCAGGTGGCAGCAGGTAAGCCGGCCCCGGATATCTACCGGAAGGTGGCAGAGGATCTGGGGGTCCGGCCGGAGGACTGCATTGTCTTTGAGGATGTACCGGCAGGGATTCTGGCAGGGAAGGCCGCAGGAATGGTGGTCTGCGCCGTGGAGGATGCCCACTCGGCCAATGTGCGGCAGAGGAAGCGGGAGCTGGCGGACTATTATCTGGCGGATTATGAAAGGCTGTTTGTGGGGGAGGGGCTGGAGGGACGGTAGCTCCTAAGTGTAAATCAGTCACCTGGAGGGAAATATGGCGAGGAAGGGAGACGGCAAATTTTGTGAAACAGGCACTGGAACTGGAAGATATGGAAGTGGAGACTGCCTACGATGGCCAGGAGGGGCTGGACCTGTTCCGTGCAAATGAATACGATCTTCTGCTTCTGGATTATGAGATGCCCAGAATGAACGGAGAGGACCTGGTACGGCAGGTCCGCAAGGAAAACCCCTATATTGATATTATTGTATACACAAATTATAAAGACTTTAATCTTGCAAAAAAAATGATGAATATGGGAGTCAATGGCTATGTAAACAAGGGGCCTGAGTCTGATCTTCAGGAGCTGGTGGATATGGTGAAACAAAAGCTGGAGCCACTGGACGATGAGGATATATCCCTTTTAATCCGGAATACAGACGAGATTTAGTTTCAAAGGCCAGCGGCATAAGCCAACAATTTAAATTGCAGGTTTTGAATGTAAATGACAAAGTAGTGGATGAGGCGCAGCGGTTTATCCAGAATGCCCTGGTACATAATTTCAGATCCATGGACGCCATGATACTGGGAACAGCCAAAGCATACTCTACAGAGGAATCGGGAATGGTTGTGGTAACAGCGGACAAGGCGTTGAAGGCTGGAATGAGACGGATCGGATATCCGGCTGTTTCCTTTGTCTGAGAAATGGACAGGTACTGCCAAACATAGGAAAGAGGATACAGGCATGCAGGATTTTTTACCAGTGAACCGGGAGGATATGAAGCGGCGGGGATGGACGGAGTGTGATTTTGTCTACATTTCCGGGGATGCCTATGTGGACCATCCCTCCTTTGGGACGGCCATTATCAGCCGGGTTCTGGAGGCCCACGGTTATAAGGTGGGAATCATTGCCCAGCCGGACTGGAAGAGCCGGGAGAGCATCCAGGTGCTGGGGCGGCCCAGGCTTGGATTTCTGGTGTCCGGAGGGAACATGGACTCTATGGTGAACCACTATTCCGTGTCAAAGAGGCGCAGGCAGCAGGATTCCTACACGCCCGGAGGGGTCACCGGAAAGAGACCGGACTATGCCGTGGTGGTCTACTGCAACCTGATCCGGTCCGTGTACAAGGATGTTCCCATTATCATCGGCGGCATTGAGGCCAGCCTGCGGCGTCTGGCCCATTATGATTACTGGTCGGATAAGCTGAAGCGGTCCATTCTGCTGGATTCCCAGGCAGACCTGGTTTCCTACGGTATGGGGGAGCATTCCATGGTGGAGATTGCCGATGCCCTGGACAGCGGCATTGACGTGAAGGATATTACCTTTGTGGCCGGAACCGTGTTCCGCACCAGAAGCCTGGAGCAGGTGTATGACTACCAGCTTCTGCCGGATTATCAGGTGTTAAGGCAGGAGAAGGGGGAGTATGCCAGAAGCTTCTATATCCAGTATACCAATACCGATCCCTTTACCGGGAAACGCCTGGTGGAGCCTTATGGAGGAAAGGAGTTTGTGGTGCAGAATCCTCCGGCCATGCCTCTCACCGGGATGGAGATGGATGATATATACGGTCTTCCTTACATGCGCGGTTACCATCCTTCCTATGAGGCCCTGGGCGGGGTTCCGGCCATGCAGGAGATCCGGTTCAGCCTGGTCAGCAGCCGGGGATGCTTTGGTGCGTGCAGCTTCTGCGCCCTGACCTTCCACCAGGGGCGGATCATTCAGGCCCGGAGCCAGGAGTCCCTGGTGGAGGAGGCAAAGCTCCTGACCGGACATAAGGATTTCAAGGGATACATCCATGACGTGGGAGGTCCCACGGCCAATTTCCGGTTTCCGGCCTGCGAAAAACAGATGGAAAAGGGAGCCTGCACCGGGAAGCAGTGTCTGTTTCCAAAGCCTTGTAAGAACCTGCGGGCGGACCACAGGGATTATCTGGAGCTTCTGGGAAAGCTGCGGAGACTGCCGGGTGTGAAGAAGGTGTTTATCCGGTCCGGCATCCGGTTTGACTACCTTCTGGCAGATAAGAGCCGTCAGTTTCTTAAGGAGCTGTGCCAGTATCATGTCAGCGGTCAGCTAAAGGTTGCCCCGGAGCATGTGTCGGATTCGGTCCTTAGGTCCATGGGCAAGCCGGAGCATGCCGTGTACCGGCAGTTTGTCCGGGAGTATGAAGACATGAACCGGCGGCTTGGGAAAGACCAGTATCTGGTTCCTTACCTGATGTCCTCCCATCCGGGTTCCGGCTTAAAGGAGGCAGTGGAGCTGGCAGAGTATCTGCGGGATCTGGGCTATATGCCGGAGCAGGTCCAGGATTTCTATCCCACGCCTTCCACCCTTTCTACCTGCATGTACTATACGGGACTGGACCCCCGGACCATGGAGCCGGTGTATGTGCCTTTAAGCCCCCATGAGAAGGCCATGCAGCGGGCCCTGATCCAGTACCGGGACCCGAAGAATTATGAACTGGTGGTGGAGGCCCTTAGAAAAGCAGGCCGCACCGACTTAATCGGTTTTGACAAGAAATGTCTGGTTCCACCGCGGAAGATGCACAAGGCAGGAGGCAGCGGAAAGGGAAAACCAGGGGCAGGATTCAGGCAGGAGAAAAAGTCCGGGGAAGGAAGCAGGAAGAGCAGGAAGGGGAAGGGCGATTCACGGGGAAGGCAGGCTGGAGGGAAGGGGGTTAAACGGTAAGGATAGGGGAAGAGGCTGTCGCAAAATTCTATGTTTCCACAATATATAGATGATATCTGTCGGATATCTGCCATTTTGCGACAGCCCCATATGGTACCTAGTACATCGTTGCATTAATCCCGAAGTAAATAGTGCTTGATATTCGTGTCAG
>CAJTOV010000085.1 GCA_910577765.1 uncultured Lachnospiraceae bacterium
GGATACTTATGTCCGGGTGTTGGCAAATGACAGGACAGAAGCGGATATACTGAATGCGCTGGAAAATGAAATAACGCAGATAATCGGATCGGAATATGAAATAGAGAGTGAGAATCGTATTCAGGAAAGAGAAGACAACGATAAAATGATAGAGGGGTATGAACTGATATTAGGTGCGTTTTGCGTCCTGCTTGCAATCATTGGGATTGCCCATGTGTTTTCTCATACCCTTGGTTTCCTGCGTCAAAGGAAACGGGAATTTGCCCGGTATATGTCTGTTGGGCTTACACCGGAAGGGATATGGAAGATGTTCTGCATAGAGGCTTTGATGATTGTTGGACGTCCGCTGCTTGTCACATCGGCGCTGACGATAGTGGCTGTGGCATTCATGATAAGGGCAAGCTACTTAGATCCTATGGAATTTATTAAAGTGGCTCCGATCGTGCCGATTCTGGCGTTTGTTTCAGCCGTCTTTGCATTTGTGGCATTGGCATATTACCTCGGTGGGAAAAAGATACTAAAAGTCAGCCTGGCGGAGGCTTTACGTGATGATACTATGATGTAAAACGAAACATATTTGCGGATGAAAAATTCAGGCATAAGATCTACGTGAAGCTCTTCGGCCTTTCGGGCAGGCAGATTATGGAGTTTTATCGGAAAGCAACGGAATAGGTTCCGGGAAACTGCGGCCTTTTGTGATATCTCAACAGGTGGAATCTTGGGAAAAGAAGGAGATACCATCTGTTATTTTCCGCCCATCTTCATCCGTTCAATAAAGCCAATCAGCAGCCGGATGTGATGCTGCGGATATAGCCGGTGCTGTGATCCGTGGTTGGAAATCTGAATATTACGCTGGCCTGGGAAGTCGGCAATGCAGAGCCATATCTGGATGCTTTGACAGCAGGCTTTGATACAGAGCAGTCGGCTGTTCTGGAGGTGATATTTGGTCAGTTCTCTCCGGTAGGGAAATTCCCTCTTACCCTTCCGAGAGGTGATGAGGTGCTTGCAGTGGATACACATGGCGTATGTGTCAGTCCTAATGATGTGCCTGGGTATGACAAAGATCAGTACATGCCGGAACATATGAAGGACGAAAACGGAAAGGCATATGCTTATCGGGATACGGCAGGCAATTACTATGAGTTGGATTTTGGATTGTCCTACACGGCGATACATCCCAAACGTCTGACAGATATTTAAACAGAAAGAGCCGATAACCGCACTTTTAATCTGTGTGTTATCGGCTTTGCGTCTGGCTTATTGGATTCTCCAAGTTCATAAGCGGCAGATACTTCGGGGAGAAGGCGATTGTGAACCAGGGATATGGCGTAGCTTTTTTGAGAAAATTTTGCAGATTGTCGCAAATGCGACAATCTGTTTTTCTTTCTCCCGCTATAATGGCCTCAGAAATCAGGAGAGACAAAAAGGAGGATAACCATGAACCCGTATATTGAACGTGTACTCGCCCATCAGAGAAAGGTCAATGCCAATGAGCCGGAGTTTCTCCAGACCGTGGAAGAGGTGCTGACCTCTGTGGAGCCGGTGGTCAATGCCCATCCCGAGTATGAGAAGGTGGCACTTTTAGAGCGGATGTGCGAGCCGGAACGGACCATTAAGTTCCGGGTAAGCTGGGTGGATGACGCAGGCCAGGCCCACGTGAACGTAGGCTACCGGGTCCAGTTTAACGGCGCCATCGGACCTTACAAGGGAGGCCTGCGGTTCCATCCGTCGGTGAACCTTTCCATCATGAAGTTCCTGGGCTTTGAGCAGACCTTTAAGAACAGCCTGACCACCCTGCCCATGGGCGGGGCCAAAGGCGGCGCGGATTTTGACCCCAGGGGCAAAAGCGACGGGGAGATCATGCGGTTCTGCCAGTCCTTTATGATGGAGCTGTACCGCCATATCGGCCCGGACATGGACGTACCGGCAGGAGACATGGGGGTAGGAGCCAGGGAAATCGGCTACATGTACGGCCACTACCGCAGAATCCGGGGCTCCTTTGACAACGGCGCCCTTACAGGCAAGCAGCTGTGCCTGGGCGGCTCCCTGATCCGCCCGGAGGCCACCGGATACGGCGCCGTGTATTACACCAGTGAAGTCTTAAAGCATGAGCAGGACACCATCCAGGGAAAGACCTTTGCCCTGTCCGGGTTCGGCAACGTGGCCTGGGGCGCGGCAAAGAAGATCGCGGAGCTGGGCGGCAAGGTGGTGACCTTGTCCGGTCCCGACGGCTACATCTATGACCCGGAGGGAGTCAGCACCCCGGAGAAGATCGCCTGTCTTCTGGAGATGCGCTCCTCCAACCGGGACCAGGTGAAGGATTACGCGGATAAGTTCGGCTGTGAATTCTTCCCGGGAGAGAAGCCCTGGGGCCGGAAGGTGGATGTGGTGATGCCCTGCGCTACCCAGAACGACGTGGATCTGGAAGAGGCAAAGCGGATTGTTGCCAACGGGGTCAAGTATTACATTGAGGTAGCCAACATGCCCACCACAAACCAGGCCCTGAATTTCCTGATGCAGCAGCCGGGTATGATCGTGGCTCCCTCCAAGGCAGTCAACGCAGGCGGTGTCCTGGTATCCGGCCTGGAGATGGTCCAGAACAGTGAGAAATACTCCTGGACCGCAGAGGAAGTGGATGCCAAGCTGCACCAGATCATGATCGGAATCCATGACGCTTCCGCCGCTGCCGCAGAGCAGTACGGGCTGGGCTATAATCTCATGGCCGGAGCAAACATTGTGGGCTTTAAGAAGGTGGCAGACGCCATGATGGTACAGGGGGTATAGAAAAATGATTAACGAGACTTACAAAAACATGTTAAAAGGAAAATCCATCATCCGCCAGCTCAGTGAGTATGCCACGGAGCGGGGCAGGGAGATCGGCTATGAAAATGTCTTTGATTACAGCCTGGGCAATCCCAGCGTGCCCTGCACCCAGGGATACACGGATGCGGTCATCCGTATCCACCAGCAGGAGAATCCCATGGCCATCCACGGCTACAGCCCGTCCCTGGGCATCGAGAAGGTCCGTGAGACCGTGGCTGCCAGCTTAAGCCGCCGGTTCGGGGTGCCTTATGAGGCGAAGCACATCTTCATGACCTCCGGCGCGGCAGGGGCCGTGGCCCATGCGGTCCGCTGCGTTACAAAGCCAGGGGACCAGGTGCTGACCTTTGCGCCCTTTTTCCCGGAGTACACCCCGTATGTGAACCAGACCGGCGCGGTGCTGAAGGTGGTTCCGGCCAGCACAAAGGATTTCCAGATTAATTTTGAAGCATTTGCGGAAATGCTCAACGAGAACGTGGCGGCAGTGCTGGTAAACACCCCCAACAATCCGTCGGGGATTGCCTACAGCACCCCTACCATTGAACGGCTGGCCCGGATTCTCTATGCAAAACAGAAAGAGTACGGCCATGACATTTTCCTGATCAGCGATGAGCCTTACCGGGAAATCGTCTTCGCGGGAGCCGACGCGCCCTATGTAAGCAAATTTTATGACAATTCCATTTCCTGCTATTCCTTCTCCAAGAGCTTAAGCCTTCCCGGAGAGCGGATCGGCTATGTGGCCGTGAATCCCAGGGCCACGGACGCGGATATAATCGCTGTCATGTGCGGACAGATCAGCCGCGGAATCGGACATAACTGTCCTTCCTCCAGCGTCCAGCTGGCTGTGGCCCAGGTCATAGACCAGACCAGTGATCTGTCGGTATATGAGACCAATATGAACCTGCTTTACGACGCCCTGACCCGTATGGGATTCCAGGTGGTAAAGCCGGGCGGTACCTTCTATATCTTCCCCAAAGCCCTGGAGGAAGATGCCAATGCCTTCTGCAGCAAGGCCAAGGACTATGACCTGATCCTGGTTCCGGCAGACAACTTCGGCTGTCCCGGATATTTCCGCATGGCCTACTGTATCGATACGGAGAAGGTAAAACGGTCCATTCCTGTTATGGAGAAATTCGTACGGGAAGTGTACAATGCCTAACCTTTCAAGCCAGCTTCTTTCCGGACAGCTTCCGGGGAGGCTGGCTCCTTTCCGTTTAAGGAAAAGCCGGCGGCATACCGCGGGCACCTGCCCGGTCAGAAGTGGCCGGAATCCTTGTACATTGCTGCACTATTTGCTTCGGGATTAGGCAGCGGTGTACCTGCGACTTCTGTTTTCTGTTCCTGTCTTTTCTTTTCCCTCTTTTTCATTCCTTATCACCTATACTTGCATGTCTCTGGCTTTTATTTCAAAATATATAATTGTTGATTCGAAAATATTTTTGAAATAAAACAGTAAAAAACGAAAAATAACGGTTGACTTTTTCAAAAATCATGTTATTATATAACTAAAGTTGTTGAAATAAAAGAAACAAAGCTTTTGAAACAAAAGCATGATATACACCCGGAATCCTACGTTGCCTGACTCTGCGGGATTCCGGGGGTACATCACAGGAAAAAGGAGGTTTTGCTATGATCTGTACGGTAACACTGAATCCGGCCCTGGATAAGACCGTGGAGATTCCCAATCTGACCATTGACGGTGTCAACCGGATCACCACCATGCGGACGGACCCGGGCGGGAAAGGGATCAATGTCTCCAAGGTGATTGATAAGCTGGGGGGCAGAAGCGTGGCCATGGGAATCCTTGGAGGAAACACAGGCAATGCCATCCGGTCAGCCCTGGAGGCCATGGGTCTGGAGACGGATTTCCGGTTCGTGGAAGGAGAGACCCGGACCAACTTAAAGGTCATTGATCCGGTGAACCACACCAACACGGACATCAATGAGCCGGGAGTCACCCTGTCGGAAGGCCTTCTGGAGGATTTTCTGGCACAGGCAGCAGGGAGGCTTACAGCCGGGGATATTGTGGTACTGTCCGGAAGCCTGCCCAAGGGAGCGCCCAGGAACACCTATTTTACCTGGGTAAAGACCTGCCGGGAAGCAGGGGCAAAGGTGATTCTGGACGCGGACGGAGAGCTGCTGGCCGAAGGACTGAAGGCATCCCCCTACCTGATCAAGCCCAACAACCACGAGCTGTCCGGGCTTCTGGGAAAGCCCCTGGAGACAACCGGAGACCTGGAGCAGGCAGCCAGGGACTTGATGAACCGGTACGGGATTGCCAGGGTGGTGGTGTCCATGGGCGGTGACGGGGCTTTGTATGTAACCGGTAAGGAGACCATCTACGCGGAAGGCCTTAAGGTACCGGTGGGCAGCACCGTAGGCGCCGGGGACAGTGTGGTGGCAGCCCTGGCCGTGGCGGAAGAACGAGGCATGGGACTGGAGGAAACGGTGCGCCTTTCCACAGCCACAGGAGCCGCCAATGTCATGTGCAGCGGCACCCAGGCAGCGGAGTATGAGGTGATCCGGAGCCTTCTGCCTAAGGTAGTGTTCCACAGACTGTGAGAAACCGTCACGGTCCGCGGCCATCTGCCGGCCGGCAGCAGGAAATGGTACTTGAAATCTTTTGAAATTAAAATATAATGAAAAGGAGAAGTGTTATTATGAAAGCAAAAGGCGTCAGACTGCATGGAGCCAATGATTTAAGACTGGAAGAGTTTGAGCTTCCGGAAATCACCGATGACGAGATCCTGGTGAAGGTGGTGTCGGACAGTATCTGCATGTCCACCTACAAGTGTGCCATTCTGGGCACCGCCCACAAGCGGGTTCATGACGATGTGGCGGAGCATCCGGCCATTATGGGCCATGAGTTTGCCGGGGATATTGTGAAGGTGGGAAAGAACCACCAGGATACCTTTAAACCAGGAATGAAGTTTACCCTGCAGCCGGCTCTCAACTACAAGGGAACCATGTGGAGCCCGGGATATTCCTATGAGTTCTTCGGCGGGGATGCCACCTACTGCATCATTCCGGCAGAAGTGATGGAGTTGGGCTGTCTGCTGGAATACCATGGCCGGGCCTATTACGAGGCTTCCCTGGCAGAGCCTATGTCATGCAGCATCGGGGCATTTAACGCAGCCTACCACACCCGGATGGGAGTCTATACCCATCAGATGGGCATCAAAGAGGGGGGAAAGCTGGCCATTATGGCAGGGGCAGGTCCCATGGGCTTAGGAGCCCTGACCTATGCCCTTCACCGGGATATACGTCCCTCCCTGGTTGTGGTCACCGACTTAAACCAGGAACGTCTGGACCGGGCAGCCATGCTGTTCCCGCCGGCCGAGATTGCCAAAGAAGAAGGCATTGAGCTGCATTTTGTCAATACCGGAAGCTTTGAGGACCCGGTGGCAGAGCTTATGCGGATTTCCGGCGGAACCGGCTATGATGATGTGCTGTGCTATGCGCCGGTGGCTGCGGTGGTGAAGCAGTCCAGCGATATCCTGGGCCGGGACGGCTGCCTGAACTTCTTTGCCGGCCCCACGGACAACAAGTTCAGCGCCACCATGAATTTCTACGATGTACATTACAATTCCACTCACGTCATGGGCACCACCGGCGGCAACACCGACGACATGATCGAGTCCTTAAAGCTGACCGCTGCCGGACGGATCAACCCGGCAGTGATGGTGACCCATATCGGCGGTCTGGACTCTGTGGCAGACACCACCTTAAACCTGCCTAAGATTCCGGGAGGCAAGAAGCTGGTCTACACCCATCTGACCATGCCCCTGACCGCCCTGACAGACCTGCGGGCCAGAGGCGAGGCCGAAAAGGATGCCCGGCTGACTGCCCTGGCAGATATTGTGGATGCCCACCAGGGGCTGTGGTGCCCGGAGGCGGAAGAGTATCTGCTGGCAAACTTTATATCCGAATAAAACGTGCTGAAATCATAGCCCATGGACTGGTCTGTGGATTTCAGGCACAGACTGGAGGAATCATGGATTCAATGGAAATGCGCAGAAATGCGATTGTAGAACTGATCAATGAAAAGGGCACGGTAAGCTTCTCCCAGATCAAGGATGCATTTTCCAATGTATCGGAGATGACCCTGCGCACAGACCTGCGGCTGCTGGATGAGGCAAAGCGGATACTGCGCATCCACGGAGGAGCCAGGTCCGTGGAGGTGGTCATCGGTACCGACGACTTCCTGAAGCGCAAGTCGGTCCGCAATATCCCGGAGAAGCAGCGGATTGCCCAGAAGGCCCTGACCCTTCTGCGGGCGGACACCACGGTGTATCTGGATTCCGGCAGCACGGCTACGGTGCTGGCCCGCCAGTTCCCGGACCAGTCCCGCTTAATCTATACCACCGGCTTAAGCTGCGCCACGGAGCTGGCAGACCTGGAGAAATCCACGGTCATGCTTCCGGGAGGGCAGTTAAACCGCTACAGCCAGAGCGTCTTCGGCTTCTCGGCCATCCGGGAACTGGAACGGGTGAATTTTCACCAGGCATTCCTGGGGATCACCGGTTACCACCCGGTGGCAGGCTTTACCTGCGGCATCAGTGACGAGGCCATCTTAAAGCAGACCGCCATCCGCCAGTCGGAGCAGGTGATTCTTCTGATGGATTCCTCCAAGGCAGGGGTCAAGTGCAGCTTCCATGTCTGCGGCCTTGCGGATATTGATATCCTGGTCTCCGACGGGAACCTGCCGCAGGAGATGCTGGCGGAATGCAGAAAGTATGGGGTGGAGGTTCTGTAGAAGGGCAGCCCTCCGGCAGTGATCGGTTCCTCCATTGGGCACTTTTGGGAAAGTGAGGAGGAATATTTTGAAAAATAAGGTTCAACGGTTTGGAAAATTTCTGTCGGGCATGGTGATGCCCAACATCGGTGCGCTGATTGCCTTCGGCTTTCTGGCCGCACTGTTTATCGATACGGGCTGGATTCCCAACAAAGGCTTCAACAGCATGGTAGGTCCCATGCTGACCTACCTGATTCCGGTGCTGATCGCCTCCACGGGAGGCCGGATGATCGGAGGGGACCGGGGCCGGGTGGCAGGTGCCATCGCCGTGATCGGCGCCATTATGAGCAACACGGAGATCACCATGCTGATGGCGGCCATGGTCATGGGACCGCTGGCAGGCTATTGTATCAAAAAGTTTGACGACGCCATGGACGGACATATGCCTGCAGGCTTTGAGATGCTGATCAACAACTTTTCCGTAGGCATCATCGGCATGGTTCTGGCCATCCTGGGCTATCTGGTCATCGGCCCGGTTATGAGCGGGGTTCTGGCTGTCCTGGGCGGAGGCGTCCAGTTCCTGGTGAATCACGGACTGCTTCCCCTGGTGTCCATATTCATCGAGCCGGCCAAGGTGCTGTTTCTCAACAATGCCATTAACCACGGCATTTTCACCCCCATTGCCACGGCCCAGGTGACCGAGGCGGGAAAGTCTGTCATGTATATGCTGGAGCCCAATCCGGGGCCCGGACTGGGGGTGCTGCTGGCCTATCTGTTCTTCTGTAAGGACAAGGCCACCCGGGATTCGGCGCCGGGAGCGGTGATCATCCATCTGCTGGGCGGAATCCATGAGATCTACTTCCCCTATGTGCTGATGAATCCCCTGGTGCTGATCGCTCCTGTGGCCGGCAGCATGGTGGGTATCTTCTGGTTCAGCCTTATGGGCTGCGGCCTGGTGGGCCCTGCATCCCCCGGCTCCATTATCGCTTACCTGATGATGACACCGGGACCGGATATGCTGAAGGTCATAGGAGGTGTGGTGATTTCCGCAGGAGTATCCTTCCTGGTGGCGTCTCCCATTGTGAAAATGGCCGGAGGAAAGAGCCTGGAGGAGGCCCGGAACGAGATGGCCGCCATGAAGGCGGAGGCCAAAGGGGAGAACCAGGTTCCGGGTACCATCCAGAAGGCCGGGGAGATCCGGAAGATCATCTTTGCCTGCGACGCAGGCATGGGCTCTTCTGCCATGGGAGCCACCAAGTTCCGCAACCGGCTTAAGGCCAACCGTCCGGATATTACGGTGAAAAATACCTCTGTGGACAATATTCCCGCAGACTGTGACATTGCCGTGGTCCAGACCACCCTGGCGGACCGGGCCAGAAAATCGGCGCCCCAGGCCCAGCTGGTAACCATCGGAAACTTCCTGGCCGACCCGGCCCTGGATGCCCTTTATGTACAGCTTACCACCGGGGATGCCCCGGCGGCACCGGCAGGGGAGAATACGGAGATCATTATTCCGGATGTGCCGGTGAAGAAGCAGGTGATCATTGCAGACGGCATCAGGCTGGGGCAGACGCCGGTCAGCAAGGAGGAGGCCATCCAGGCAGCCGGAGAGCTTCTGGAGTCCCTGGGGTATGTGGACGGCACCTATGTGGCAGCCATGCAGGAGCGGGAGAAGCTGGTGTCCACCTACATCGGAATGGGCGTTGCCATTCCCCACGGAACCACCCAGGCCAAGGGCACGGTAAAGAAGACGGGAATCGTGTTCTTCCAGTACCCGGAGGGTGTGGATTTCGGCGCGGAGAAAGCCCAGCTTGTGTTCGGCATTGCGGGAATCGGGGATGAGCATCTGGAGCTTTTAAGCAAGCTGTGCACCCTGCTTGAGGACCCGGCCAGACTGGAGACCTTAAAGACCACAGACGATGTGGAATGGGTACTGGAGCAGTTAGGGTAGAAGACTGGGAAAGTCCGGCTGCCCCCGGTGGGGAGCACTGGGGACAGAGGGATTCCGGTGTTCTGGAATATATGGTTTTGAGGGAGAGTGTTCACATAGACAGTCCCCGGCCTGCGGCAGGAATGCCGTGGGCCGGGGACTGCTGTTTTCTGGTGTCCGGCGGTTTGGAAAACCTGGTTGAACCGGAAGCTGTTTTCTGCTATGATGGATAGGGTAAAACGGGTGTCCGAAATTGGAAAATGGCGGAACCTTCATAAGAAACGGAAGGCATAAACCGCCTGGAAAAGGAATGGGGGAAAAGACTATGGCAATGTCTGAAACACCGGCAGTTCTGGTAAGTGCCTGTCTGCTGGGAAGCAGGTGCCGGTATAACGGAAAGGGAGAGCTTCATGAAGGCGTAGAAAGGCTGATGGCCCGGTACCGCCTGGTTCCGGTGTGCCCGGAAATCTACGGAGGCCTGCCTACGCCCCGGGTGCCGGCAGAGCGGAGCGGGAGCCGGGTGGTGGGAAAGAACGGGGAGGATGTCACTGCCCAGTATGGGAAAGGCGCTGAGGAGGCGCTGCATCTGGCACAGCTTTACCGCTGCCGGGCGGCAGTTTTAAAGGAGCGGAGCCCCTCCTGCGGCAGCGGCCGGATCTACGACGGGACCCACACCGGGACCCTGACTGCCGGTGACGGGGTTACGGCAGAACTGCTGAAAGCCCATGGGATTGCCGTGGTGGGGGAGAGCGAGACGGACAAATTGGAAAAACTGATAGATGATATGGAAAGAATGTGATATACTATCCCGGTAGGCAATGAGCAGTGGGAAACCGGACAGGGAAGCGGTACCGGACAGCACTGCGGAGCCCAGGAAAAGGAGATATTATGAACAATCAGACAGCAAAGGACATTAAGAACCCGGATCTGGTAGCCGCCATGCAGGCTATGCAGAAGCACAACGACAGCGGGACCCTCAGCCGTATGGCTGCCGCCCTGGTGAATTCCCGCCTGCTTTCCCCGATTCTGAAGGAGACGGTGCTTACGGAGAAGTCGGGCCCGTCCACCCGGATCAAGTTTGAGGATATCCAGAATACGGAAGGGGACAAGTATTATCTGGCCTTCACGGATCTGGACGAATATGAGAAATGGAACCAGGAAGGGACCCACAACGAGGCCCTGATCATGACCCTGGAGGACTACGGCAACATTCTGATCCGCAATATCAATGACTTAAAGGGATTTGTGATCAACCCCTACGGGGAGAATGTCAGCATTTCCAAGTCCCTGCTGCTTTCCCTCTTAAAGCAGCACGAAGCCATGCAGAGCACCCACAAGGGAAACTAGGCGTCCATGAAGGTGATCGGAATCACCGGCGGGGTGGGAGCCGGCAAAAGCCGGGTCCTGGCCCTGCTGGAGGAGGAATTCGGAGCCGGGATTATCCTGGCCGACGAGGTGGCCAGACAGCTGCAGGAGCCGGGCCAGCCAGGCTTTGTCCGGCTGCTGGAATATTTCGGAGACGGTATTCTGGGGGAAGACGGGCGTCTGGACCGGGCAGGGCTGGCAGCCCGGATATTCCGGGACCAGGAAGCCCTGGAAGCAGTGAACCGGATGATCCATCCTCTGGTGTGGCAGACAATTCAGAAAATGGCGGCGGATTTTGGGAGGCCTCCGGCAGCAGGGGAAACCGCTTTGGGGGACCAGGGTGCCGGACCGCAGGGGACTGCGGTGTCTCCGGCAGCAGGGAAACCTGCTCCGGGGTGCCGGGGTGCCGGACCGCAGCGTTCCGCGGCGTCTCTGGTGGCCGTGGAATCGGCCCTGTTTGACCGGGAAAGCCGCAGTCTGTGCCAGGAGCTGTGGTTCATTGACACTTCCGACGAGAACCGGATCAGCCGTCTCATGGCAGGCCGGGGATATACCAGGGAGCGGTGCGTTTCCATCATAAAGAACCAGAAAAGCCGGGAGGAATTTCTGGCCTTCTGTGATGTGGTCATTGACAACAACGGTTCCCTGGACCAGGTGCGCCGGCAGATCCGCAGACAGGTGGAACGGCTGGAGGCGCCCGTAAGCGGTACCAATTAAATAAATGTAACAGTTCAGACGGGCAGCAAATCTTGTGAGAAAGTGTGTTGCAAACTCGCTTTTGTTTGCATAAGCACTTTTTCACAAGATTTGGTATCGGGCTGACGCCCGAAGCTTCTTGTCCCCGATGCTTTTCGGGGGCAAGAAGATGCCCGTCTGAACTGTAACAAATATAATGAGGAAACAGAACATATGAAACTAGTCAGCATTGCCAGCGGAAGCAGCGGAAACTGCGTCTACATAGGCACAGACACCACCAGTATCCTGGTGGATGCAGGGATCAGCAACAAGCGGATTCAGCAGGGACTGGGGGAGATCGGGATCAAGGGGGAGGAAGTGGACGGGGTGGTTATTACCCATGAGCACTCGGACCACATCCGTGGCCTGGGAGTCCTGGCCCGAAAGTACCAGGTTCCCATCTACGGTACCAGGGAGACACTGGAAGAGATTCAGGGAACCGCCGTACTGGGGCGTTTTCCGGAAGGGCTGTTCCATGAGATTCAGCCGGATGTCCCCTTTGTGGTGGGGGATATGGAGCTGCTTCCCTTTACCATCTACCATGACGCGGCCAATCCGGTGGCGTACCGGGTCCGCCACGGCAGGCAGTCCGTGGCAGTGGCCACGGATATCGGCCATTATGATGCCCCTATCATTGAACGTCTCCAGGGGCTGGATGCGGTGCTTTTAGAGTCCAATCACGATGTGAACATGCTGGAGACCGGTCCTTATCCCTATTATCTGAAACGCCGGATCTTAAGCGATTACGGGCATCTGTCCAATGAAAACGCAGGCCGGTTACTGAACTGCATCCTTCATGACAACATGAAGCAGATCCTTCTGGGGCATCTCAGCAAGGAAAACAACTATGAGGCCCTGGCCTATGAGACGGTCCGTCTGGAGATCGACCAGGGGGAGTGCCCTTACCGGGCATCGGATTTCCCCATTGCCGTGGCAGGCAGGGACCGGATGTCGGAGATCATTGATCTATAAGAGAAAGGTGAGAATATGAACAAAGTAATCATAACCGTAGTGGGGAAGGATACGGTGGGCATCATTGCAAAGGTGTGCACCTATCTGGCGGAGAACCGGGTGAATATCCTGGATATTTCCCAGACCATTGTACAGGAGTATTTTAATATGATGATGATCGCGGATATGGAGCATGCTTCCGGGTCCTTTGACGAGATTGCCGCAGGGCTGGACGGGATCGGGGACCAGATCGGTGTGAAGATCAAATGCCAGCGGGAAGAGATTTTCACGAAAATGCATCGTATCTGAGAAAGGCGGACGGTTCCTATGTTAAATATGTTTGAAGTGATTGAGACCAACAACATGATCGAGCATGAGAAGCTGGATGTCCGCACCATCACCATGGGGATCAGTCTTCTGGACTGCTGCGACAGTGATCTGGATATTCTCAACAGGAAGATTTACAGGAAGATTCTTTCCTATGCAAAGGACCTGGTGGCCACCGGGGAAGCCATTTCCCGGGATTTTGGCGTGCCCATTGTCAACAAACGGATTTCCGTGACCCCTATTGCCCTGGTGGGCGGATGCGCCTGCAAAGGGCCGGAGGATTTCGTTTCCATTGCCAGGACCCTGGACCAGGCCGCCCGGGAGGTGGGGGTCAACTTTATCGGCGGGTATTCTGCCCTGGTGTCCAAGGGCATGACCAGGGCAGACGAGAACCTGATCCGGTCGATCCCTCAGGCACTGGCGGAAACGGAGCGGGTGTGCAGCTCCATCAATGTAGGTTCCACCAAATCCGGTCTCAATATGGACGCGGTGCGGCTTATGGGGGAGATCGTCCTGGAGACGGCAAAGGCCACAAAGGAAAGGGATTCCCTGGGCTGTGCCAAGCTGGTGGTCTTCTGCAATGCCCCGGATGACAATCCCTTTATGGCAGGAGCATTTCACGGGGTCACCGAGGCAGACGCCATCATCAATGTGGGGGTCAGCGGTCCCGGGGTGGTGAAGGTGGCCCTGGAGAAAGCCCGGGGGGAGAATTTTGAAGTGCTGTGTGAGACCATCAAGCGGACGGCATTTAAGATCACCCGTGTGGGACAGCTGGTGGCCCAGGAGGCTTCGAAACGGCTGAAGGTTCCCTTCGGCATCATTGACCTGTCCCTGGCGCCGACTCCGGCAGTGGGGGACAGCGTGGCGGAGATTCTGGAGGAGATCGGTCTGGAGCGTGTAGGCGCTCCCGGCACCACGGCGGCCCTGGCCATGCTCAATGACCAGGTGAAAAAGGGAGGGGTCATGGCTTCCTCCTATGTGGGCGGCTTAAGCGGCGCCTTCATTCCGGTCAGCGAGGACCAGGGGATGATCGACGCCGTGTCCATGGGCGCTCTGACCCTGGAGAAGCTGGAGGCCATGACCTGCGTCTGCTCCGTGGGCCTGGACATGATCGCCATTCCCGGGGATACCCCGGCTTCCACCATTGCCGGCATCATTGCCGACGAGGCGGCCATCGGTATGATCAACCAGAAGACCACCGCAGTCCGGGTGATCCCGGTTATCGGAAAAAGCGTGGGGGATACGGTGGAATTCGGCGGCCTTCTGGGCTATGCCCCGGTGATGCCGGTGAACGGGTACTCCTGCGAGAAGTTTGTCAACAGAGGCGGAAGAATCCCGGCACCCATTCATAGTTTCAAAAACTAAGTTGGCCGTGCAGACAGAACCTGGGAAGCTCCCCGTGTGAGCTGGCTCACAGAGGGGAGCTTCCCGGGTTCTGGCTATAGGGCGAATGCCCGGGGCTTCTTGTTTTCGATGCTTTTCGAAAACAAGAAGATGCATGGCGGGGGAGAAGACGCATGGCGGCGGGCGGACACCGCCATGCCCCAGGAAGGCCATAAGTGAGACAGGAGAACAAACCAATGGAAAATGACAGTCTTGCCAGCATGCTGGACCAGCTTGCCAATGAACGGCTGAAGCAGATGATCCTCAGCAATCCGGTGGACAAAGAGAAATGGTCCAAAGTGAGAATTCGTCCGGCCCTTGTAAAGGGGGAAGTAATGTTCCAGGCTGAGGAGCAGCGGGGAACCCAGGCATTTCACAGGAATATGACCCTGGACCAGCTAAAGGTCTATATGAAAGAGCGGATGGGCCGGGATTTCCGGCAGGCCCAGGCAGAGTCGGAGCTTGGCAGCGGTACGGTGCTGGTGGGACGGCGGGGAACCATGACGGTGAAGGTGCGCAGGAAACATAAGGCAGACCAGGACCGTCCGGACCAGGGCGCAGGAACCAGAGCGCCGGAAGCAGACCGGGAGCATCCGGCATGGAAACGGAATCCCATACCAGGAGCGGTTCCTGCAATGGCCTTGTCCGGGCTCCAGCACAACCGCCAGAAGCATTATATCCTGAAGGAGGGGATTCCGGTTCCCTTCCTTCAGGATCTGGGTGTCATGACCGGAGACGGGAAGGTGGTCCGGACAAAGTATGACAAGTTCCGGCAGATCAACCGGTTTCTGGAACTGATTGAGGATGTGCTCCCGGCCCTGGATGCCAGACGGGAGAACCGGATCATTGACTTTGGCTGCGGCAAATCCTACCTGACCTTTGCCATGTACTATTATCTTCATGAACTGAAAGGCTATCCGGTGCGGATCACAGGCCTGGATCTGAAAAAGGATGTGATCAGCCGGTGCAGCCGTCTGGCAGAAAGCTACGGTTATGACAATCTGGAATTCTGCCATGGGGATATTGCCGATTACAGCGGGGCGGACCAGGTGGACATGGTGGTGACCCTCCATGCCTGCGACACGGCCACAGACTATGCTCTGGCCAAGGCAGTGGCCTGGGGCGCAAAGGTGATCCTGTCCGTGCCCTGCTGCCAGCATGAGCTGAACCGTACCATGGAGAATCCTCTGTTAAAGCCGGTGTTCCAGTACGGGATTATCAAGGAGCGCATGGCCGCGCTCTACACCGATGCCCTGCGGGCCCAGCTTCTGGAGCACCAGGGCTACCGGACCCAGATCCTGGAATTCATCGACATGGAACACACCCCCAAGAATCTTCTGATCCGGGCAGTGTGGGATGGAAGACCAAAGGACAATCTGGGGGAGATTGGGGAAATCCTGGAATTCCTTCATGTGAAGCCTTTACTGTATCTGCTTCTGGAGGAAGAGCCGGATGCAGAAAAAGAAGGCGAAAAAGCAGGAACAGCCGGTGCAGGGGAAAACAAAAGTGCAGGAATGCTGAATGGAATATAGGAGATAAAATGGGCACAGCCATGATCATTTGGACTTATGATCATGGCTGCTTTGCGGAATAGGACTATTCCGGATGGATGCATCTTATTTATAGAAATTCTTTTAGCTATTCATATCTTTTATCTGGTGATTCTAAGTATACTATCAAATAGAAAGAATTGCAAGAGGAATTTGCGGTTTTTTGTAAAAAACAATAACGATGTCCGCCCCTATGGCTATTCCGCAAGATTTTTAACACCCCGGCGGATACTGTCGCAAATGGAGCTTTCCACCACATTTTCAGCCTTGGCAATTTCAGACTTCTTCTTGCCCAGAATGTAGTGAGCATATACTCTCCGGGCCTGGACGGGCGGGAGCTGGTCAAGAGCAGCGTAGAGTGCGGAGCGGTTTTCCTCGTCCAGAATGATTTCCTCCGGGGTCAGGGGCGGGAACATCACATCCGGCTCAAAGCCGGGGTCAGCGTCCAGGGAGCACTCGTCATGCTCCCGCTTGCGGCGCTTATAGCTGTCGCACAGGCGGCCCCCGGTGGAGAGGACGACAGCGATTTCGTCGGAAACTTCCAGAGTGATATTCTCGGTCAGATAGGGGTAGTAACGGTTCAATTTGATGGTTGTCATATGTAACCTCCATTTCGATATTGGCGGAAAGGGACAGATCGAAATGGAGGGGCGGGGAGCGGCAGCGGGCCGCCCCGGGCCTCTGGACACCGTGTCCAGAGGCTTCGGAA
>CAJTOV010000086.1:0-8554 GCA_910577765.1 uncultured Lachnospiraceae bacterium
GGCGCGGATAGCGAGTGCTATTTACTCGGGAATTAGTGCAACGATGTACTAGCATACTGGCGCATAACCAGATCCGAAGAGTAACAGGATATCCGCTGTGCCGGAAAGCCGTACCCCTGCTTTTGCACTTCAATGTTGACCAGGGAGCCGTCTTCCATTTCCGCCAGAAGGTCCATAATCAAAAGGCTGGCGCCGTCCATCATGCTGTCTTCATTGGGGAGAACGTGAAGCACTCTGACATTTATCCCAAGGATGCTGGAAACCAGCCGGGAAAGCCGGTCCGGATGCACATCCGGGTGGAAAATATACTTGAAAAACGGATCATAGGTCAGCGGCAGGGATTTCCTTCCCTGACAAAAATCCAGAAATCTCTGCTGCCACTGGACATCCAGATTCTGGTAGCTTCCGTAAAGGAGCGGGGAGTTCTTTAACAGGCTGATCACCTGCTCCCTAGTCTCAGGCGCTTTTTCCCAGTTATAGGCCTGGGGTGTGGCTTTCCCAGCCGGACTTCGGTACGGGATGGCGGGTGGTGTTTGTTTTTGCATAGGCTGATTCCTCCATCATAATGAGATTAAATTGAAAATCGGATTTGAAACCTGCGGTGGGAATCCACCGGAACCTCTGATTAACAAGATGTAGGAAGTATACCATATGGGAGGAAGAATTGCAACGAAAATCACAGCAAAGATGGTTTGTAACAATTAGTAGTTACAGTTCACAGGGCGGGGAAAACTGGACGGGAACAGACGTCAAGCTGGCTTGTAAGACTGTTTTTGCCCAGTTTTCCACATCGGGCGGACGCCCGATGCTTCTTGACCTGAAAAAGCATCCCCCGGTTTACACACCTTGGCATGCAAACCGGGGAATAGTTTTTGAGTATTTTTTAAGGAAGACATTTTCAATACCCAACAGGCTCTCTCCACCCTATTCTAAAACTTCCTCCACGTCTCCCGCGAAAACAGCACCAGGATCGGGAAGATCTCCAGCCTTCCGGCCAGCATATCAAAGATCAGTATGCCTTTGGAAAAATTGCTGAAGATACTGAAGTTCCCGCTGGGTCCTACCACATCCAGTCCGGGGCCGATATTGTTGAAGGTGGCGGCCACGGCTGTAAAGTTGGTTACCAGGGTCTGCTCATCCACCGCGATCAGCAGCATGGATGCGGCAAAGATCAGTACATAGGCCACACAGTACACATTGGTAGCCCGGACCACCTCGTGCTCCACGATCTTGCCGTCCATCTTGATCTTCTTGACGGCATTGGGATGGACAAGCTGCACCAGCTCCTTCTTCACGGTCTTAATAAGGATCAGGAACCGGGACACCTTCATGCCGCCGCCGGTGCTGCCTGCGCAGGCTCCCATGAACATCAGCATCACCAGGATGGTCCTGGATGCCTGGGGCCACTTATCAAAGTCCGTGGTGGCAAACCCGGTGGTGGTGACAATGGACCCTACCTGGAAGGCCGCCTGCTGAAAGGCCAGCCCCACAGACTGGAAGATCTCCAGGGTATTCCAGGTGATGGCAACAATGGACGCTCCGATCACCAGCAGGTATGCCCGTACCTCCTCCATCTGGAAGGCCTGTTTTGCCTTTCCCATGATGATGAAGAAATAGGCGTTAAAGTTAATACCGAACAGGATCATAAACACCGTAACCACATTCTGGAGATACGGCGAATAGCTGGCAAAGCTGTCATTCTTGATACCGAAGCCTCCTGTACCTGCTGTACCGAAGGCAGAGGTCAGGGCATCAAACAGCGGCATCCCTCCAAGCAGCAGCAGCACGATCTCAATGATGGTCATGACAATATAGATCTCATAGAGGATCTTGGCCGTGGTCTGGACCTTGGGCACCAGGCGGCTGACACTGGGTCCCGGGCTTTCCGCTTTCATCAGGTTCATACGGCTTCCTCCTGCCATGGGCAGAAGACACAAAAGGAACACCAGCACTCCCATACCGCCGATCCAGTGGGTAAAGCTGCGCCAGAACAGAAGGCAGTTTGGCAGGGCTTCCACGCTGGTCAGAATGCTGGCCCCTGTGGTGGTAAAGCCGGATACGGTCTCAAACAGCGCATCTACCGGATTGGGGATATAGCCGCTGAGGAAAAAGGGCAATGCCCCCATAACGCTTAAGACTACCCAGCTTAAGGATACGGTCACGAATCCCTCGGCCGCATAGAATATCTGCCGTTTCGGCTTCCTCAGTACCAGCAGGACTCCCAGCACCAGACAGGCTGCTGCCGTCACAGCCAGGCTGACCCCGGAAGGCTCCCGGTAGATCACCGCCACAATGCAGGGAAGAAGAAGAAGCACCGCCTCAATATTCAGAATCCATCCGATAATATAAACAATAATGGAATAATTCATAAGTATCTCCTATTTCCTATAGCCGTCGGGATGCCCTCTCCCAACTGTTATATTATTTTTTGAGAATATCCCGAATATCACTGAGTCCCTTATGGCTGGTGACCACAATCACCGTATCCCCTTTCTGGATATGGTCCTGGCCTCTGGGAATCCGGATCACGCCGCCCCGGTTGATACAGCCGATCAGCAGGTTGTCCTTCAGACGGATCTTCATCAGCGGAATATTGGTTACCTCCGAATCCTCCCGGATCAGAAACTCCAGGGCCTCTGCCTTGCCGTCCAGAATATGGTACAGGGTCTCCACGTTGCTGCCGATGGTATTCTGCATGGCCCGCACGTGCTGGAGAATGGAATCGGCGGTGATAAATTTGGGATGGATCAGGCTTCCTAAGTCCATACGGTTGACAATCTCGTCAAAGGCGATGCGGTTGATCTTGGTCACCAGCTTGGCCTTTGAGATCTCCTTGGCAAACAGCGCCAGGAACACATTCTCCTCATCCATGCTGGTCAGGGTGACAAATGCCTCTGCCTGGTCCAGCCCCTCCTCCCGCAGAAGATCCCGGTTGCTGCCGTCCCCATTGATGATCAGGGTCTCGGGCAAAAGCTCGCTTAGCTCGTCGCAGCGCTTTTTGTCCCGCTCGATGATTTTCACCCGGATATGCATGGAGGACAGCTGCCTGGCCAGGTACACGGCGATCTTGCTGCCGCCGATGATCATGGTACTGGTCACCGGGTTGGTCTGGACCCCGATCTTTTTGAAGAATTCCATGGAGTTTCTGGGCGCTGCCATAATGGACACAATATCCCCGTTGCGGATAATGTATTTGCCGTCTGGGATTACCACCTCATCCTCCCGCTCCACACCGCTGATCAGCACGTCACAGTGGTATTTGCTGTCAATGTCCATAACGGACAGACCGTCCAGCTTAAACTCCGGCAGGACCTTGAACTTCACCAGCTCTGCCCGCCCCTTGGCAAAGGGATCAATCTTAATGGCCGACGGGAACCGGAGAATCCGGGAGATCTCATTGGCAGCCGCATACTCCGGGTTTAAGATCATGGAGATGCCCAGCTTCTCCCGGATGAACTCGATCTCCTCGTAATAGATGGGATTGCGCACACGGGCAATGGTGTGGCAGTCTCCCGCCTTCTTGGCAATGACACAGCACAGCAGATTCAGCTCGTCGGAGCCGGTAACCGCAATCATAATATCTGCCTTCTCCACCCCGGCCTCTGTCTGAATCGCAATGCTGGCCCCGTTGCCCACCAGCTTGATGGCGTCAATCTCCTCGGCAATGCTCTGAATCCGCGCCGCGGACACGTCAATCAGTACTACATCGTGCTCCTCCTGGGTCAGCTGGCCTGCCAGGGCCACCCCCACCTTTCCGCAGCCAATTATGATAATCTTCATCTGGTTCTCCATACCTCCTGATATTGTTAAAGCCCTATGGGGAACATGCTCCGCAACAGTTCCGGTCCCCCTTGAACGGTTACCACGCTCCCCTGCCCGGCTTTTCCCCGGACTTGCCCTGCTTCCCTTTTTCCAGGTTCCCCATTCCGGCATACACCTTCTCTGCCGTCATGGGAAGCTCCCGGATATGTACCCCTCCGGTGGCATTGGCAATGGCCCCGGCAATGGCCGGCGACGGCGTATTGATGACGATCTCCCCGATGGACTTGGCGCCAAAGGGACCGGAAGCCTCGTAGCTGTTCTCGAATTCCACCCGCAGTCTGCCGATATCCATCCGGGAAGGCAGCCTGTACTGCATAAAGGAGTTCTCATACACCCGTCCCCCAGGCGACCGGGTCACATCCTCGAACATGGCCATGCCGATGCCCTGGCCCAGGCCTCCCTCTGTCTGGACCCGGGTCATATTGGGATTCAGGGAAGTGCCGCAGTCTACCACAGCCACATAGTCCACCAGGTCATAATGGCCGGTCTCCTGGTCCAGCTCGATCTCCGCGATTCCCACCATAAAGGGCGGCGGCGACACCTGGGAGGTGCGGGTCTCTACCACCTCCAGGGCCTTGTCATTGTTGCACATGATCTGGTTGGCCAGATCCTTCAGGGTGATCACTCCGGTTCCTCCGGTCTCATAGACCCGCTCCCCGTCAAAATCCACGGCCTCCGGCGGACAGCCCAGATATTCAGCCCCTTTAAGGAGAATTTTCTTTACCATAGCCTCGCTGGCCTTCATGGCTGCCATTCCCGTCAGGTAGGCTGTGCTGGAAGCATAGGAGCCTGAGTCATAGGGGGACACATCCGTATCCACCCCGTGGGGAACAATATTTTCAATATCGCAGCACAGACAGTCTGCACAGATCTGGGCCAGGGTGGTGTCACAGCCTGTTCCCATATCTGCCGCCCCGATCATCATGGTGTAGAAGCCGTCGTCATTTAACTTAAGCCCCACAGAGCCTACATCCACCTGGGAAATGGAGGAGCCCTGCATGGCCATGGCCACACCCACAGACCGGACCTTTCCGTTTCCCACACTGCGGCAGGGGTATTTTTCGTCCCAGCCGATCATCTCCTTGGCCCTGGCCAGACACTTGTCCAGGGTACAGCTGGTGGCGGTCTCCCCATAGTAGGCAGGCATCACATCCCCTTCCCGCACCATGTTCTTCTCCCGCAGCACCGTAGGGTCCATATGTAGCTTTTCCGCCAGTTCGTTGACCGCGCTCTCCAGGGCAAAGATCCCCTGGGTGGCCCCGTATCCCCGGTAGGCCCCGGCAGACATGGTGTTGGTGTAGACCACATCGTAGGCGAACCGGAAGGCCCTGGGCGTCCGGTACAAGGGAATGGACTTATGGCCGGACAGTCCCACCGTAGTAGGCCCGTGCTCCCCGAAGGCCCCGGTATTGGACAGGGTGTAAATGTCAATGGCCTGGAGGATTCCGTTTTCATCGGCCCCCACCCGCACCTTCACTTCCATCTCATGGCGGGGGGATGAGGCGATCTGGGACTCGTACCGGGTAAAGACCATCATGGCCGGTCTGCCCGTAAGCCAGGTGACCAGGGCCGGATACACCTCGGAGATAGCGCTCTGCTTGGCCCCGAAGCCGCCGCCGATCCGGGGCTTGATCACCCGGACCCTGGACTTGGGGATGTTTAAGGCATTGGCCACGATCCGCCGGCAGTGGAACACCACCTGGGTGGAGCTGGTAACCACCAGGCGCCCGTAGGTATCCATGGTGGTAAAGGTCCGGAAGGTCTCCATCATGGCCTGCTGGTTGGCTTTCACATGGTAGGTTTCTTCTACCTTGTAGGGGCATGCTTCCAGAATGGCATCCACGTCCCCTTCCCCTTCCACACCGCAGGCGCACAGATTCCGGTGGTTGTCCGCCCCCACATCGCAGAGACTTTCCCAGTTATCCTCCGGGTGGACCAGCACCGGATGGTCCTTGGCCCTGCGAAAATCCAGCACCGGCTCCAGCACCTGGTAACGGACCTTAATCCTCTTTAAGGCCAGATCCACGGCTTCCTCCGTCTCCCCGGCCACCACCGCTGCCACATCCCCCACAAACCGCATCCTTCTGTCCAGGATCAGCCGGTCATAGGGGCTTGGCTCCGGGTAGGTCTGGCCTGCCATGGTAAACCGCCGCTTTGGGGCGTCCTTCCAGTTAAGGACCGCCACGATCCCGTCTACCGCCAGGGCATGGCTGGTATCCATCTCCTCGATCAGGGCATGGGCATGGGGACTGCGCAGTACCTTTACCACCAGACAGTCTTTCGGCGCAATATCCTCCGTGTACACCGGCTTTCCGGTGACCAGCGCCATGGCATCCTTCTTGATCACCGGCGCACCTACATACTGTTTCTTGACCTTCATCCGCCTGTACCTCCCTATTCCTGCGGCTGTACGGATTCCCGGGTATCCGGGTTCCCGCAGCCACGTGCCAGATATTTTTCCACTGCCCGCAGCTGGCTGGCATAGCCGGTGCACCGGCAAAGGTTTCCTGCCAGGTATTCCTTGATGGCATCCAGGTCCGGATGATCCAGCTCCCGCTCCATGGCCAGCACATTCATGATCAGTCCCGGGCTGCAGAAGCCACACTGCTCCCCGCCCTCCCGGGCCAGGAAGAGGCCGAACTCCTCCGCCTCCTTAGAGAGGCCTTCCAGGGTGGTGACTTCCCTGCCTTCCACCCGGGCCGCCAGGGTGGAACAGGACAAGACCGGCGTCCCGTCCAGCCACACGGTACACAGACCGCAGCCGGATGTCTCACATCCCCGCTTCACACTGTAGCAGCCCTTGTCCCGGACCACATCCAGAAGCACCGTGGACGCTGTGATCTCTGCGGTCACCTTCCTGCCGTTTAACACAAACCCTATCTCCATGCTACCTTTCCTCCTGCTCCAGCTGCTCCATCAGTCTCCGTATGTACACCTGGGCCAGATGCTTCCGGTACTCCCCGCCGGCCCGCATATTGTCCCCATAGGTAAAGCTGTCTGCCGCGGCCCTGGCCTGGTCGGCCAGAGGCTCCCCGGTTACGGGCCGCACCACCAGATCTGCCCTGGAGGGACGGGCCCCTACGGACACATAGTAATTCCCGTCTTTTTTTGCCACCCCGCAGGCAATCACCGGAAAATCGGTCTGGGAATTGCGCTGGGTCACATAAGCCGCTCGCCTTTTGTCCTTTTTCACAAGCACCCGCACCAGAATATCCCGGCCGCAGCCCTCTCTGGCAAACCGGGCCAGGGGCACTGTCCCCCCTTTGTAAAGCTCCACATAAGCGTCCGTCACCAGCAGGCAGGTCAGAATATCGGAGAATCCGAACCGTCCCGCCATGCTTCCTCCCACTGTGGCTCCGTTGCGGAACTGGGTTCCCACAATATGCCTTGTACATTCCCGGAATATCCCGCCGAAATAAGTATTGAGCCCTTCATGGGTCTCCAGCTTCCGCAGGCTGCACATACAGCCTATGGAAAACTGCTCCCCGTCCTCTTCAATGCCGTCCAGCCCCAGTCCGGAAAGGTCGATGACGGTTCCTTTCTGTCCATTGCCCATTTTCAGCCACATCATGCCCCCAACCAGCACATTGCTGCGTTTCTGGTTCAGGGTGTAGGCCTCCTCCAGGCTCTCTGCCCTTCTGTAATCCTTTGCCCGAAACATGCTTTTTCCTCCCTGGTATTCTTTATTTCCGCCAGCAATGACAAGCACCGTACCCGCACGGGCATCTGGCCAATGCCGCAAGGGTCAAATGCCCCATGCACCCGGAACGGTTACCTGCCCTTTTCCTGCTGTCCGGCAAAATAGGTGTCAAAGATCCTTCTGGCCACCGGCGCGGCCACCTGCCCGCCGGAGCCCCCTTCCTCCACCACCACGGTCACCACGATCCGCGGGTCTGCTGCCGGGGCAAAACCGGTGAACCAGGCGTGGGTCTCCTTCCCGGTCTCGAACTCCGCCGAGCCGGTCTTTCCCGCCGCCGGGTAGGCGTCGGTCCTGAGAGCCGAACCGGTGCCCTCTGTCACCACCTGCCTCATAAGCCCTGCCAGGTTTCCTGCCTCCTCCTGGGTCATGATACTGCCGTAAGCGGAAGGAAGGAACTTCTCCTGCTCCTGGCCTGCCACACTCTCCACCCGGTCCACCACATAAGGCTTCATCAGCACCCCGCCGTTGGCAATGGCCGCCGTGATCATGGCCGTGTGAATCGGGGTCATCTGGGTACTTCCCTGGCCTATGGAGGTCTGGAGAATCTCCCAGTCCCCTGCATCCGCCTCCATGGAATAGGAGCTTTTGCTGTAAGCCAGGGACAGGGGCAGGTCCGCATTGAACAGAAGCTGCCCGGCCAGGTCCTTCATGGCCCCCCGGTTCATGGAAAGCCCCAGACTGGCAAAGGCCCCGTTGCAGGAATTGGCAAAGGCCTGGGAGATGGTCTGGGGACCGTGAACATTGCCATGGTAGCAGGATATGGTATAGTCCCCATGGCGAAACCGTCCGCCGCAGTCAAAAGCCGTATCTGCCCAGGTATCCCTGTGCTCCCGCATATAGGCCAGCATGGTGACGATCTTGAAAACGGACCCGGGAGGATAGACTCCCTGGGCCGCCCGGTTCAACAGTCTGGCTTCGGCACTGTCCCCGGCAATCAGGCTGTCCCAGTCTGCTGCCAGGGTATTGGGGTCAAAGGCTGGCCGGGAAACCATGGCCAGAACCTTGCCGGTATCCGGCTCCAGCACCACCACG
>CAJTOV010000086.1:8564-16507 GCA_910577765.1 uncultured Lachnospiraceae bacterium
CTCCCCCAGGGCATCCCAGGCCGCCTGCTGCAAATCCACATCCAGGGTGGTCACCACCCGGTCCCCGGCATTTTTCACACCGGACAGCTCCCGGATCACCTTCTCTGCCAGATTTACATGGGAGCTTAGAAGGTAGAAGTTGGCCAGGGCCTCTATGCCGGTCTTTCCATGGCTGGAATAGCCTACCACATGGGCAAACAGGCTTCCGTAAGGATAAACCCGCGTCTCCTGTCCGTCCTCCCCGGTCCGGGTCTCGGCCAGCACCCGTCCGTCCCGGCTGAGGATCTGCCCCCGGACGATCCGGTCCGCAAACCGGTCCAGACGCCCGTTGTAGGAATTGTTGATCACCTGCCTGCTTTCCACCTGAAGAAAATACCCCAGATATCCCACCATGCTGACAAACACCGCCACCAGCAGGTAGGTAACCAGCAGCATATTTTTGTCCGCCCCGGACCCTTTAGCCCCATTCTTCATCTTCCTCATCCTTCTCTTTCAGAATATACAGCCCCTGCATGACGCCAAACAGGAGGAAGGTGGCAAGTACGGAGCTTCCGCCATAGCTGACCAGAGGCAGGGTCACCCCGGTGGAAGGGATGAACTTGATGACGCCCCCTACGGTCAGAATCACCTGGACCATGTACTCAACCGCCAGCCCAAAGGCCACCAGACGGTAGAAGGCGGCCTGCATCCGCCCGGCCAGCATGACAAACTGGAGAAAACACCCCAGACACACAAACAGCAGGCATACCGCAAAGATTCCTCCCAGCTCCTCGGAAATGGCGGCAAAGGCAAAGTCCTTTTCCACCACCGGAATCCTGTAGGGCGTGCCCTGGTACAGTCCCATGCCAAACCAGCCTCCGGTGCCTATGGCAAACAGGGACTGGGTGATCTGGTACCCCCGGTTGTCAATGTCTGCCCAGGGGTTTCTCCAGGCTTCCACCCGCACCCGCACATGGGAGAACAGGGAGTAAGCCGCACCGCAGGCCCCGCACCCGCCCACCAGTCCTGTGAGAAGATACAGAAGATTTCCGGTTGCCACAAACACCATGGCCAGGTAGGTGACAAAGAATAAAAGGGCCCCGCCCAGATCCCTGGAAGCTGCCAGCACCAGTACATGGGCCCCTGCCACAGCCGTGGTCACCGCCACCTGCCGGATATCCGTGGACCGGTAGAACATGGCTGCCACAAAGAACACAAAACTGATCTTGACGAATTCCGACGGCTGGAAGGACAGACCTCCCACAGACAGGGAAAGCTGGGCCCCAAAGCTGTTGCTGCCTGCCACCCACACCACCGCCAGAAGCACCAGCCCCAGAATCCCGTAGACCCAGGGAATCCTGGCAAGCTGCCAGGCCCGGTCCATAATAAAGGGAAGCATCCAGGTGACCAGGGCCGACACAGCCACGATCAAAAACTGGCGCACGGCCCGGGCAAAGGACAGACGGGTGAGAATGATCAGCCCCACACACAAAAGGAGGCACACATTGCTTACCAGAATCCGGGATATATGCCGGTAAAAGATGCCGGAAAGCCCCAGATAAGCGGCAAAGAACACTACCTGGGCCAGATAAAACAGCACCACCCGCTCATCCTCTGTCTTTAAGTACAGCACCAGATATGCCACAAAATGCAGGGCAAACATGGCCCCGTTCTGGCGTCTGCATACCCGCCGCCGCTCCTCCTCTTCCCCGAACCGGAAATACCTGAAGTTCCAGTAGGTGTAGGCAGCCATGAGAAGAATCAGTATATATTTGGAAATCTCAATAACAACATTTACCATAAGTCCTCTTACTGCTTCCTTTGCTCACTCCACGCCCCGCTTTATATGCCCGCGGGTAAACCCGTCCACAGGCACCGGCGTATCCTTTCCATACCGGAAATGCTCCACGTAAGCGCGGATCACATCCCTGGTCCGGGAGGCATTCTCCACGGAGAACTGAAGCCGGATAACCGCGGCTCCCAGCCCTTTCACCTGCTTCTCCATCCCGGCCAGGGACAGAGGCTCCGGGTTGTACACCATATTGTAGCAGAACCGGCATACGTTGCGTACCGGAATCTGCTTTCCGGTCCGGTCCTTCATGAAAAGCACGTCCGGCTTCCGGTCACATCCCAGCTTTGTCCGTCTCACGCACTGGGCCGAGACCATGGCCGGAAGATGGCCGTAGACAGGCATCTCCCAGCTTCCCGGCGCTGCTGCCAGAAGCTCCCGCAGCTCCCCGGCATTCAGCTCCAGGGGAAGGGTCAGCCTTTGGGCCCCGGACTCCTTAAGCCATGCTGCCGCCCGGTGGTTCATGGCATAAATCCCTGCGTCAAAGATCATGGGAAGTCCTGCCCCCTGCTCCTTGAGAAAGCCTGCTTCCTCCAGGGACCGGACCAGAACCTGGTCAAAACCGGCCCCGGTAAATTCCTTCCAGTGTTCCAGAAAATAGTGTTCTGCCTGGGGCCGGAATATATACGGAAAAGCCAGCACGCACTGCTTTCCCTTCCGGTGGCAGCCTTCTGCCGCCTCCTTCCAGGTCTCTGCCCCGAAGCCGCCGGCATCCAGGTACACGGATGCTGTTTCCGGAAATTCCAGGACCGCCTCCAGGGCAGCCGGATTCTCCAGAAGCACATGGATAGCTGGAACCGGACTGGAATCGGCGTCTGAAGACACCTGCCTGAAAGACCCGGAGCCGGAAGCGGCCTCTGGCAGCGGCTCTTCTTTCCGGCCCTCCCCGGCCCTTCCGTCTCTCCGGTAAGCCGTCAGCACCGCTTCCTCCAGCGCCTGGAACCCCTGCCGCCGAAGCTGGTTGACTGCCTGGACCGGCAGGAAGCAGGAACCCTCCAGCCGTATGTCCAGGGCTTCAAAACAGAAGGGGGAGTTTCCGGTCTTTTCCATCTGCTTCCGAAGCTGGTCACTGGTCATGGGATGGCTTCTGGCAGACTGGACCACCGGGCCGGTGACCGCTGCCCGGGGCTGCCGGACCGCCGGGCCGGTGATCCCAGGCCCCTGCTCCCGGGTTCCGCCTGCCCTTGGGTCAGCCGGGCCGGAGTCCCCGGCGCCCTGCCCTGCCAGGGATACCTCCAGCCGGACCGGCTCTCCTTCTGTCACCTGCAAGACTCCCCGGACCGGCTCCTGCTTCTTCCGGTTCACATATTCCGCGTCCAGGCGCTTAAACAGCTCCTGGTCCACCTGCCGGAAGGCAGGCTTTTCCTTCAGGGCCACCATATCCCGCCCGTTGTGCCGGCGGTAGTATCCGTCCGTGTGGCCGCCCCGGTCAAAAAGATCCAGCAGAAGCTCCTGGTCTGCCGGGTCCACCTGGTAGCCTTCCCGGCCCCGGGCCAGATAGCGGTCCACATACTTCCGGTAGACGCTGACTACTCCGGCAGTATACCTGGGACTCTTCATTCTTCCCTCAATCTTTAGGGAATATACCCCTGCCTCAAGAATATCCGGCAGAATATCCAGGGTGCACAGGTCTTTCAGATTCATTACATACCGCTCTTTGTCCCTGGCTCCCTGTACATCATAGGGCAGGCGGCAGGGCTGGGCACACCGCCCCCGGTTGCCGCTGCGCCCTCCGATGAAACTGCTTAAGAGACACTGGCCCGAGTAACAGTAGCACAGTGCCCCATGGACAAAGCTTTCAATCTCAATATCCACTTCCCGGTGAATCCTGGCCAGCTCCCCAAGGGACAGCTCCCTGGCCGTCACGATCCGGGAAGCCCCCTGCTCCTTTAAGATTCTGGCAAACCGGGGGCCGGTGACCGTCATCTGGGTACTGGCATGGACCGGCAGGTCCGGGAAATGCTGCCGTACAAAGGAGAGCACCCCCAGGTCCTGGACAATGACCCCGTCCAGCCCCCGCTCATAGCAGGGCCGCAAAAATCCGTACAGTTCTCCCAGCTCCCGCTCCTTCACCAGGGTATTGACCGTCATGTACAGCCGGCATCCGTGAAGATGGGCATAATCAATGGCCTCCAGAAACCGGTCCTCCTCCGGGTTGTCTGCATAGGCCCTGGCCCCGAACCGGCTTCCGCCCATATAGACCGCATCTGCCCCTGCATGGACGGCGGCCATCATACTTTCCATGGAACCGGCTGGCGCCAGAACCTCTGCCTGTTTCTTCAAGTCTCCTCCTGTCCTTTCCCTGCCGGTTACCGGATATTCTGGGTCCGCTGGTTCACCGCGGCGGCTGCTGCCGCCGCTGCCTTCATGGCATTCTGCTGTTCCAGCCTGGATTTCAGGGAACCGGTTTCCGCTTTCAGCTCTTCGCTTTTCTGCTTCTCATCCTCCAGCTCTTTTCGAAGATTTTCCAGTTCTTTCTGGGCCTTCTCCAGGTCATGCCTTAAGGTGTAGGCTTCCCGCTCCGCTGAAGCCTTCTCCTTGGCCGCCAGGCCTGCCTGCTCCCGCTCCTTAAGCTTCTCTGCATCCAGCTCCCGCTGAAGCTTCTCCAGGTCTAACTGGGCCTTTACCAGGTCATGCTTCAGGGTGTAGGCCTCCTTCTCCATGGCGGCCTTCTGCTCTGCCAGAAGGTTGGCCCGGTCCTGCTCCTTGAAATAATCGTCTGCCAGGTTCAGGGCCTCCATGACAAACTGGTAATCACTGCTGAGGCGGGTAAAGCCTTCCTGCCGTTTCAGCCTGCTGATCTTCTCGTTGATATAATTGGCAATTCTCTGGAGGTACATCTCGTCCTCCGCTCCGCCCATTTTGTAAATCTTCCCATCTATAATCAGTTCCATATAATTGTTCTGGTTCATGCTCCGGCTCCTACGATCTTATTGTCTGCTTTTGCTTCATTATATCAGAGCTTTCCCGGATGAACAAGTTATTTTAGACAGGAATGTCCAGGTGCCTGTACGCATGCTCCGTGGCCACCCGTCCCCTGGGGGTCCGGTTTAAGAATCCGTTCATCAGAAGGTAGGGCTCATACACATCCTCCAGGGTTCCCGCATCCTCCCCCAGGGCCGCTGCCAGGGTATCCAGCCCCACCGGGCCGCCCCCGAACTTCTGGATCATGGTCAGCAGAATATTCCGGTCATTGTTGTCTAAGCCCATCTTGTCCACATCCAGAATATCCAGGGCAAAGTCCGCCACCTGCCGGGTGATCACCCCGTCATACCGGACCTGGGCGAAATCCCTGACCCGCCGTAAGAGCCGGTTGGCAAGCCTGGGGGTTCCCCGGGAACGTCGGGCGATCTCCGCTGCCCCGTCTTCATGAATCTCCACCCCCATCACCCCGGCCGACCGCTCCACAATGATCTTCAGTTCCTCCGGTGTGTAGAATTCCAGCTTCTGCACCACCCCGAACCGGTCCCGGAGAGGAGCCGTCAAAAGTCCCGCCCGGGTGGTAGCCCCTACCAGGGTAAAATGGGGCAGATCCAGGCGGATGGACCTGGCCGATGACTCCTTCCCCAGCATGATGTCAATGGCAAAATCCTCCATGGCCGGGTAAAGCACCTCCTCCACCTGCCGGTTCAGCCTGTGGATCTCGTCTACAAACAGCACGTCTCCCTCCTGAAGATTGTTGAGGATGGCCGCCATCTCCCCGGGCTTCTCAATGGCCGGGCCGGAGGTCACCTTCATGTTGACCCCCATCTCATTGGCAATGATGCCGGAAAGGGTGGTCTTTCCAAGCCCCGGCGGGCCGTAGAACAGCACATGGTCCAGGGACTCTCCCCTGGCCC
Source organism: uncultured Lachnospiraceae bacterium (assembly GCA_910577765.1). Classification (GTDB taxonomy): domain Bacteria; phylum Bacillota; class Clostridia; order Lachnospirales; family Lachnospiraceae; genus Brotaphodocola. Next base: position 14,232 of record CAJTOV010000086.1, read on the forward strand.
TGGCCGCGTCAATATAGACCTTTAAATTGGTCTTGATTTTCTCCTGGCCGATGTACTGGGCCAGCATCTGGGGCCGCAGGCTCTGCTCGGTCCGCTTCTCTTCTTCCGTAACCTCTGTGGTAATGATTCTCCGCTCCATATACACTCCATCTCAACAGATATCAAAATGCCAGATATTTCAGGGAAGCCTTCAGCACGGCCTCCGCGGTCATCTCCTCCGTCACAGTCACCCGGCCCACGGCCCTGGAGGCTTCTGCGGAGGAATATCCCAGAGCCACCAGGGCTTCCACCGCCTCCCTGGCTGCCCCGTCCGCCGCCAGGGAGCCCTGGACGGCCTGAACCCGGATATCCCCGGAAACGGCCGCCGCTCCCGGCAGAAGATCCTCTGCCCGGATCTTGTCCTTTAAGTCCAGAATCACCCGTTTGGCCGTCTTGGGCCCCACTCCCGGCGCCCTGGCAATGGCCCTGCCGTCCTCGGACAGAATGGCTGCCTGCAGATCCGGCAGCCGCAGGGTGGACATCACCGACAAGGCGGCCTTGGCCCCGATTCCGTTGACCGTCAGAAGCATCCGGAACATATTCAGATCCTGCCTGCTTAAGAACCCGTACAAAGCCATGGCATCCTCCCGTACCTGGAAGGAGGTAAAGATCTGCACTTCCTTTCCCACCCCGGGCAGGGCTTCCATCACGCTGAGGGGCACATGGATATTCCATCCGATCTGCCCGGTGTCCACCACCACCACATCATCAAACATCTCAACCAAAGTACCTTTTATATAGGAAAACAATGTCTTTTGCTCCTTTCCGCCGGGAATCTCCAATGATCATACCATATTCCCACCTGTACCGCAAGAAGAATCGAACAGACATTCTGTTTCGAACATGATCATTTGTTACTGTTCACGGGGGGCATCTTCTTGCCCGGCTATGCCGGATAAGAAGCATCGGGCGTCCGCCCGATCATTTTAACTTTACAATCCACAGGAAAACCGCTATAGTTACATGGAAACCATGATAGTGAACAAATGCTGCATGCATCTTAGAGAGGAATAAGAGACCATTGATTACCATCGAGAAACCCATTGATCTTCCTGACACCTATCCCCTGGACCGGATCGGCCCCCTGGAGGAGCTCCTGTTTTTTGACATTGAAACCACCGGATTTTCCGGGGATTATTCCAGCCTGTATCTGGTAGGCTGTACCTGTTATAAAGGCGGTGCCTGGCACCTGGTCCAGTGGTTTGCCGACACCCGCGATTCCGAGGAAGGGCTGCTTCATGCATTCTTCGCCTTTCTGGGACAGTACCGGATACTGGTTCATTTCAACGGGGACGGCTTTGATATTCCCTTCCTGCTGAAACGCTGCCGCCATTTTGGCCTTTCCTATGATTTTTCCGGTGTGGAAAGCTTTGATATCTATAAGCGCATCCGCCCTTTCCGGAAGCTTCTGGGACTGGAAAGCATGAAGCAGAAAGCCATTGAGCAGTTTCTGGGTGTAGAGCGGCAGGACCGGTTTTCAGGGGGACAGCTGGTGGAGGTCTATGAAGATTATCTTCACAGCCAGGACAGGCACCTGTATGACCTGTTAATCCTGCACAATGAAGACGACTTAAAAGGCATGCCCCGGATTCTCCCGGTGCTCAGCTACCCGGATTTCCTGGAGCATGATTTCAGCCTTGTATCCTGGCAGGTCTCCGGCGGCACCCGGCCTGCTGCCGTGTCACCATCCCCGGCAGACCCCCGGCCCTCCGCCCCGGACCCATCCTCCGGCAGCTGCCCGTCCTCCGCTCCCACCCTGGAGCTGGTATGCCAGAGCAGCTTCCGGGTTCCGGTTCCCTTTGCCGCCCGGTCCGGTCTGGTCTGGTGCCGTGTCCAGGACTGCCGGCTGTACCTGACCGTCCGGCTGTACCAGGGAATCATGAAGCACTTCTATCCCAACTACAAGGACTACTATTATCTGGTCTACGAGGACACGGCAGTCCACAAAAGTGTCGGGGAATATGTGGACAGAAGCGCCCGCACCCGGGCCACGGCCGCCACCTGCTATACCCGGATGGAAGGCACCTTTGTTCCCCAGTTTGTCCCCATCTGGGAGCCAGTGATGAAGCTGGAACCCAGGGACAGGCTCCCATACGTTCCTCTGGAACAGATGCACCTGGAAGACCCGGATGCCTTCCGCCTGTATGTAAAAGAACTTCTGGCACAGCTAGTACTGCATTGTGGAAATAACGGTGAATAAAGTGCCAGATGTCTGCGGCATCTGTGCGTCTGCAAAG